>NZ_JADO01000021.1:0-86991 GCF_000518425.1 Pseudoalteromonas sp. 23_GOM-1509m
ACTTGTACTAATTACCCGTGAGGCTTAACCATACAACGCCAAACGCGTTTTATGTGATAGTTTAAGCGAAGAAGTTAATATAACTAAAGTAGATACTTGAAGACTTTATTATCAGAATTCCAAATTTTAGTTAGTGCGTAGTGATACGGACTGACAACCAAATTTGCTTGGTGACAATAGCGTTTTGGACCCACCTGACCCCATGCCGAACTCAGTAGTGAAACGAAACAGCGCCGATGATAGTGTAGCATTTGCTATGTGAAAGTAGGACATTACCAGGATCCAAATAAGAGAAACCCGTTACAGCGATGTAACGGGTTTTTTTACGTCTGTAGGAAAGTGAAAATGCAGGTTCGAGGTGAAAGGCACCAGTTATACCAATTCGCTATTTAGTTGTTCTAAATGAGAATTTTTTAACACAGATAGCGACACGTTTAGCCCCGCAAAATGATTGAGTATTATTGCGGATTGGTATAATAGCCAAAAGCCACCTTCATTATGACTCTCCACGCTGTTCTGCCACTACATGCTACTGCGCTGTCGCTAAGAAGTAGGACAGTTACTCTAAATACAAGTCAGTGTTAAGCCCTCAGTTATAAGTTTTGAAGTATTACCATCAGCACTCTCTCTTTACTGATCTTAGTTATTTTCCTTGCATCTTTAAACTAGTCCCTAAATTATCATCTTGTTGCAATTTCATTGTTGGTTTAATAACTGTCCTGTGTAAAACTATCTAGGATAATTTAGTAAATCAGGTGACATGAATGTCGAATATAAAAGCTTGGAAACTTCTCAGCCTGTTTTGTTTGTTTACAGCACTGATTGGTTGTCAATCTAAAGAAGAACAGCTACAACAAACAATTCAAGAGTCCATTAAAAAGGCCGATGTCGAGCTTACTCAGCTTGGTAAAGCACTTGATAATGGTAGTATACGTAATGCGATTATTCTTAAAGAATACAGTCGTATCCTTAAACAACAGCAACCTGAACTCAGTAAGGTTGTTGATGTAGTTAGCCTTGATGCCACACGCCAGGGAGCCCTTTATAGTGGCTTAACCCAACGCCTTGATGATATTAAGGGTAATTACTTAATTCCTCCTTACGAAGACACTTTATACAATATTGATTTATTGCGTGAAGCCGCCAAGCCAACGTTATTTTCTGATGCCTTAACCGATCCTATTAATATGCTTGCGGATATGTCGAATGGTTCTTTGGCACGAGTTGGTGCTATAAGCCAAAAAGCTGAAGGCGAAGGGGTCGGTAACCAAATGGTAGGTAATCCTAACTATGGTAATTGGCAAACGAATAGTAGCGGTATTAGCTTTTGGCAATGGTACGGCATGTACCGTATTTTGGGTGATGTATTTGACCGAGTTGAATACGGAAGTTGGAGTAAACGCCGTAAGTATAGTTACTACAATGACTATGGTCGTACTCGTTACTCAAGCCCTAAACAAATAAAAACCCAAAGTGCATTAGAAACACGTACACGACAATCTTACCAACGCCAAGGCAAGCAGTTCACTAGTCCTTATGCGAGTAAAAAAACAGGTGCATCAGGTTTGAGTCGCAGCAGTTATACGCCGCCTAAAAGTCGCAGCAGTTACTCAAGAGCGAGTAGTTATAGCAATAATTCAGGATCGGTTCGTAATAGCAGTAGCAGAACCTCGCGCGGCGTAAGTCGTGGTAAGTAAAGAATAACGTTGGAGTTAGAATAATATGTATGAATTTAATGGAATAACTATGTGGTCTTTGCAAGCACTGTCTGTGGACTTTGCAATTATCATCTTACTGTTTGTGAGCTTAAAGTATATTAAAGGTTGGGTATCTAATTTACACGCCAATGATGAAATTACCGAGCGCGATAACTTTGCATTTGGAATAAGCTTTGCCGCTGGTTTGGTAGCACTTGCGATTGTGTTAACGGGCGTGAGTAGTGGTGCTTTTGCTGCTACGTTACAAAAAGAAGCTCTGTTAATGCTTGGCTATGGCGCATTAGCAATTTTGCTTATAAAGCTGGGTCACTTTTTTCAAGATAAAGTGGCGCTGCGTAAAGTGAGCTTACATAACGAAATAGTCAAAGGTAACGTTACTGCGTCAATTATTGATTTTGGCCATGTAGTAAGTGTTGCAGTGGTTATCCGCTCAGCCCTATTGTGGGTTGCTACTGAAGGTTGGCATGGCATTCCTATTGTTATTGCTGCGTTTGTAATTGGTAGTGTGGTATTGCTGTTAGTAAGCCAATATCGCGTGCAGTTATTTAAGCGCACCAATAAAAGTGGCGACTGCCTACAACAGGCTATTATTGATGGTAATTTAGCAGTAGGTGTTCGTTATGCAGGCTTTTTAATTGGTAGTGCATTAGCCATTACTGCTGCAACAGGCATTGCTCCTTATGCTGCTGACAATATTAATGCGAGTTTACTTTACTGGGCGCTAAGCGCCGTTGTTTGTTTGGTTGCTTTCATTTTACTGCACTTACTGACGATTAAAATCATTCTTGCTGGCTGTAATATTTCAGATGAAGTGAATCGTCAAAAGAATGTGGGTGTTGCCGCTATTTCTGCAGCTGTGTCATTTGCTGTCGGGATCACTATGGCCACACTACTGGGTGCATAATCACGTGTCATCAACTCAAGCTTCCCCAAGTAAATTTAATTTACTTGGGCATGATATTTTACTGATCACTGTTATGGCCGTACTCGCAGGATGCGGCCTTATTTATGAATACTTACTTTCTCATTATGCTGGCCGAGTACTCGGCTCAGTTGAGAGTGCAATTTACGCCATGATAGGCACTATGATTGTAGCTATGGGGATGGGTGCATTTTTAGCGCGTTGGTTTAAAGATGCCTTCACCGCATTTGCTTGGCTAGAGAGTATTATTGCGCTCATAGGTATGGGCTGTATATTAGCCATTGCCAGCATTATTGCCGTGAGTTATTCACTCCCTCATTTATTCTCAAGTATTTTTAATATTCCACCTGACGTTATTCTTAATGGTTACGTGTTTCAAAAGCTGCAAGAGTGGTCTCGCTTTTTACCTTATGTATTTGGCTTAATATTAGGGCTATTTATTGGTATGGAAATACCGCTTATTGCGCGCATTCGCCAGCATGTTTATGGACGTTTTTTAGAAAATAACGCCGGCACTATATATGGGGCTGACTATATTGGCGCTGGTATTGGCGCGGCAATTTGGGTGAGTATTATGCTCGCGATGCCAATAATGCAAGCCGCCGCTTGGACAGCGCTATTTAACATTATTGCCGGACTTGCCTTTTTATGGCGTTACCATAGCTATGTACGCTTTGCTAAGTTGCTATTGGTTTGCCATATATTACTGCTGGTGTTATTCGCTTTTATTTTGCAGTTTGGTAGTAGCTGGATGGATAACCTAAGTAACGTACTATACAAAGATAAAGTTATTTACTCTCAGGCGACTAAGTATCAACATGTGGTGCTAACAGAGCGTTTAAGTAAAAATCAGCCTCAGCCAATTACTGATCTATATTTAAATGGTCGTTTGCAGTTCTCTAGTGTAGATGAGCAAATATATCACTCAATGCTTGTTTATCCTGCAATGCTCGCATCTAATCGTCATGACCGTGTTTTGATTATTGGTGGCGGTGACGGATTAGCCATGCGTGATGTATTAAAGTGGCCAGTCAAAGAAGTCACACTAATTGATTTAGATGGCCAGCTACTGAATTTATTTGGCCATGAAGACGATAAATTCACACCGCCAGAAGAGATTAAACAGCGGTTGGTAGCACTCAATAATGAATCGATGTATGACCCGCGAGCAAATATTATTGTGGGCGATGCATTTTTAGAAGTCGAAAAGTTACTGGATCAGTCAAAGCAGTTCGATACTATTTTAATTGATTTGCCAGACCCTAATCACCCTGATCTTAATAAGATGTACAGCGATTACTTTTATAATCATGTACGCCAATTATTAGCGCCTGATGGTGCTATGGCGGTACAGTCAACATCGCCTTATCATGCGAAAAAGGCATTTTTAAGTATTGCTAAAACGGTGAAAGCCGCAGGTTTTGATTATGTAGAGCAATATCAGCAAAACATTCCTTCGTTTGGTCAATGGGGATGGACTATTGCGACTAAAATGGGGCAATCACCTAGTGCCCGTATTAGCAATATAACTGATATGCCAGTGCCATCTCGGTGGATTAGTAAAAAATATTTATTAGCCAGTTTTGCATTTCCTAATAACTATTTTGAACAAGTGAACGATATTGAAGTCAATAGGTTAGGTTCTGGTCGTTTATATGATTATTACAGGGCTGCTTGGCAAATAGAAAGTGAATTGTATAAAAATTAATAAAACATGGTTGACATAATATGTCGACCATGCGAATCTTAACTCAGACATAATATGTCAAACGACAAAAAGGCAGAGACATGGAATTAAATGAACTTTCAATAAAATTAGCGTCTTTTGAAACTGAGGGTGCTAACTTTGAGTCTTTCTTGATTGCCAATCCAGGTGAGCAAGATGTTTTACAAGTCATTGTTGATGGAAACGATGAGCTTCCAATTTTTGTTACTCAAACACAAGAGCAATTACTATGTATTAGCTACTTGTTTGACGAAGATGAAGTAAAAAGTGAATTACGCAACGAGTTAAACGAAACACTACTGCGTTTAAACGTGCCAATTCCACTGAGTGCATTTGCTAAGATCGATAATAAATACGCGATTTTTGGTGCACTGTCGGTAAATTCATCTCTAGATGATGTTACCCACGAACTAGTGACATTAGCTGATAACGCTATAGATGCACTAGAAGCCGTGACCTTATATTTAAACGATTAGTAGCTAGTTAGTGGAGTTAAGATTATGAGTATTTTAAAAAAATTATTTACAGCAGTACGTGGCGGCGCACGTGAAGCAGGCGAAGCAATTGTTGATGCCAATGGTATTCGTATTTTTGAGCAAGAAATTGCTGATGCACAAAATGCGTTACACCGTGCTAAAAAAAGCCTAACAGAAGTGATGGCTAAAGAAATGCAAACTAAGCGTAAAATTAGCGCAGTAGATGCATCAATTGCCGAGCATGAAGCTTATGCAGGTCAAGCCCTTGAAAAAGGGAATGAAGCATTAGCATTAGAAATTGCAGAAAAAATTGGTGACTTTGAAGCTGAGAAAGCTGAGCACGAGCAAGTGTTAGCGGGCTTTAGTAATCACATAGTGACTTTGAAGCAGCAAGTAAAAGATGCTGAAAAATCAATTAAGGAAAATCAGCGTCAGCTTACTATGGTTAAAACCACAGAAAGCGTTCAGCAAGCGACAATGGCTGTAAACAGCACGCTTAATACTAATAATTCATCAATGACATCGGCGCGTCAGTCGCTTGAGCGTATTAAGCAACGCCAACAAGACCGTACTGATCAATTAGGTGCTGCAAAGTCTCTAGAAGCAGATGTTAATGGCGACGATTTAAAAGCTAAAATGGCTGAAGCAGGTATTGGTGATACGAATCCAAAAAGTGCTGATATTTTAGCGCGCATTAAAGCGAAGCAAAATAGCTAACATTTAGAACCATATCAAAAAGGTAACCGAGTTTCGCTCCGTTACCTTTTTTGCTTACAGAGGCACCTTATATGTTTAATTTTTTCAAATCTAAAAAAAAGCCAGAACGTCAGCTTAATCATGCGAGTGACCTTAAAAAAGGCGACATGTTTACTGTCATTGATTCGTTTGCTTATCCTTCATGGCTTAAAGGTCAAACGTTGCGCGTTATTGATGTGCAAACGTATCAGTACCAACACAGCAGTGATACTGAATTTGTACTTGAAACTAACACTGGCCAAGTGGTGTTTTTACAAATAGAGCAAAATGATGGTGAACAGTGGGCAAACTTCTCTATAAAAATTCAGCGTGATGAAGTTGAAGAGATCTTTGGTCTTGATGAATTTGCGCGTATTTTTGATGAAGAGTCATTAACACATATCACGGTACAAAATACCCCTGAGCGTTTTATGCAATTTTTAGCGAAAAGCTATCAACAAAGTGAATCGCCTTATGTATGTTATTTTCATAGTAAAGACTTTCGTGGCCAAACGCTGCCTCGCTATGAGCAAGAAGGTGGTGAACCATGCGAAATGATTTGCTTAGCCTCTCCTGGTGAAGGACATAGCGTTAATATAGAGATTTGGGAGGGAGGTGAAACAGAAGTCTCACTGACGTTAACTCGCCCAATTAGCGATATTGTTGATTTGTTTCCTGGAGATGCCCAGTGAGTGATGCTAAAGACAAGTGGTTGCGCCAAGAGCAAGCTGTGCGCGCCACGCAAATGGCATTTGATTTGAGTAGTGAGGTACAAAAGTCGATAAAAAAACAAGCTATCGATCAAGAGCTCACTCCCTCAGATATGATCCGTAAAATTTTAGGTCTTGATGTAAAGTCTAAAAAAACACGGCAACGACTATCGTTTAATTTAAATGATGACGAAATAGCGCAATTGGCTAGCCGGTTTGAAGTGGCAGTAGATGATAAAAGAGCGGTAAAGCAACAGGTAGCAGAGTTACTCATTGAGCATACAAAAAAGACTAAGTAACCCTTTTGCCTTCTTTATGTAAAATACTTACACTGGGGCTATTATTTTCTAAAAAAGTGCCGCTGTGAATATCTTATTGATTGCCTACTTACTTATGTTTGCTTTATTTGGCACGGCGGCAAGCTACTTCGTGCGTTTTATATATGCTTACTGGGTACAGAAAAAAATGCCACTGGAATACATTTTTAAGGCAGGTGTGTGTATTTTCATGGTGGTGGTTATTTCGGTGTTAATACCACTATTAGATTAACACCGAAACGAACTGCTACTGGTAGTTAACTGTTTTACATTGATTATCAATACATAAAGAGTGGACTTCTAGCACTGGTGAACAGTCTTTGAACTCAAGCATTGCATTATCTAGTTGTTCTTGCTCAGTGATTTTTTGCGCTAATTGCTCTGCTTGTTCTTGAGAGTGATTTAATGTTGAGTACACAACATACTTACTCGGCCCCCCACAGACACGCGAGCCAACACCTAACACCTTACATTGATAGCTGGCTGTGCAGCTTTTATTACTTGTAAGCTCATTAAGTTGAGTATTTAAAACAGATTCACTCGCGTTTTGAGCTTTGCTTGATGTTAGTGCACTACTGCAACCGCTAAGTAGCATAGTCATAACAACACAGGTAGCTGATAGCTTAATTACGGATGACAAACAACTCATAATCTAATCCTTAAAATACACTTACCGCAGAGCCTTCAAGTTTAACACATTTATTTTCAACACACTGAGTGCTTGGCGCAGTTAAATGTTGGCAAATACTCATCATGCCTTTTTGCGCATTATAGGTACTTTCCAATTGAGTGATAGTATCGCTTAGGGCTGAAACCTGCTCTTGGGGTGCGCTTTGTGTAGAGTACACAATGTAATCACTTGGTCCACCACAGGCACGGCTACCAACAGCACTGACTTTACACTGTGAACTAGTTGAACATTGTTTATCTGCTATGAGGTTATTTAATTTATTTTTTGCTGTTTTAATATCATCAAGCGACACTTCTTTTGCAGCATCAACCGGTAGTTGCTGTGCTATTTTATTTTGGTTATTCGCTTGTGGTAGTTTTTGTTGTGGTATCGGCGTAGACGTGTTTTCTACCGCATTGGTTTTAGTTTGCTCAGTTTCATTTGAGGTGGTTTCTAAGCAAGCTGTTAAGCAAAGCGGTAGCAGTAGAGCGAGTAATGGAGTACGCATAATCGTTCCTGATAGTGATGAATTATTCATCACTATCATACACGGTGCATCCATTACGGCAATAAAAACTCTACTATCAATATATTAAAGCGCCATTAATGGCGCTTTTACATTAACCCACCTTGGGTTAATTTAGCTGGATTGAGTAATGCCTCTAATTCTGAGCGAGATAGGTCAGTCTCTTGCTCGGCGATATCAATAATTGGCTTTGCTTGCTGGTAAGCTTGTTTGGCAATTTTTGCTGCTTTTTCATAGCCAATAACGGGGTTGAGTGCAGTAACTAAAATAGGATTTTTAGTCAGCGCTTTATCAATCTGTGCTTGATTAACTTTAAAGCTAGCAATGGCTTTATCCGCTAGTGCTTGCGCACTGTTAGCAAGTATCTCTGTACTTTGCAGGATATTATAAGCAATCACGGGTAGCATTACGTTAAGCTCAAAGTTGCCAGCTTGGCCTGCTACGGTAATTGTGGCGTCGTTACCGATTACTTGCGCACTAGCCATTGCAGCGGCTTCTGGGATCACCGGGTTCACTTTGCCGGGCATAATGGATGAACCAGGCTGCAATGCTTCAAGCTCTATTTCACCAAGTCCCGCAAGCGGCCCTGAATTCATCCAACGTAGATCGTTGGCTATTTTCATTTGCGCAACGGCATAGACTTTCAGCTGCCCTGATAAAGCCACAATGGCATCTTGCGAGCCAATATTATAAAAAAAGTTATCACTGGGGATAAAGTTAATCCCTACTTTTTCACTTAGCTGTTTGGCAAATAGCGTAGCAAATTGTGGATCGGCATTAATACCGGTGCCGACCGCTGTTCCCCCCTGAGCCAGCTCACAAACACGTATTAGTGCATGTTCAATACCGCTGGCTGCGTGCTTTACCTGCGATTGCCATGCGTTGAGTGTTTGCTCAAAGGTCACTGGCATTGCATCCATTAAATGAGTGCGCCCAGTTTTAACTATATGACCGATGTCTGCTTTTTTCTGCTCTAAGGCGTCGGCTAAGTTTGCTAGTGCTGGCAGTAATTTTTTATCAATACTGATAGCACTGCTTAAGGCGATTGCAGTGGGAATAACATCATTCGAGCTTTGCCCCATATTCACATCGTCGTTAGGGTGAATAGGTTGATTGGCATGTTTTGAAGCCAAACTTGCAATAACTTCGTTGGCATTCATATTTGAGCTGGTGCCTGATCCCGTTTGAAAAATATCAACAGGGAAATGCTCATAATGCTGACCATCAATAATTTCTTGGCAGGCATGCTCGATTGCATTTGCTTTTGTTTTATCTAAATGGCCCAGCTTTAAATTGGTTAATGCTGCGGCTTGTTTTATATACGCTAAAGCAATAATAAATTGCTGTGGCATGGTGAGGTTGCTAATCGTGAAGTTATTAATGGCGCGTTGGGTTTGTGCTTTATAAAGTGCGTTAGCGGGCACGTCGAGTGTGCCCATGCTATCTGATTCTGTTCTAAAGTTACTCATTAGTGCTCCTAAAAAAGAGAATATATGACATTAAACTACGCTATATAAAAAGATATGGTGCTGTTATTGCTATTTACAACGGTATAGCTAAAAAGTAGGGGGCGTCAAGGCAAGTTAACAAGTGGGATTAAAACTAAAAAGTCGACTTAAACGGATTTTAAGTCGACTTAAATAATGTATTTATATAAACAGCCAGTTATAAGGCTAAACAGAATTTTAATTGTAGCCAAGAATAAATATTTGGTCTGTTTCATGTTTTTTTTGTGCCTTTTGAGTGTGTTTTACATGAGAAAGTAAGTCGATAACCGTTGCTCTACAATCTGTTTCATGACTCGTTTTATCTAGGCTTTTATCGGTAATTGCCATTACAGCGTCTACGGCGGTATAGGGTGAAATATACATAATGTTATCCTTTTGTCGTTTAGTACTCATTAAGTGAGTAATTTAATAAAAGCATATAGCGTACCAGCTCGGTAAATATAATTTAACGTATTGAAATTAAAGTTATTTTATTATTTTGGTTAATTTACTCACGACAGAATAGCTGAAATTTGTTTTACTATTGTGCATTCATTTGCAATTTAGGTGCATCAGTATGACCAAACCGTTTTCACAAGCCTGCGAAAATAATAAAAATCATATACTTAAGGCTTTGCAGCCTGCATTGCAAAATGCAGGGTCGGTACTTGAGATAGGCTCGGGGACGGGTCAGCATAGCGTTTTCTTTGCCAAAAAATTGCCACATTTACAATGGTATACCAGTGATCGAGAGGTTAATCATCAAGGAATAAAGTTATGGCATGATGAGGTGCAACTGGCAAACTTGCATCCGCCTTTATTACTTGACCTAAACGATCCTTGGCCAGTAAATAAAGTGGATGCGATATATACTGCTAACACTTTTCATATAGTGAGCTGGGAGTTAATTACGCGTTTTTTTGCTGGAGTAAATCAGCACTTAAACCAGCAAGGGGTGGTGTGTGTATATGGCCCTTTCAAATATAAAGGGGAGTTTACCAGCCCCAGTAATAATGAATTTAACAGTTTATTGCAAAGTCGCGATCTACTTAGTGGTATCCGTGATTTCGAAGCGATTGAGCAACTTGCAGTGCAATCAGGGCTTAAGTTACTCAGCGATACGGCGATGCCTGCAAATAATCAGTTACTCATTTTTAAACGGCAATAAAGAGCTGCATTGTTGTTTGTAAATGTCGATATGTTGGCATTCGCGTCCTAAGTAATCTGCAATAGCATGATTAAAATCGGGGTGAATAATATGATGAGCAGAATAAGTAGTGATGGGTTGAAAGCCGCGTGCTATTTTATGCTCACCCTGAGCACCGGCATTAAAACAGTGAATATTATGCTTAATCGCATATTCAATGCCTTGGTAGTAACACAGCTCAAAGTGAAGAGAATCAATCTCTTCGCTTGCTCCCCAATAACGCCCATAAAGGGTATTGTCACCAATTAAACTTAATGTGGCGGCAATCACTTTATGGTCTTTTTTGGCTAGCATAATGAGCAATTTTTCAGCCATTAAGGCGTGTAGCAAGCTAAAAAAATCGCTGTTTAAGTAGCCTAAATGGCCTGAACGTTTTAAATAAGTACGTTGATAAAACTCACAAAAAAGCTGCATCACTGTTGTGGTGATTTGCTCACCTTGCAGCCATTCAATGGTGATATTTTGCTGTGTTATTTTAGCGCGTTCTTTTTTTACTGCTTTGCGCTTACGGGCATTAAAGGTTTTTAAAAAATCATCAAAGTCTTTAAATTCATTATTAAACCACTGAAACTGTACCCCGGTTCTCAGCATGGCACCTGCATCATTTAGCTGTGAGGCTTGTGCTTTATCGCAAAAGTTTACATGCCAGCCTGACCAGGCTTGTTTTGCGCAGTGGGTATTAAGTTGCTCTGTTATATACTCATAAACTAACTTTGGGTTACTATGCATAATACGTATTCTTTGCCCCTCAATCGGGCTAAAGGGAATACAGCACAGCCATTTAGGGTAATAATCTAAGCCATTTTTTTCATAAGCTTCAGCCCATGCCCAGTCAAATACATATTCACCGTAGGAGTGCGCTTTTAAGTAGCCAGGGGCAAGGGCAACTAGTTTATCGCCTTCATAAACGGCTAAGTGGTGAGGCTGCCAACCTGTTTTTGCGCTTACACATTGGCTTTGCTCAAGTGCATATAAAAAAGCGTGTTGAGTAAAAGGGTCACTACCAAAAAAATAATGCCATTGTGTTGCGTCAATTTGGTTGATGCTATTAAACCATTGATGTGAAAAGTGGCTCATAATGCTTTGCCTACTATTTTTTAAGTGGGTTGCTGATTAATTTTGGTAATAGTGCGACAGCCATATTTGGTTTTTTGTTTTCGATAAATCTTTATGGTTTATCTGGCGCAATATATTGAGATAGGCACTGTATAAGCTTATCGAGTTCGAGAGGTTTTGCAAGATGTTCGTTAAAACCAATTGCTAAGGCATTGGCTTTATCTTCAGGCATTACATCAGCAGTTAAGGCAATAATTGGTAATTGCTCAGTACTTTTAATTTGACGTATCAAGGCGGTGGCTTGGTAACCGTCCATAATCGGCATTTGGCAATCCATTAATACTAAATCGAAGTCATTTATTTTAACTTGTTCTACTGCTAATTCGCCATTTTCAACCAGTGTTGGTGTAATCCCTAAAGAGCTAAGCATTGCTTTTATGACTAATTGATTGACGCTGTTATCTTCTGCAACCAGTATTTTTAGTTTACTTAAGTCAACATGCTGGTGTATGTGCTTTGCCGTTACTTGTTGCGCTGCACATGTATTTAACTCGACAGACAGAGTAAAAGTAGAGCCCTTACCTGGCTCGCTTTGTACGCTGATATCTCCAGACATTAATAAGCTAAGTTCTTTTGCGATTGCTAAACCAAGCCCTGTGCCACCAAATTTACGTGATGTTGAGCTATCGGCTTGGGTGAACGCATCAAATAACTTACTTTGCTCTGATGGCGCAATACCGATGCCCGAGTCCTTAATAGTCAAGGTAATTTGACGACGTCTATCGGTGATCTCTTTGCTGTATGCGCTAACACTTACTTCACCTTCATAGGTAAACTTAATGGCGTTACTACATAGGTTTAATAAAATTTGCTCAATTCGCATAACATCACCTTCAAACCAAATATCGGTTGGTAATTGGTTATCAACTTTCCAGTGAATGCCTTTTTGTTCTGCGCTTTGCTCGAACATACTACTGATCCGAGCAAGAAGCGCATTCAAATCAAAAGGAGCGACTTCTAAGGTGAGCTTTTGTGATTCAATTTTAGAGATATCGAGTACATCATTGATTAAACTTAACAATGATTTAGACGCTAAATTAATTTTATTTAGATAACCGGTGAGGGTTTCAGCGCTATCTTCACTTTTAGCTAGAGTTGAAAAGCCAATCACAGCGTTAAGTGGGGTGCGAATTTCATGGCTCATATTTGCTAAAAATCGGCTTTTAGCCTGATTTGCTAAATCAGATTGCTGTTTAGCTTTAACCAGCGAGCGTGTGCGCTCTGCTACCAAGCGTGAAAGTGCGAGGTGTTGGTTATTAAACAGCAGTAATATCAGTAAAATGAGTGAGCTGACAATGACCTGTAAAATAAGCAAAAAGAGTGTCATGTTATTAGTTTGATGCGGTAGAAATTCATCTTTAATGGTTAAATCAACCAGCCATGTTTGCCCTGCAAAATTAATCGTGATGGTTGTCAGTTTATTGCTTTTGGTCGGTATATTTTCGGCGTTTGAATAAAATGGATTGGTAGTATTAGCTTCATAAATAGCGATATTAAACATCTTATTTTGTGCTTGGGTAATCGACTGAGCAAGTATGTTTTTTACTAAAAACACACCTGTTGCGTAGCCTTTAATTGAGGCAACTTCGTTATTTTGTTGATACACAGGAGCAAATAATAAATACGCAGGTTCAGGTTGTTTTGCTTGAACTAACTGAATTATTTTAGTGCCCACAGGGCGATTTTTAATGCGTGGGTCGAGTAAAGTCTCACGGCGATCTTTACGAGAATTGAGATTAAAACCTATGGCAGATTGGTTTTCTGCAAAAGGAGCAATATAGGTAATAACCACCAATGGATCGTTGTTTGATAATGGCGCCCCTTTAATGCTCGGATCAAAGCTGTATGCAGTATAAACTTCATTGAGCTGTTTGTTAAAGTCACTGACCTGAGCCTGGTTAATTTTGCGGTTCCATGAAAATGCTTTAATAAATGAATGCTCAGCCAATAGTTGAGCACTGTAGCTATCAAACTCTTGCTTGCTTAAAGTCGGTGTTGATTGTATCTGGCTTGCAAGGCTTTGTACGGTTATTTGGCTGAGGTTTAAATTGCTCAGCAAACTGTTTTCAATAATAGATGTTTCGCGCTTAGCTATTTGTATCGCATTTGAATACGTCTCTTGGTTGTATAGCTTAGTGGTTAAAGCTACAGAGATAAATAACACCGAGCACACTGCAATAGTAGGTAACGGGGTAACATCATGGCGTTTAAATTTTGGTTGTAATAACGCCAATAAAAAGGGAGTTGCGATCAGTACGCCAAGAGAGTCACCAAGCCACCAAAAAGTAACATTGTTCCAATGATTATCAATGCTGTAAGCAGGGTTAAACTGACTTAAAGCATAGACGCCAATATTGGCCGATATTAGGCTGACGAGAATACCGACGACAAAAATAAAATAAATAATAGATTGGCGTTGTTGTAAATACAACGGATGGCCTAGCCAGTACTTTAAAAGAGCAGCGCCAATCATGCCTTGTAGCACGGCGCCTAAACCGATTAGCAGTACTTGTTGTAGTGTATTACCAATTAAAACCTGATCAGTGATTGGGTTATCACCGGTACTTAAATTAAAGGCGACAGAGGCAATAAATAATGCAGGGATAAAACGCCACCACCAGATAAAACAGCCAACTAGGGCAATACCTGCAGGGAGCCAGATAGGGATGACTTGTGATTGAAAGGCAAAATTAGTCAATAACTTACCAGTTGCAAAATACGCAACCGCAAACAATATGTAAAAAGTGAAAGATCTGGATGTTGAACGAAAAATATTCACATGCATCCTTGTTAAATATTATTTTTATAATGATATTTTAGTATAGCGAATCGGCACTAAATAGTATTATTTTTTAAAGTGGTAGCTGCTTTTTACTAAATGACTGTTTGAGTACTACCGTTGACTCTATATTGGCGATGCAGCTTAAGCTCCCCAGCTGGTGTTTTACAAACTGCTCATAGCTTTCTAAATCCTGAGAAATAATTTTCAGTAAATAATCGTGGCTACCTGAGATCACAGAGCACTCAAGTACATGGGCTAGCTTTTCTACATGCTGCTCAAATTGCTGTGCCGCACTCACCGAGTTTTGACTTAGTCGCACAAAAGCATAAACCAGCACATTAAGGTTGAGCGACTTAGGGTTTATGGCAGCATGATAGCCCGTAATCACATGTTCCTGCTCAAGTTTTTTGATACGTCTAAGAGTTGGAGTGTCTGATAGGTTAATGGTATTGGCTAATTCAGAAACCGACATGCGGGCATGCGATTGTAAGGCAACCAGTAACTGCTGATCTTTTTTATCTAACATGACTATGGGATCTTATTAATTATTTTAATGTTGTTAGTGATTATTGCTAACTAAAGGTGTTTTTACTATTTTTTTTGGCGTTTTACCCTCAGGGGTTTTTGTTAGCATTAAAACATAATAATAACAGGGTGTAGTTATGAGTTCTTTTACTGCTAAGTTTGACCGTTGGATAAGATCAGAGTTTGTAAGCTTAAACTCGCAATTAGAACAGCTTTATTGGCAGCAAACCGATAAGGCTAATGTTGAGGGGATTGGTGATAGCTTAAAGCTGGCACTAAAGGAGCAAGGCAATGCGCTGATCAGCGATTTATTGGCCGAAGGCAATACCGACGAAGGATTTGATAGCGCATTCGATTTGCTTGGTAATGTTGGTTTGTTTATGGCTGCTTGTCGCAGGCATGAGATTACAGAGCCGAGCAGAGAAACAACCTCACCATTAGTTGAAGCATCGGCGCTTGCTATGCATATTGGTGCCTCTATAGGTGTAACGCCTCGTTTTGCTACCGCGCATCTAACCACGCATAATAAAGCCATTAATGGCACCTATAAGCGTTTTACAAATCTTGATGATGAAGCCCTTTTTTTAGATTACAACACCCAAGGTATTTTAGCGTATAAGCGCGCAAGCGATGCTTTACTAAAAACATTACCTTTGGGTATTTCTCACCCCGTTACAGCCGAACTACTTGAGGTGGTTAAAACGGCATTAATGGATGTAATAGCATCGAATAACGCCTTATACACTCAGCTAGACACCGAACGTTTTTTTAATTGTGTACGTCCATATTACAAGCCTTACAGGGTAGGTAAAGAGGTTTACCGTGGTGCAAATGCGGGAGACTTTGCCGGTATTAATGTTATTGATATGCTGCTAGGGCTTTGCAGTGCCAATGAGCCGAGTTACTCGCAAATGCTGGTGGATAAATTTTTATATATGATGCCAGAGGATCAACAAATACTTCGTGAAGCCATGCGTATGCAAAGCCTAATGGATGATTTTTTAGAGGCCGAACAATATAAAAATACAGACTGGTTTCAAAAGCACGGCAAACTATTTATTCAAGTGTGTAAATTACATGGCGACACCGCTATCGGTCATCATAATCAGCTGGTGGAAAAGTTTATTGCTCAGCCATCACAGCACATGCAACAACAGCATATGAGTAAAGTAACCGCCAGTGGACCTCCTCTACCGGTACTGCTCGATTCATTAGCTAAGTTAAGAGATAGGCGTGCAGCGGCAAAGCGTGACGACATAAATACGCGTTTTGATGATTTAAACACGCTAAAACAGTGGATTAATTAATATGGCTAAAAATGATTTTTGTATGCCACAGGGTTGTTATTTATTAAGCCACTCTGTTGGCCGCCCATTAAAAACGAGCTTAGAGAATGCCACTGAACATTTTTTTACTCCTTGGCAAGAAAGTGTAAAAGAGCCATGGCAACAGTGGTTACCCGCCATTGAAAGATTTACTGAGGCTTTAGGGCAGTTGTTTAATGCGCCTAGTGAGCAATTTTGTCCTCAGGTTAATTTATCCAGTGGTTTAACCAAATTGGTTATGTCACACCCCGTATTTAATAAACCACAGTGTACGGTATTAATGGCGCAGGCTGACTTTCCCAGTATGGGGTTTGTAATGCAAAAAGCACTGCCTGAATGTGCAAAAATACGCTACATCCCTGAGCATGAAGACTTGAGTGATAGACAGGTATGGCAGCGATATTTAACTTCAGAGATTGATGGGGTCTTTGTTAGCCATGTTTATTCTAATACGGGTGTACAAGCTCCCATAAACGATATTGTGGCGCTGAGTAAAGTCACGAATACACTCTCAATAATTGATGTGGCGCAATCGGCAGGGGTTATCCCTGTCGATCTAACGGCGTTAAATGCTGACTTTATGATTGGTTCAAGTGTGAAGTGGCTATGCGGAGGGCCAGGAGCTGCTTATTTATGGGTAAATCCAAAGCAAATAACACAATGTGAACCAAAAGATGTTGGCTGGTTTTCACATCAAAACCCATTCGAGTTTGATATTGCGCATTTTCAATATAACGCTAAAACACTAAGGTTTTGGGGCGGTACGCCCTCGGTACTTCCTTATATTATTGCCGCTCATAGTATTGAATATATTGTTGAATTTGGCGTTGAACAAGTGAGATCGCACAACTTGATGTTACTTGAGTTAATTCAGCAGCAATTGGGCGCTTTTTTAATGTCACCTAGCGCTAAAGAGCAATGTAGTGGCACCGCTATTTTGCAGTTTTCTGAGCATCAGCAAAGTGTATTAACAGCATTAGAGACTGCAAAAAGAAGTGTTGATGTGCGTAAACTCGGCATCCGTGTTTCACCTCACATATATAATACAAAGTCAGAGATACAAACATTTATTGATGTTGTGAAGCACATACTTAAGGTTGCTGACTAAGCTGCTGTTTTTTTTGAGTGAGTGCTTCTATTTGTTGTTGTGCTTGCTTGATTTGTGGGTCAAATCGCTGCTTAAGTGCCGCCGTTTCAGTGGTAATGGCATTCGCAATTGAGCTAGCCCCTAAGCGATTTGCTTTATCTTGGGTCATGTAATCGATTTGCTGTTTTTTTTGTGCGTATTCTTGTTGGTATTGTTTAATCTTAAGCTCAAGCTGCACAATATCACGCTCTATTTGTTGCACCGCTAGATAATCGTCAACAGAAGTATCGGCAACTGGTGTGTTCTCAGATTGTGGCGTATTTGTTTGCATTATGTTGACGTTTCTAAGCGTGATCACTTGAGCGTCTTCAGCGCAAGGAGTTTGACTAAAAGTAGGCACTCCTTTAATGGTGCATTTATAAACCGTCACTTCATTTGCCATGCTAACAGCACAGGCACCCAAACAATACAGTAGTAATATTAGCTTCGCCATGGTTAAACCTAAGCTGGTTTAAAGTACCATTTATAATGCACTAAGTTGGGACACCATACAATTTGTTTAATTTATTAGCATACGCTCGCGACTGCCTTATACCAGTTCGCTTAATTAAGTGATCTATTTTGAGGCTGGAAAAACGTGTTGATAGCTAGGCAAAAAATTTGCTATTTAGTTGTTCTAAATGAGAATTTTTTAACGCAGATAGCGACACGTTTAGCCCCGCAAAATGATTAAGTATTATTGCGGATTGGTATTATACAAAGTGCAAATTAATAGAGGCTATTAAAATTTAGGCACAAAAAAACCACAATTAAGTGGCTTGTAACCAGTAATGGTGGAGAGGGAGGGATAGACTTACTTACATCCCTGTAATTAATCGCTGCGCGACGCTTGCAGCGGCCTAAAATGTTCCAGACATTTTATCGAACCCTGTCGAGAGTGCTCACCCTCCCTATTTCTTAACGGAGTTAAAATTTAGGCATAAAAAAACCACAATTAAGTGGCTTGTAATCAGTAATGGTGGAGAGGGAGGGATTCGAACCCTCGATAGAGCTACAAACTCTATACTCCCTTAGCAGGGGAGCTCCTTCGGCCACTCGGACACCTCTCCGACGCATTATTCAGCGTGTTATCAATCGGAAAAAACCAATTAATATAAATAAGTGGTGGAGAGATAGGGATTTGAACCCTAGAGGGGCTATAAACCCCTGCCGGTTTTCAAGACCGGTGCATTCGACCACTCTGCCATCTCTCCACGTCGTGATGCAGGATAATACTTAGGTGAGTTGCCTGTGTAAATAGCAAAAAGATCGTTTGCTTAAAAAGTGAGCGTAAATGAGGTTTTTTTTGTAAATTATGAAAATTAAAGATGATTTTTAGCTATGAGGAGGGAGCTGGCAGCAAACAGATGGAGCTAAAGAAGAAACTTCATTTAGTGGTTGGGTGTTTGCTGCAACAATACAAAAATCATGGTTGGGTGATTATTTGTATTGAATTGCACCGCCAAGTGCTAATTTTTTTCCGTAACGGTTAAGTTTAGCTAACATTCTCGCTTTGCGATTAGTTGGTTTAACTGCAACGTGAGTTGTGGCTGTTTGGTTTAATGTATTGATTGGGTTCATTGTATTCGCTCCAAGGTTGTGTCTGTTGAAAACATGTGCATTTTGCCCGTAGATTGGTTAAAAATAAAGCGATAAAAATTGCTGGTGAAGTATTAGTTTTTTTAATCTGAAAGTGTTTTTTTGATTTGCTATTTAATGGCGTTTTTTTTGATTTTGTATATTTATTCATTACAGTCGTGTGCTATATCACTTTTATATGGGGTTTTTTCAGTTTTTTTAATTTTAATATGTTTATAAATAGATTATTTTGAATAGTTATTCAGATTAAATTATTTTGTATTAATGGGGTGGGTTTTACTTCGTTCAAAGATTTAACATGCTATTTATAGGTGGTTAATTATTTATCAGAGAAGAGCATTAAATAAACGATAAAAAAAAGTGTTGCTAGGCTTTTAAATTATAAAAAAAGTGCCTAGGTTACTAGGCACTTTGGAGTTAGTTGCGTTTTAAAACGCGTCTAACTGGGGATCGCACCGCCTCAAGAATTTAAAACTTAAAAAGAGGTGGTTTTAATATGTTGCAATTTGGGCTTACAATCATCAGCTCGGACGGCATTCTAAGTGATCTAGAGCGAAGTGAAGATTATACTTTGGTTTGTATTTTACTATGAAGCCACAAAATGCCTCTGCACGGCAAGAGCAGATCCGCTCAACAGTCTATTATTTGAGTTAAATGGGACTGGTGGGGTAAAAAACGCAAAATGCGGCATAGCTTAAAAGCAAATGCCGCAAAGGGAGATTAATTAAAATGCTGAGCAGTTAGTGCTGTTTTATAGTAAATAACTCATAGCCTTTTAATGCAGGCACTTGCGCAGCAAGTTGAGTTTCTTGTTGTGCGATTTCAACAAAGTCACCACACAGTGTATTTGCACGCTGTTCAAGTTTTTTTGCATGGAGCTCTACTTTTTCTTCTATTTGTGCGCCCATATTTTCCATGCGCTCTTCAAAGGCTTGCATGTCGCCACCTGAACCCATTAGCTCAGAGCCTAATGCTACTAAAATACTGCCCATTGATTGCATTACGGCCGACTCAACGGCAGTTTCTATTTGTTGTTCAAACTGCTGTTCAAAGTTTTCACCAAACTGAGAGAAGCTTTGCTGGCCCATGACAAATGTACCTTGTTGGTAAAAGGTACCCTCTACTTCTTGTTGAATATCGTCCATTAAGGTAGCAATGTTATCGAGGCCATCAATATTAAATGCATTGGCGACTTCTTCTAATGCAACGCCCGCAATTTTAACGCCATCAAGTGCAATGTTGGCTACTTCAGGTAATTGCGCGCGTAAATTATCTGTGTAGTTGGTCAGTGCTTGGCGCTGAGCGCTATTTAATGCTACTTGCTCGCCATTGATCGACAACTCACCTTGAGTGGTAAAAGTCATACGTTGATTGTTGGCTTTAAAAATTTCTAATTCACTTGGCTTTATACGTACATCGTTTTTAAACTCAACTTTACATTCGTCGTTACTAAATGAAATTGAAGAGCTGTTATCGTTATGAGCCATGGCGACGGGGGCGCACATAATTGCGCTAACTAATAATAATTCTTTCATGTTTATTCTCTGTTTTTTGCTGATGATAATTAACTTATAACAAGTTTGGTGCCAATAGTTTTTAGTGTTTAAAAACAGTGATTTGTGATTTTTAAGGTGCTTTGAAGCTGAAAGTAAAGTCATTGAAAAAGCTAAAATTTGGTCAAAATAACCAACCATCAAATGCAAATAAATAAAATTTATCGATACGATAAAAAACTCTCACTTTCCACAATTCAAATTTAGCGCTATTTATTCACAATACTGACACAGAGACTATTTAGGATAGCGATGTGGCTTTATTTTGACGTAAATTTGTACAATGAATTTGCGTTGAACATTTTAATTTCACCAATTATCGCGATACAAGAATCCGTAATTGGTCTCAAACACTTTATGGAGTGGGTTGTGGGTAAGACATTTAGTTACGATGCGCTAGATGATGATTTTGTTGAAGACGAATACGAAATGGTCGGGCGTAATCAACACGACAAGAAAAAGCAAAAGGTGAAAAGAAAGTTAGAGGATTACCTTGAGCAAAAACGCTTGCGTAAAAACCTAGGTGAAGATGACTTAAACGATTATATTGATTAGGTTGTCGCTAGTACAAATCAGTGCCGACATATTAGCTTTTAACTGCTACTTAGGTAGTATTTAAAGCTCTGTGGGTTGGTAATAAAGAGGCTTTATGCCTCTTTATAATTTTTAAGCCTCAAACTTTAGCTGCGAGCAATGCTTTTTCAATTACTTTTTCTAGTTTTTCAGGTTTAGTAAAGGGCGCGTAGCGCTTAATCGGTGAGCCATCTGCATTAATCAAAAACTTTGTGAAGTTCCACTTAATTTTTCGTGTCAAAAACCCCGGCAATACAGATTTTAAATAGCGAAAAACCGAATGTGTATGCTGACCATTAACGTTCACTTTTTCTGCGATTAAAAAACTAACTCCGTAATTGATTAAACAACCTTGCGCTATTTGATTCGCGTCTCCGGGTTCTTGCTGGCCAAATTGGTTACACGGGAAACCTATAATGACTAAACCTTGGCTGGCATACTTTTCGTGTAATGCTTGCAATGACTCGTATTGATAGGTGAATCCACACTCACTTGCGGTATTTACTATTAACACAACTTTACCTACAAACTCTTTAAAATCGATAGGTTGGCCTTGCAGGCTAGTAGCACTTAGTTGATGAAATGGGTGCATATTATTAAGCTATTATTTGTTTATTTGGCATAGTCTAACCTTTGCTTGGTGATTAACAAAGTCGAAATAGTGAACACTGCTATGGCGTTACTGTTAATTTAAAATCAAAAATAACCCCATACCAGCAAGTGTGGTTAGGTAAATATTATGTGTTTTGTAAGCAACTATAATGGCTACAATCGCTGCGCTTAAATAAGGGTTTTGCCAATTTAGATTAATGCCACCATCATTTATAAATACAATCGGCACCCAAATCGCTGTTAGAACCGCAGGTGCACTGAAGCTCAAAAACTGCTGCATTTTAGGCCCTACTTTAAATGGTAGCGCGCGGTGTAAGAATAAATAACGGGTAAAAAAGGTAATACATGCCATAAGTAAAATAGTCGTCATCATGATTTAGCGTCCTTATTTTTTACTATTCTAGTTACAGCGTAACCTGCACTCATTGCTAATAGTGCTGAGCATACTAACCACAGCTCAAAGCCTGTGCTTTTTAATAAAGTAGCACAGATCCCTGCAACAATGACCGTGACAAGAGTGGCTAAATTTTTAACTCCTGGGATAACCAAAGCAATAAAGGTTGCAGCAATCGCAAAGTCGAGTCCTAAATTGGTTAGATCAGGGAGCATAGTGCCGGCTACAATACCGATAAGTGTCCAAATATTCCAAGCAATGTAAAAGCTAAAGCCTGCGCTGAGCGCGTAAATTAGGCGCGTTTGAGTCTGGTAGGCGCGAGGGTGATGCGAAAAAGCAAATAGTTCATCAGTTAAGACAAAGCTGACTGGAAGGCGCCAACGCATGGGTTGCTCAATCACTTTGTGACGAACCGCCAAGCCATATAAAAAATGGCGAGAGCTAATAATAAACGTGGTAAATAAAATGGTTAATAGAGGGGTATTACCAGCAATGAGCTCAATTGCAACCAGCTGCGCCGAGCCTGCAAATACCAGTAGCGACATGGCTTGAGTTTCAAAAGGGGTAAAGCCATTTTGTATTGCCAACGAGCCACATAAAATCCCCCAAGGAATAACGGCTAAACATAATGGCAGCATATCTAAAAAGCCTTTTAGTATCGGTTTTTTAATGGACTGCATGTGTTTTACTCTGCGCACTGGTAGAAAGACTCATTAGGATACCTTAATATTAAGATGCTAAAATAGTTAGCGTTTTAGATGATACTGTTTTTTAGGGAAGGTGCAATGTTCAAGGTAAAAGTGTGGGATGGCTTTTTAAGAAGCTTTCATTGGTTATTAGTATTGAGTATTGCTGCGCTTTATTTTAGTGCTGAAGAGGGCATGATAGAGCTACATTTTGTGATTGGCTTTTTTACTTTAGCGCTTATCTCAACGCGGATTATATGGGGTCTTATAGGCAGTAAAACGGCAAGAATATCGGCATTACTGCATTCTCCTAAGTCGGTGCTTGCTTCTTTTAGTGGCAAAAAAATAAATGATGTGGGCCATTCTGCACCAGGTAGTTATATGGTGTTATTATTTTTTATACTGATTATTACGCAACTGGTTAGTGGTTTAATGAGCAGTGATGGCATTTTAACTGATGGCCCGTTAGCGCAGTATGTATCGAGTGATACGATTGATTTTGCCAACTGGCTGCACCATATCAATTTTGATATTTTATTTTATGCGATTATTTTGCATGTTGTGGCTATTATTGCTTACAAAATTAAAGGCAAGCCTTTAGTAAAAGCAATGATCACAGGCAATAAAGCACTGGCAACACAAAGCTCAGAGCCTGAGACAAAGTCACCATGGATTGCATGGTTTTTATTGTTACTATTACTGGTTTTAATTATGAGTACTTGGGGAAGTGAACCTTTAAGTTATCTGCTTAGTTAAAAAAAATGGCGCTAATACAGCGCCATTTTTATTGTTTAATACACAGTGTTTATTAGTCTTTGAATTGCTTATGGCAATCTTTACAGCCTTTCGCCCATGCACCAAACGCTTTACCAATGACCGCTTTGTCACCTGTTTGAGCTGCTACAGCAAGTTCATCAGCATATTGCTGAAACGCTGTCGCTTTTTTCATAAAAGTATCGTTTTCAGACCATACCGCAGGAAGTGCTGATGTATCGCCTTTTTCAGTGCCTGCGTAAAATGCCTCCCAAGGCATTTTAGATAATGCCGCCGCGTTATTTGCACGCTGTTTGAATTGCTCTGCATCAAAAGGAATTTTACCCTTCAGCATGGCACCCATATCGCCTATTTGAACTGAAATCATAGAAAATGCAGCTTGGCGATACTCAATTGCATCACTCGGCTCTTTAAATGCAGAATTTGCAGATACACTAAGTGCGCATGTAGATAGTAATGCCCCGATAAATACTTGCTTCAATTTCACTTTACTCTACTCCTTTGAGGGTTCTTTAATTATCTTTGTATATTAGCTAACGTTTTAATTCAAGTTAAAGCGATGCCTTTAGTCGTTTATATCAATATCAGCAAATATCATTCCTCGACGCATACTGCGGGTTGCTAAAAATACCTCGCCAAGTAATGACATAAAAGCACATATTAGCAATGCCATTGCACCAACAAAACAACTACCAATAGTGACGCCTAAATTAATCGATTGTATATGCGATAAAAATAACAGCATAACCACGGCACAGACTAATAATGCACTTAATACACTTAAACTAAAGGCAATATGTATGCAGCGGGAGCGCTTAAGAAGCGCCCTTAGTTCTGTAGTCAGAGACAAGTTAAACTCTTCATCGGTACTAACTTTTAATTTTCGCTCTAACTGCCTGGCTCTGTCAGTAATACGTGCCAAACGGTTGGATAGCACTCCAAGTGTTGCCGCAATACCTGTTATTAAAAAAACGGGTGCAACGGCTGTTTGAATCACTTTAGCCATAGTTAAAATATTAATTACATCGTTGTTCATTTATCTCTCAATTAAAACCGTATCATTTACAATTGTTCACAATTTGGTTTATTTTTTTATTTTATTTAAATCAATACATTACGAGTGGGTTTTTGTTAAGGTGTGTTTTTTTGTAGCTTAAATGTAGCAATGTTGTTGCTCCTGCAAAGGTTAACGTTTTATATTCGTAGTAATCAATCAATGGAATTGAAATTAGTAAATACAATAATACATAACCTATCCTAGGGGAAACAATGTCTAATAATATAATCAAAAGAACAGCAATCGCGACAGCTGTATCAAGTGCATTTGTGGCAACATTGGCCAATGCTGCGACTTTGCCAAATACTACAATGACTAACAAGCAAGTAGAGCAAATAAAAGAATTGGCAGCTGATAAAAAAGCGCCTTCAGCCCACATGATTGTTTTAAAAGCAAAAACCTCAGTTGATGCAGTTGCTGCTGGAACTTACCAAGTATCATCTAACCGTGAAGTAACTGCTCAGGTTGAGCAGCTTCAGGACATAATGGCGCTTGAGCTTAGCAGCCTAGATTTTAATGCTAAGGTAATTGGCAAAACTAAAATTTTAGCGCCAACGTTAATTGTTCAAGCAACCCCTGAAGCGTTAGCAAAAATTGCAAAAGATGATCGTGTTGCTAAAGTTTTACCAATGTTCGATCGTGAGTTACATGTTGCAGCCAGTTCAGAATATATTAATGCCAAGCCGTTAATTACTGATGGTATTGCAAGTGGTAAAGGTCAGCGTGTTGCTGTACTTGATACGGGTATCGATTACACTCATGCTGCTTTCGGTGGCGCGGGTACAGAAGAAGCTTATTTAGCAGCTCAAGCTGATCCAACATCAGTTGCATGGCCACAAGGCATTGTACAAGGTGGTTACGACTTTATACGTGATGATGCCGACCCTATTGAAAATGATGCCGCTAATTCACCTTCTACAGGTGATCCAACTAATCACGGTACATCATCTGCAAACTCTGTAAATGGTATTGCGCCTGACGTTGAACTTTACGCTTACTCAGTATGTGGCGGCGGTTGTCCTGGCGATGCACAAGCGGCTGCTTTAGAAGCAGCGATGGACCCTAACGGTGATGGCGATATTTCAGACCGTGTTGATGTAATGAATATGTCTCTTGGTGGTGAATTTGGTGACACTTACACGGGTGGTGGTACACAGTACTTAGTTCAACGAGCAGTTGAGTTAGGTGTAAACATGGTTATTTCTGCCGGTAATGACGGTGACAATCCATTCCGTGTTGGTGGCCCAAGCACTACACCTAATGCACTATCTGTTGGCGCTATGACTCACCCAGCAACTGAAATCGGTGTGGCATCAGGTACTGTTGCAGGTGTTGAAGGTGATATCCAGCCATCAGGTTTTGGTCCTCAAGAAGATTTTGCTATTTCAGGTGCCGATATTGAATTAGTTTATCCTGAAACAAACGCAGATGGTTGTACTGAATTTGCTGCAGATGTTGACTTTACAGGCAAAGCAGTATTAATCGACCGTGGTGCATGTGCCTTTACGCAAAAAGTATTGAATGCACAAGCAAATGGTGCCGAGTTTGTAATGATCGCGAATAATACCGACGATGGTACCCCAGCACCTATGGGTGGCTTTGATGCTGCAGTTACAATTAAAAACGTAGGTATTAATTTTGCTGCAGGCGCTGCTTTAAAAGCACAATTAGCAGCGGGTGGCCCTGCAACATTTGATATTAGCATTGAATTTAAAACAACAGCGGGTGCGGTTGCTACATTCTCATCTCGTGGTCCTTCTATGGATGGTTTATTAAAACCAGAAATTACAGCGCCAGGTACTAGTATTGATGTAGCAGCAGCAGGAACTTATACAGATACAAATCCTGTATCGGGTACCTCTTTCTCGGGCCCAATTACAGCAGGTGCTGTGGCAATGATCCGTGAAGCACATCCTGAGCGTAATGCATTTGAGATTAAAGCAACAATCATGAATGCAGCAAATTTAAACGTAACAAATGAGCCTCTAGCTATTAATCCTGATTCAGAACTTGCGCCAATTAGTATGATAGGTGCCGGTTTAGTTGACGTAACTAAAGCCGTCAATTTACCTGTTGCAGCTTGGGTACATAACGGAGAGTTTGATACTAAACAAGCTGCACTCTCTTATGGCTTAGTAAGTTTAGCGAAAACAGGCTCTATTACTAAAACGGTAACCGTTAAGAACTTCTCTGCAGATGCAAAAACGTATAATCTTCGCACTGAAGCGCGTTATCAAAGTGACATTGATACTAACGCAGTTAGCTGGGATTTTCCTGCATCTATAACAGTACCCGCAGGTCAAGCGATTAACTTTGACATTACAATGACGGTTGATCCAAGTAAGTTACCTGCATGGGAGTTAGAAAACCCATTTAGTGCAGAGGATATTGCAGCAAGAAGTGCAGCCTTAACATCAATCGAATTTGATGGCGCGTTAGTATTTGATGATGCATCTACCGATGGCGATCACGATTTACATGTTGTTTATCATGCAATGCCAAAAGCAGGTACTGAGCTTAGTTACTCGCCTGAAATTATTAATAATGAAATGGCATTAATTGTTGAGAATACAGGTCAAACTGAAGTTTTCCCGCAAGCTGAAAGCATTGTGGCAATGGGTGAAGAAAAATCAGTTGAAGACGCTGAATTTAATATTCTAGCTACTACATTCTCTGCGTATAACGGTGATTTCTGTGATTCAGGTATCTACATTACTTCATCGATTCAGTTACGAGATCCGTTAACTCATACTTTCCAAGCGGGCTACCGAATTGAAATAGATACAGATAATGATAATGTCTCAGATCTATTCATGCAGAACTTAAATGACCGTGGCCGTACTACCGCATTTCCTGGCCGTAGCCGCACATTAATTGGTACAACTGATGGTGCTGGCAATGATGTATGGCAATGGGGGACACCGTTAATGCATGAAGCCGGTGGAAATACTATTACCTTTACTGGCTGTTCAGAGTTAATGAATATTGATGCTTCACATCTTGGTCAGCCAATGAACTTCAAAGTATCTGTAGGCTACCCTAGTTATCAATCAGGTGTTTACAGTGAAACTGATAGCGTAACTGGAACTGCGGCATTCGGTATGCAACCTCAAGTTACAATTACGTCTTATGGAACGGGTGAAGTAGATGAAACAAATAGCGTAACAGGTTCTGCAGTTTTTGATGCTCAGCCTGGTGCTGAAATGACGTCTGGTGAGGTGGTTACTTCAATTAAACCAGGAGAGAAAGCGGTAGTATCTGCAAATGGTCCTTTTGTACTATCATCAGGTACTAACATTATTAAAGTAACCTCAAGTGAAGACCTAGAATTACCAGACATTGAAGCACCAATGTTGGTTGGTGGTGAGTTTAGTGTTTCTGAAGATGCAGCTGATGGAACAGTGGTAGGTGCGCTTACTATTGAAGAATCAGATTTAGACTTAGCTGTTTCAGAATACTATGTTCAATCTAATACAAACCTTGGCTTTGCAGTTGATGCAGATGGTCAAATTGTAGTTGCAGATACCACTTTATTAGCGGGTGATACATCTGCAGAAATGGAAGTTGTTGCGATTGATGTTCGTGGTAATGTGTCAGAGCCTGCAATGGTAACAATATCCGTTACTAAAGTAGCGCCTCCGGTTGTTACTCCAGAGCCTACTAAGAAAAGTTCTTCAGGTTCATTAGCTTGGTTAACATTACTTGTAGCGCCGTTTGCCTTTATGCGTCGTCGTAAGCAAAAGTAATTAAATAAATTAAATAAATT
Organism: Pseudoalteromonas sp. 23_GOM-1509m; assembly: GCF_000518425.1. Taxonomy (NCBI): domain Bacteria; kingdom Pseudomonadati; phylum Pseudomonadota; class Gammaproteobacteria; order Alteromonadales; family Pseudoalteromonadaceae; genus Pseudoalteromonas; species Pseudoalteromonas sp. 23_GOM-1509m. The sequence goes on from NZ_JADO01000021.1 coordinate 28,383, forward strand.
AAATAAATTAAATATTAATTAAAGGGAGCTTCGGCTCCCTTTTTACATAGCTTCACAAACTAAATTTCTGTCGTGTTTGATATTAGGTATATTTAATATAATAAAAACAACAGAGATTTAAATTAATGAAACACACTTCGTTTACGCTTGCCGTAATATCGTTAGCTATTTTAGGTGGTTGTAATAAAGCACCTGAAGTTAAACAAAACACGCCTACTGAACAGTCTGTATCTCAAATCGCAGTAATGCCGCCGGTTGCTAAAAAAGTACCATATGAAATGTCTATTCATGGCGACACTCGTATCGATGATTATTACTGGATGCGTGATGATGAGCGAAAAGATCCTGAGGTACTTAGTTACCTTGAGGCTGAAAATGCTTATACAGATGCAATGCTTGCGCATACAAAAACGTTACAAACTAGGTTATTTGAAGAGCTAAAAGGGCGAATTCAAAAAGACGATGATTCAGTGCCAGTTAAAAACGGTGACTATTATTATTCATCACAAACTCGCGGTGATAACGAATACGCAACTTATGTACGTAGTAGTGATTTTGCAGGCACTGACCAGCAGGTTATTTTAGATGTAAACGAGCTAGCTAAGGAACATGATTATTATGCCGTAAGTGGTTTAGATGTAAGTCCAAACGGCAATTTAATGGCATATGGTGAAGATACCGTAAGTCGTCGTATTTATAATATAAAAATAAAAGACTTAAGCACTGGTAAATTACTCGAAGATACGCTTAAAGGTACGAATGGCAGTGTTGTTTGGGCAAACGACAACAAAACGCTTTATTACATAAAAAAAGATTTACAAACTTTACTAGGTTACCAAGTTTATCGTCATACGCTCGGTACCCCACAGGCTGAAGATGAACTCGTTTATGAAGAAACAGATACCAGTTATTACATGGGTATTAGCAAAAGCAAAGATGATTCAGAAATTTATATCTGGCACAGCAGTACAACTGCGTCAGGTGTATCGGTTTTAAGTGCTGATGATGTTAAAGCTATGCCAAAACGCTTGATTGAACGTGAAGCGGATCTGGAGTATGGAATTTCTAAGCTGGGTAATACTTACTACATTGTCACTAATTTAAACGCAGTCAACTTTCAGTTAATGAAAGTAGATATTGATAAAGCTGGCGATAAAGCTAATTGGCAAACGGTGATCCCCGCTCGCGATAATATAAAATTAGAAGGCATCGACTTATTTAACGATTACTTAGTGTATCAGCAGCGTGAAATGGGTCAGTCGACTATTATTGCTCGTAACTTAACCACGGGTAAAGAGATACCGCTTAGCTTTAACGACAGTGCTTATACAATTAGCACCTACGGTAACAATGATTTAAATAGCGATACATTACGTGTGTATTATACCAGTATGACAACACCCGCTTCATCGTATGATGTTAATTTAGCTACTGGCAATAAAACATTACTTAAACAACAAAAAGTACTCGGTGATTTTAGTGCAGATAACTACGCATCAGAGCGAATTTTTGTCACTGCACGAGATGGTATTAAAGTACCGGTAAGCCTAGTCTATCGCAAAGACATGTTTAAAAAAGAGGGAACTAATCCGCTGCTACAATATGGTTATGGCTCGTATGGCGCGACCATGGATCCTACCTTTTCTAGCGCTCGCTTAAGTTTGCTCGATCGGGGTTTTGTATTTGCCATTGCGCATATTCGCGGTTCACAAATGCTAGGTCGCCCTTGGTATGAGGACGGTAAACTACTGACTAAAAAGAACACCTTTAACGACTTTGTAGATGTTACCAAGGCATTGGTTGAGCAAAAGTATGGTGCAAAAGATAAAATATTTGCTCAAGGTGGCAGTGCGGGTGGCTTATTAATGGGTGCAGTGGCAAACCAAGCTCCTGAGTTGTATAAAGGAATGGTGGCTGCGGTTCCATTTGTTGATGTAGTGACCACGATGCTTGATGCAAGTATTCCACTTACAACCAACGAATACGGTGAGTGGGGTAACCCTAACGAGAAAGAATACTATGAGTATATGTTATCGTATTCACCTTATGATCAGGTCAGTAAGCAAGATTACCCAAATATGTTAGTTACTACTGGCTTACATGATTCACAGGTACAATATTTTGAGCCTGCAAAGTGGGTGGCTAAGCTGCGAGATTACAAAACAGATGATAACAAGCTACTGTTTAAAATCGATATGGAAGCAGGGCACGGAGGTGCATCAGGTCGCTTCAAACGCTTAGAAGATACTGCATTAAATTATGCTTTTATGCTTGATTTAGCTGGTGTGAATAAGTAACTGGTCTGGCAATATCAATAAGCGCAGCTATTTGCTGCGCTTTTTTATTTTTAAATATACACAAATGCTTTGCATTGGATAAATAAGCATTTACATTAAGGTGGCTAATGAGTGTGAATATTATTTTAGCGTAAAATAAAAACGAGAAGGGAGAGTGTAATGGAACAAAATCAAGAGATTAAAGTCGTCAATAAAGATGACCGCACCTGGGCAATGCTATGTCATTTAAGTGCACTAGCGGGGTTTATTGTGCCATTTGGGTCGGTACTCGGCCCTCTTATTATCTGGTTAATTAAAAAAGATGAAATGCCAATTGTTGATATACATGGCAAAAAAGCCCTTAATTTTCAAATTACTATGGCTATAGCTTATTTTGTTTGTTTTTTACTAATTTTTGCAGCGGTTGGTTTACTACTGTTACCTATGGTGGCTATTTTTTCATTTGTGATGGTGGTTATCGCAAGCGTGAAAGCCAACGATGGCAAAGAGTTTAATTATCCCCTTAGCTTAAATTTGATAAAATAACTGTTTTTATTATTCGGTGAATTGGTTTTAAGTTAAAAAGTCGTTCAAACCCAGCTTAATTGCTGGGTTTAGTTTTTAGCCATAAGGGAAAAATGCTCTATATAACATTATTTTTTACAGCATTTATATCTGCCACGTTATTACCTAGCTCGTCTGAAGTATTGATGGGTGGCATGATCATGCAAGGCAATACTAACTTATGGCTGATTTGGTTTGCAGCAACCTTGGGTAATGTACTGGGCAGTTGTGTTAACTATTGGTTAGGGACGCAGGCATTGCGTTTTAAAGATAAAAAATGGTTTCCAGTATCTGAAAAAGGGCTTAAAAAAGCACAAAAGCAGTTTAATAAATATGGTGTTTATAGCCTGTTGTTTGCCTGGCTGCCCATCGTTGGCGACCCACTAACCGTTATTGGCGGCGTGTTTAAAGTTCGCTTTACTACGTTTTTAGTGCTGGTAACGCTCGGCAAGGGGTTACGTTATTTAGCGGTAATAGCCCTTGCCGTTGGATTATTTGTGCCAGTCGAGGGTTAAAGAAACCGAATCGGCAAAGCGCAACGCATGAGGTTTATCTACTCGAGCCTTAGCATAATTAACGCTTGGGTGTGAGTGGCAAACAGCAAGGATTTCAGCAACTAGTTTTTCTAACAATAAAAAGTGTCCTTGCTCCACTAAGCTAATTACCTCTTTAGTAATCACTTTGTAGTTAAGTGCTTGGTCTACTTCATCTGTTTCACAAGCTTGATCAGCAGGGTAGTGAATTTCAAGGTTAATGACCACATCTTGTTTTTTTTCACGCTCATCAGGATTAAAACCAATAAATGTGCGTAGTCGTAAGTTAGTTACATTAATAATTGCGTTTGCCATACATTATCCTTTGATCAGCTGTAAAAACTCATTACGTGTTTTCGGATCGGCTCTAAAGTTTCCTAGCATTACCGAGGTACGCATGCTTGAGTTCTGCTTTTCTACACCACGCATCATCATACACATGTGTTTTGCTTCAACAATTACACCCACACCTTTTGCACCGGTTACTTCCTCAACCGCTTTTGCAATTTGATGGGTAAGCTGTTCTTGAATTTGAAAACGACGCGAAAACATATCAACAATACGCGCAAACTTAGATAAGCCTAATACTTTACCATCAGGAATATAAGCAATATGACAGCGGCCAATAAAAGGGAGTAAATGATGTTCACACATAGAGTAAAGCTCGATGTCTTGTATCAATACCATGTCGTCAGCGTCAGAGGTGAATACCGCATTGTTAGTGATTTCGTTAAGCGTTTGACGATATCCTTGAGTAAGGTACTCCATCGCTTTTGCAGCGCGTTTTGGGGTATCAAGTAACCCTTCACGTTCAGCGTCTTCACCTACAGCAGTTATAATTTTTTGATAGCTTTCTTTTAATTCGTTATGCATAAGTTTCTCAGTTTTATTAGGACTTACTTAAGATGGCGACCACCATCAACAGGTAAAGCACGCCCTGTGATGTAATGGCTGTTCAGTAGTAGGTCTATACTATTGATAATTTCTTGGCATCCAGGTTCGATACCCATTAATGATTTTTTTAAAGTTTTAGCGCGATACTGCTCATCATCATGTTGGTTAAAAATAATTAATGATGGTGCGACTGAATTCACTTTTATGTTAGGTGCATATTTAGCACTAAATGATTTAGTTAAGTTATCCAGTGCGGCTTTACTGGCCGCATAAGCAAGATGTTTTGGGCTGCCTGTTTCCACTACATAATCAGTCAAATGAATAATGTCAGCGGGTTTAGCATGCGACGCCTGATAATTTAATAGTAAATCTGCGCAATGTAAGTTTACCAAGTACGGTGTTTTTGCATGAATGCGCATCATATTGTCAAACAGCTGCTCAAAGTGAGGGTTGTTAGCTTCACAGTCCCAGCTTGATGCATTATGAATAACGGCCCTTAGTGAGTCAGTGTGTGATTTAAGCAAAGTAATAAAAGTATTAATGCCCTCATCAGTACTAAAGTCAGCATAAAGACAGGTAACCCCTTGTTGTTCCAACGAATCAACAGCCTCATGACGGGTCCGATAAGTAATAATGACCGCTTGCCCTTGGGCTATAAAGTGCTTTGCCAGCGCAAGCCCTATACGTTGTGCTGCACCAGTAATCAAAATAGGGGGTGTCATAAAATATAAAACTCTCTGTTGGCAAGCGTTAAGGTTAACTTTTAAAAATTTAAGCCACTTATTTTCACGTCATGTTTACGTAAAATACAAGCGGCTCGATCAGTTAAATCACGCTTATAATATTGATTTAAAAAGCATCGTATATTGTTGGAATAGGCTGGCGCTTATGTTGCGTGCGCTGGTAAATTGCAATTAGCGTTTCTTCTACATGACTTGAAACTGCTTTACCTTCTAAAAAGTCATCAATTTCTTCATAACTTAAGCCAAGTGCTTCTTCGTCTGTTAGTCCTGGTCTATCACTTTCTAAATCCGCTGTTGGTGCTTTCTCAACTAAAAGCGCAGGCGCACCCAATGTGGTTGCTAATGCACGAACTTGACGTTTTGATAGGCCAAATAAAGGAGCCAAATCGCATGCACCATCACCAAATTTAGTGTAAAAACCAGTAATATTTTCAGCACTATGATCGGTACCGACCACTAAGCCTTGGCAAAAGCCGGCTATTTCATATTGCGCAATCATGCGTTGACGTGCTTTGACATTACCTTTAATAAAATCGATTTTATCTTGCGAAGGGAGTGTTTGTTCGGTACCCGCGAGAGTTGCCATTGTCTGCTCATGCAGTGCATCGGTTGCGGGTTTAATGTTTACTGTCATGCGGGTGCTCGGCTTAATGAAATCAACCGCCATTTGCGCTTCACTTTCATCAGCTTGAACGCCATAAGGTAGGCGTACAGCAATAAATTGATAATGAGTGTCAGGGTGTTCTTGGTTTAGCTCATCAATAGCAAGTTGACACAAACGGCCACAGGTCGATGAATCTACACCACCACTGATCCCTAGTACAAGAGAGGTTGAATATGCCGCTTTTAAACGTGCTTTAATAAAATCCACTCGGCGTTTAATTTCAGCGTTTACATCAATCGAAGGCTGAACTTTCATTTCAGCCATAATCTCGGCGCGCATGGCCCGCTCCTTTAGTTAAATAATTTTACGCTCTACATAGAGCAACTATTATGTGATTTCATATTTATGAATTAAAGCCCTAAGTGAGCTTTTATTTGTTTAAGCTGGACTTTTAGCTCATCAATTTCTGCAAGTAAGTCATTTAGCTCAGTGTTTTTTATATCATCAGTGTGTGTTTGTGCCTCAAGTGAAGCCTCGTTCACAGATGATTGATCTGCAAATAAATGAATATATCGACAATCCCGTTTACCTGATTCGCGCGGCAGCTTTTTAACATGATTGCTTTGAATTAGTTGTTCAAGTGACTTTTCAACATCATCAATACGAGCAAAGTCGGCAAGGCGGCTACTGCGTGTTTTTAATTCGCCAGGTGTTTGTGCGCCTCGCAATAATAATAAACAAATAATCGCCCTTTGCTGTTGATCAAATTGCAGGTGACTAAACTCAGTATTACAAAAACGATGATCGTATTTATTAACTCGCCCAGACAGCCCTTCATTTACAGTGACTAATCGCATACTGATTAATTCATCAACGGTTGTTTGAACTTGCTCTTCTGTATAATTAACAACTGGCGCGCGATTCGATTTTTGATTACAGGCATTTGTTAATGCATTTAACGATAAAGGGTAGTGCTCAGGTGTTGTGCTTTGTTTTTCTAATAAACAACCAATAACGCGTTGTTGCTCCATTGATAATTGCAATTGCATACCTTATCCCACCTAATAAATTCTATTTTTAGCTTACACTGTTATTTGCTTGTAAGCCATTGCTGGAGCTTAGAATGAAGAGTTGTGGCATTGAGGGGTTTAGTTAAATAGTCATCCATACCAGTGGCCAAACATTTGTCTTTATCACCCTGCATTGCATTTGCGGTAAGCGCTATTATTGTTATGTTTTTATTTACCTTGCCTGCTTTGCCTTCTCTGATGGCAATAGTTGCTTGGTAGCCATCCATCGTAGGCATTTGGCAATCCATTAATATTAATTGATAAGTGTTAGCTGGGTTTTGATTCAACGTTTCAACTGCCTCAGCACCATTTTCAGCAATCTCAAATGTCACGTTCAACTGTTTTAAAAAAGCAGCGGTAACAACTTGGTTAATTTTATTATCTTCTACTAATAAAACATGCGCCGCGAGTGTATCTGTCATAACCTCAGTGGCAGCAAGCGACTTTAGTTGTGTATCAACGTGTGTTTGCTCGATTGTGCTTTTTGCAGTCAGCGCATTTTGTAAATCAAAAGGGGTGAGTGGTTTAAATACGAGGGTTTCTTCGGTTAATGGTAAGGTCGCGTTTTTATTTGTATAACTCATGGGAGCCATAATAATTAAATGGCCGCTACTTCTTGTTAAAAACTGCTTAAGTGCGAGTGCTTGAGCTTCGTATAATGGTTCAAATAAAGCACTGTCAACGAGCACAATGTTTGGTGGGGTATCTTCATGGCTATTAATGTAGGCACTTATAGACAGGTAATCGCAGATCGTGCTGACCTTAGCCCCCCAGCGAGTTAATTGTTTTTTGGCAATAGTGGTATTGAGTAAGCAATCATCAATAACCCAAATACGCTTATTTTTAATTGCTTGATATGCTTCGTGCTGTTGAACTAATTGAGGGGTTATCTTTATAAAAAAGGAAAATGTACTGCCTTCATTTGGTGTACTACTCACACTCACTTTGCCACCCATGAGCTCACACAGCTGCTTTACAATAGCAAGACCCAGGCCTGTGCCACCATATTGGCGTGTGGTTGATGTGTCTGCTTGAGTAAATGAGTCAAATAAATGGGGCTGTTTCTCTGCGCTGATTCCTATACCTGAGTCAGCGATTGCACATTCTAAAACTGTGGCGTCAAGTGTGTGGGCTATTTTAGCGGTTACCAATATTTCACCGTTTTGGGTGAATTTAACGGCATTACCAATTAAGTTACTTAAAATTTGACGTAATCTATTCGGATCGCTAATAAATTCGCTGCTGGTGATGTGTGTTGCATCCAAAATTAACGTGGTGTTATTTTGCTCGGCTTTTAATGCAAATGACTCAACCACTTCACCCAGTAAGCGAGGTAAATTAAATTGAATATTTTCAATGTCTAACTTACCAGCCTCTATTTTAGAAAAGTCTAAAATATCATTAATAATTCCTAACAATGACTCTGCAGATGATTGTGCAAGTTTAATATGATGCTTTTGTTGTTGATCTAATTGGGTTGCTTTAACAATATTAAGCATTCCCAACACCCCATTCATGGGTGTGCGAATTTCATGGCTCATGCTGGCTAAAAACTCACTTTTTGCAATCACAGCTTGTTCTGCGGCTTCTTTTGCCTTGACTAGTTGTGCCTCTGTTTCTATACGTTGTTGGCTAGAGTAAAGGCTGCCAATTAAAGCCCCTACAGCAATTAAAAAGCTTTCTTCATTATGGCTCCATGTTCTAACTATATCTTGCTCAGCACATACTACTCCAATAGAGCCACTGCTTGCAGGAATAAGAACACACAGCATCGCCTTTACTGAAAACGGTTGAAGGTAGCTTTCTTTGATGGGGGCTAAGTAGGGATGTTGTTGAGCATTATCAACACAAAATATCGCTTTTCGTTCTATTGCGGTAAAAAAGTCAGGAATAGTTTCTTGCAGCCACGGAATATTATTTTCGCTACCTGAACGATTAAAACTCGCAAATTGAATTAGCTGGGTTCTTTGTTGGTTAAACAATTTTATACTGGCGCTGTTTACCTCAAGGGCTTGGCAAATAGACTGCGTGATTAATTCTTTAGATTGGCTCAGTTTGCCATTTAATATTTCATCACTCACCGTTAAGGAGGCCAAGGTTTCGTTAAAACGAGCAATTTTGCGATTTTCTAATTCTACTTTTTTACGGGCATCAATATTTTGTAATGAACCAAATATTCTTACACAACGGCCATTTTTAAGTTCAGCTTCACCGTGAACAAGTGCCCATACAGGCTGACCATTTGCATTGATCACTTCAAGCTCAGTTTCGTAACTTTCACCATGCTTAATTGCTCTTTCAACCAGTTTAGCGATTTTTTCTCTACTTTCACCTTCTTTAAAATAATTTAAATTTTCTGACCATTTTGGTTGCTCATCTAATGGGTATTCAAATATTTTTTTAGTCATATCTGACCAAAACACGTGTTTTTTTTCTAAGTTAAACGACCATGCACCGACTTGTGCTAAATTACTCATCACCTCAAGCATTCTTTCGCTTTCTTGTTCACGGTTGAGTATTTTTAGATAAAACAAAAAGGCAGAAATGAGCAAGCCTAACACGGTTAAAATAATGAACCGTAAAGGCCAGATCGAAGAACTCACTGGTTGCCAGCCTTGCTTGGGTATAACATAAAGCTGCCAAACACCTCCTTGAAAGTTTAAAGTAAATACTAGAGGGTCTTGATCAGTAATAGAGGGGTCACCGAAAAAAAACTCACCTTGCTTACCTAATCCATTACGTCCTTGTATTGCTATATTATAATTTTGCTGTAGTTCAATAATCCCCGAGTTTTCATAAACTTTTTCTATATCGAGTACCACTGAGAGCAATCCCCAAAAGGCGTTATTTTCTGGCAAGTATACTGGTACGCGCGCAATCAAGGCTTCGCTGCCTTGGACAAGCTGAAGTGGACCTGCCATCACGATCGTATTCGTGTCTCTTGCTTTAATGGCATCTTCGCGCTGTGCTTTATTTTCCAAAAAATTAAGACCTATCGCTTTTTCGTTACCTTTAAGCGGATGGGTCATTTTTATTACCATGTCTGGCGCCGCGCCAATGTTACGTAGCTCATTTGAGGTTTCAAAAAGTGGGGCTGCAATTTGTTCAAAGCGAGTTTGATCTAAGTTTGGCTCAGCGGCAACAGCAATAGCTAAGCCACGAATGAGTTGAATATTAGACACTAATACAGCTTCAAGTTGTGCTCTATAGGTACTTACCTGCGACAGAGTGCGTAATCGATAAGCATCTTTCTCACGGTGATAATTGACGTGATCAAGCACCAAGCTGATAGTGATTATCAACACCAGCGATAATAAAAAAGTCAGCTTAGCGTTATTAATTCGGGTGCGTTTGTTTTTGCGCTGCGGGGACATAGAGTGTAATTAAGTTGTTAATCAAGACAGGCTAACTATAGTCAATTTATCGAAGAAATAAAAATGGCGCAGTTAAAAATGCGCCATTTTATTTTTATAATTAGTAGTTTAGGTGTGGTTATGAGTCGCTAACTTCGCGCGCCCAATGCTGTTGCTTTGCAACGTGTAATTTGCGGTAACCATCAAGAAGTGCTGCATGCTTTTTAAAGCCCTCAAGCGATAAGCCTGGGAAAGTTAAGCCGTTAAATAATTTACGACCTTCAGCAATTTCAATAGCAAGCGTGACATTGTCGCTACCAAACATTAAACCTAATGCATCTTGATAACTTGCATATTCGCGCTCGTCATCATATTTAATTTCAAGGATTGCTTTTAAGCAACGAAAGTGACGCATCGCTTCGTCGTTTACTTGGCCGGTATGCAAAATCCAATCAACCCAGTCAATAGCTTCTTCATTACCCGCCGCTAAGCATAAATGTGCTTTAAGCTCACCAATGCGTAGTGTGTGCCAAGGTGTATCGGCGTCGGTTGCTAAGCCAATGAATTCAGCTGCGCGAATAATATCGCTGTGGCCTGCTTCTTCGAGGTTGTCGTAAATTTCCATCCATTGTTCGCTATCGTACTGATCAAGCGATAAGAAGTCTTCACGGAATTTAGCGCCTTCATTATTGTTGCGCCAAATTAACTCATCTACTGGATAAATGTCTGACATACCAGGAACTAAAATACGACATGCATACACGTTTAAGTGGGTGTAATCCATAATATAGATATCGTGACCCATGCTATGAATTAAATCAGTACAGAAGTTGTATTCTTGCTCAGTTGAACCACTAAAGTCCCAATGTACAAATTCAAAATCTGCTTCAGAGCGGAAAAAGTCATGTGAAATTAAACCGCTTGAATCAATAAAGTGCAGTTCAATGTTCTCAGGAGTAGCGACTTCGTCGTTATCAAATGTAGCAGGTTGGAATACGTCTAGTTGATCTAGGCGACGACCTTGCAGTAATTCAGTAACGGTACGCTCTAGCGCTACTTCAAATGAAGGGTGGGCACCAAAAGAAGCAAATACTGACCCATCAACAGGGTTTATAAGCGTGACACTCATTACTGGGTATTTACCGCCTAGTGATGCATCCGCAATGCGTAAATGGAAGCCATGGCTACGCAGCTCTTCACAAGCTTCATGAATTTTAGGGTATTGTTTTACCACCTCTTCAGGCACGATTGGCAAGCTGATACCTTCGGCAATAATGCGGTTTTTAATAGCGCGCTCAAATACTTCAGATAATCCCTGAACACGGGCTTCAAATTTAGTATTACCGGCACTCATACCATTAGAAACAAAAATATTACCAATCACATTCACCGGAATATAAATGTCTTGGTTGTCGCGCTGACGAGTGTACGGCACAGAACAAATACCACGTTCGAAATTGCCAGAGTTAAAGTCATAAAGATGTGATGCAGTTAATTCACGCTCTGGGTCAAAATAATCCCATAAGCTTTCATCCATAATACCCTGCGGTATTTCATCGTTTTCAACTTTAAACCATTTCTCGTTTGGATAATGAGTAAAGTCATCATTGGCGAACTCTTCGCCTAAGTAAAAATCAGCAAAAAAGTAGTTACAGCTTAAACGCTCAAAATATTCACCTAGCGCAGAGGCAATAGAGGCTTTATCAGTGGCACCTTTACCATTAGTAAACATCACACCGCAGTCGCTATCTTTTATATGAACTGAATAACAGTTTGCTACAGGGTTAAGCCACAGCGCTTCTTCAATATTAATATTCAGCGCTTTTAGCTTGTTTTGCATGGTAGAGATAGACGATTCTAAATCGCGGTCTTTACCTTTAATAAATGTTTTTTCAGTCATTTTGATCTCAACTAGGTCTGCACAATACATGAACTGTGTATTATCGTGGATTTTGATGTTTATTTCACCCTTTACCCGCTTTTCGTAGCGTTTTTAATAGAACGAATATGAATATATGCTAATAATAGTTTATTGAAATAGTTAGAGGGTATGTTTATGTTTAAAGTAATCAAACGGTTGCTATTGGTTGTTGTGATTTTAGCGCTCGCCAGTACTGCAATTGTTTACGGCGTTTTGACCTTAAGTTTGCCAGCCCTTGATGGTAAAGGCCGAAGTGATGCGTTAACACAGCCCGTTAAAGTCGCTCGTGATACGCTTGGTCAAGCCGTTATTACTGCAACTACTCGTCATGACGCTGCCTATGGCTTAGGGTATGCTCATGGGCAAGACCGCTTTTTTCAAATGGATTTATTACGTCGTAATGCGGCCGGTGAGCTAAGCGAACTATTTGGTGAAGCCGCGCTTGGGCTTGATAAAAAAATGCGTTTTCACCAATTACGTAAACGCAGCCAAGCTATTTTAAAAACCCTCCCGAAGACCGACAAACAGCTGCTACGCAGTTATGCCCAAGGTGTAAATGAAGGCCTTGCACAAGTAGGGTACCCAAGTTTTGAATATTTACTCACGGGGGCTGAGCAAAAGCCTTGGCAAAGTGAAGACAGTTTATTAGTTATTTTTAGCATGTACCTTGATTTACAGTCATCTACATTTGAGCGCGACCAAGCTTTAATTCAAATAGAGCAGCAGTACGGGGCTGAAATGGTAAGTTTTTTAACGCAGCCTAGCCAATATCAAGCCGCATTGGATGGCAGTCAGCTCGCTCTTTTGAATAACCCAATCCCCGAGCTTTTATCGCAGCCAATCACCGCGATTAAAACCATTAAAGCTAATTTAGAAGTGGGAAGTAATAATTGGGCAGTGACCTCAAATTTAACCCATACTCAGGCTGCGATGCTCTCTGATGATATGCATTTATCAATGGCTGTGCCGGTTATTTGGTATCGGGCCCAATTAAACTATTCATTAAATAATAAACCCATGCAGGTAACGGGTGTCTCGCTTCCAGGAGCGCCGGCGATTGTAGTAGGCACAAATAACAACATTGCATGGGGGTTTACCAACGGGTATTTAGATACCGCCGATTGGATTGCGCTAAATAACGATAGCACAATGTGGCAAGTAGATGAGCCTATTGCATTACCCAGTGGCAAAGTAGAAAGTTACTCTCTTACGCTCAGTGAATATGGACCGGTAAAATACATTAATGAAAAGCCTTACGCACTGAGCTGGACTGCACATCAACCATACGCCGTTAATATGCAGCTATTACAGCTTGAGCAAGCACAGACTGTTGATGATGCGCTTGATATTGCAAGTGACGTAGGTATTCCTGTGCAAAACCTGCTGGTGGTCGATGACCAAGGAAGTGCAGCATGGAAAAATATGGGCGGTATACCTGCGCGAAAAACACCTAGTGAATTAGCCGTAAAAGAAGAAGATTACTCCGCGCTTTGGCAGCAAAACGAAATCGATCGACCTTTTATTAAAAATCCTGAAAACGGGCGATTATGGACAGGTAATTCTCGAGTGGTATCTGCTGATGATAACGTCCGTTTTGGTAATGGCGGCTATGCGCTTGGAGCCCGTGCAACGCAAATTCGCGATAGGCTATTTGAAAAACAACGCTTTAATGAAAGTGATTTTTATCAGTTGCAGTTAGATAACCAAGCACGATTTTTAATGCCTTGGCATGCCTTATTGCTTGAGCAGTTAAAAAAGCAGCCCACGCGCTATAAAGATCACATAAATGCCCTCGAAAACTGGCAGCAATGCGCTTGCCCGCAATCAATAGGGTATACCTTAGTAAAGACGTATCGTGATGAACTGATTAATATTTTATTTAGCAGTATTGAGACAACACTCAACCAGCAAGATGGCACATTAAAATATGTGAAACGTGATTTAGAGCCTGCTGTTTGGCAGTTAATAAAGGCTCAGCCAACAAGTTGGGTTAATCCGCAGTTTACTAATTGGGAGCAGCAATTACAGGGCGCATTTGAGCAAACACTCACGCAGTTAACATCAAGGTTTGGTAGTAACATACAAAACTGGCAGTGGGGAAAAGTAAACGAATTAGCGATTGAGCACCCGTTTGCTAAACAAATGCCCATACTAAGTAAGTTACTTAACATGCCAACAGCGCCCGGGTTTGGTGACAGTTATATGCCAGCGGTGCAAAAACGTAGTTTTGGCGCATCACAGCGTTTTATTGTTCAGCCTGGGCACTTAAAGAATGCTATTTTAACGATTCCGGGTGGGCAATCAGGCCACCCACTTTCTGAGTTTTATCGAGCTGGCTTTGATGAATATGTAAAAGGTAAGCACACGCCATTATTACCGCAAGCATTAATGCATCAAATTGAAATTGCACCAATGAACGACTAGCCTTGGATGCAAAGTGAGCTAAATAAGTAGTAATAACGTTTTATAACCCAGATAAAGCAATTATAGGAAAACAAAAATGAAAAAATTACTACCGGCATTAATCACCAGTTTACTGTTAAGCAATTATGCATTTGCGGATGAAAACCCTGTTACGGCTACACAATTAAGTGAACATGTTTACGTGTTATTTGGTCAAGGCGGTAACATTGCCGCAAGCGTGGGGGATGATGGCATTTATATTATTGACGATCAGTTTGCCAAGCTTTCCGACGATATAAAAAAAACCATTAGCGACTTAAAGCCAGGCAGTGCCGAGTTTGTAATTAATACCCATCATCATGGCGACCATACTGGGGGTAACGAGAACTTTGCCAAAGCGGGCGCACATGTGATTGCTCACGACAATGTACACAAACGCTTAAAAGAAAAACATGGTGAGGGTTCTGATTACTTACCGCGTATTAGTTTTGGCCATGATTTAAAACTGCACTTTAACAATGAGCATGCGCATGTTGTGCACTACTCAAATGCACACACAGATGGCGACTCGGTTATCTTTTTTAGTAACGACAACATAGTGCACATGGGCGATATATATTTTAACTTTGGAAGCTTACCTTTTGTTGATGTAGATAGTGGCGGTAGTGTTGATGGTGTTTTAGCAGCGGTTGATGATGTGATCAAACAAATTGATGAAAAAACAACCGTTATTCCAGGGCATGGCCCGATAAGCGACCGTTCAGGGCTAATGACGTATCGTAAGCTGGTACAAAAAGCGAAAGATGTTATGCTTAATGCTATGCAAAACGATGCCAGTTTAGAGCAAGTCCTCAAAGCCGATCCATTATCAGAACTTGGCCTTGAATATGCAAACTGGTTACCAAAAGAGCGTGTAACCACCCTTTTTTATCGCAGTTTAAAGTAGCGCCTAGCGCGAACCATAACGCATAAACCTAATTAAGCTGAGCATTTGTTCAGCTTTTTTGATTTTTACGTGCCTAAAGGAGTTGTATATGTCGGCAGAAAAAACCCATCTTGAAATTTGTAATTTAAGCAGAGAACAATACCCACAAATTAAAATCTTGATGGACGAAGCGTACCCTGATTTAGGCGGCGCATGGCCAAGCCATACAATTTTTAGACTTATAGATCAGTTCCCTGAAGGGCAAATTGGTATTGTTGATGATGGCGTGCTGGTGGGTTTAGCGCTGAGTGTACAAGTGGATTATGCACGTTTTTCAAACCCGCACACCTATGAAGATATTGCTGATGGCCATGACCGTGTATTTAGTGATACCACAGGTGACGCGCTATATGGTTTAGATGTTGCTATTAGTGAGCAGTACCGAGGCATGCGTTTAGGGCGTCGTCTTTATGATGCCCGTAAAGAATTATGTCGCCAATATAACTTACGCGCTATTTTAGCGGGTGGCCGCATTCCGCGTTATTACAATCACAGCGACGATATGACGCCAATGGAATACATTGCCAAGGTGGATCAAAAAGAGATATACGATCCTATATTGAGCTTTCAATTAGCTAACGATTTTCAGGTAAAGCGTTTACTTAAAAAGTACCTTCCAGAGGATCAAGAATCAGTAGGTTATGCCACGTTACTTGAGTGGAATAACATTATGTTTGAGCCAACCGATACCGTTATTGAGTCGACTAAATCAATCGTACGTGTTGGGGCTGTGCAGTGGCAAATGCGCTGTGTTGAGTCGGTTGAAGAAATGCTTAAGCAAGTTGAATACTTTGTTGATACGGTGTCTGATTATAAAAGCGACTTTATTTTATTTCCGGAGTTCTTTAACGCGCCATTGATGGGGTTAACTGAGCAAAGTAATCAAACCGAAGCCATTCGTTATTTAGCTGAATACACTGAGACTTTTAAAAACGCGATGTCGCGGATGGCAATTGAGTACAACGCGAATATTATCACCGGCTCTATGCCGCTTGCCGAGGGTGATAAAATCTATAACGTGAGTTACCTGTGCCACCGCAGTGGCAAAATAGATGAGCAACGTAAAATTCATATCACCCCGCATGAACATAATGATTGGGTGATTCAAGGCGGTGATAAAATAGCGGTATTTGAAACCGATGCCGGTCGCGTAGGGATTCAAATTTGTTACGATGTTGAGTTTCCAGAGTTGTCGCGTATTTTAGCAACCCAAGGGCTTGATATTTTATTTGTGCCATTTTGGACCGACACCAAAAATAGTTATTTACGTGTTCGCCACTGTGCACAAGCGCGCGCTATTGAAAACGAATGTTATGTGGTTATCGCAGGTTCGGTGGGTAATTTACCCGAAGTAGAAAGTTTAGATGTACAGTACTCGCAATCTGCTGTTCTTACACCGTCTGACTTTTCATTTCCACACGATGCCACACTAAATGAGGCCACCACCAATACCGAAATGCTATTATTTAGCGACTTAGATATGGACAAGTTAAAAATACTTCACAGTGAAGGTACCGTGCGTAACTTAAAAGACCGCCGCAGTGATTTATATGAAGTGATATTGAAAAAGAGAGATGTTTAATGGCGTGGATGTACTTAATAATTGCAGGGTTACTTGAAATTGGTTGGCCCATAGGCTTAAAAATTTCACAAAACCCAGATACCCGTTGGCAAGGCATTGCAATTGCAATCGCGTTTATGGTCGCAAGTGGCTTTATGCTTTGGTTAGCGCAAAAGCAAATCTCTATGGGGACTTCTTATGCGGTATGGACGGGTATTGGCGCAGCAGGTACGTTTTTAGTTGGTATATTATTTTATGGTGATGCAGCCACTTTTGGCCGTATTGCTGGTGTATTAATGATTATTTGTGGTGTCATCACCTTAAAAATTAGTCATTAATTGTTAGATTAAAAAACAAGCGCAGATTTATACCTGCGCTTTTTTTAACTACTTGGCAGCATAACCAATATGGCAGCCACTGCAATCAGCACTAGCCCCGCACTGTCTTGGCGCTTTAGCGGCTGCTTTAGCCATAAAATAGAGATTAACATGGTAAAAAATACTTCTATTTGACCGAGCGTTTTTACATAGGCGACATGTTGTAAGCTCATGGCACTAAACCAGCCTACGGAACCTAAGCAGCTAAATACACTCACTGCACTTGTCATTTTCTTATATTGATACATCATTTTAAAGGTATGGCGCTCTTTTAAAGCAATGTATATACATAACATCAGTGTTTGCAAGCTAATAATCAGTAA
Source organism: Pseudoalteromonas sp. 23_GOM-1509m (assembly GCF_000518425.1). Taxonomy (NCBI): domain Bacteria; kingdom Pseudomonadati; phylum Pseudomonadota; class Gammaproteobacteria; order Alteromonadales; family Pseudoalteromonadaceae; genus Pseudoalteromonas; species Pseudoalteromonas sp. 23_GOM-1509m. Next base: position 45,990 of record NZ_JADO01000021.1, read on the forward strand.
CAAAACCCACGCGGGTGCATAAGGAAAAGCTATACCCGAGCTTAAACTTGCTTCGCGGATCCATGACGATGACAACGCAAACGAAGTACCGCAAGCAAGCCCTGTTAAGGCGGTTTTTAAGCTAAAATGTTTCACATTCGCAATGCCGCTTAATAGCAATACAGCAAGTGCGCCAATAAATACACCAATCCAACCTAAAAATGAAAGCGCCGAACCAAAAAATAGTAACCCTAATATCGCCGCCATTAGCGCTTCGCTTTTAGCAAGGCCGGCGCCTACTGCAAAATTGTTCATTTTAAACAACTTCACCATGAGCCCTGTGGCAATAATTTGCACTATGCTGGCTCCAATAATATAGCTAATAAATAAAGGATTAAATGAAGGGAGCGGCGCATCTTGGTAATAATAAAGCGCATATAAATACAGCCCTGCAATAGGGCTTGCGATAATAAAGCGGGCTAGAGTAACGCCAGCAACGCTGACATGAGCGCTTAATTTGCTTTGCAGTGCATTACGCCATGACTGCATAAATGCGGCAAAAATAGTGAGTAAAATCCAAATCATCTTAAATAACATACAAAAAAGTGGAGAGCTAATTTAGCAGTACTCTGGCATTAAAGCGACCATCAAAAAGGCATAATGAATATTCATCACCTGCGACAATTTGCCACAGTGACGCACTGCTTAAATCGGCTATAGTGTGAGGGATGTTACTGCTAGCCGCCAGAGCTCAGGTTATTTATATTTGGCGGCTTTTTTCTATTTGCTGTGTTATTTTGGGTCATAAATAATAACTCGAGAATTATAATGACGATTTTATTGGTTTGCGCCTTAATTGCAGTGATCATGCCTTATGTTGCGAGAATCCCAGCTATTATAGAAATGAATAAGCTCGGTGGTTACGATAATAAACATCCGCGGCAACAACAAACACAACTTACAGGACTCGGAGCACGGGCGCTGGCTGCTCATCAAAACTGTTTTGAATCGTTAGCGGTTTTTGCCGTTGCTTTGGCTGCTGTATTAGGCACAAACAATGTTAATGCCGTAACCGAAACTTTAGCGATGACGCATATTGTAGCGCGTATTTTATTTTGTACTTTTTATTATTTAAACCTCGATATTATTCGCTCGATCACTTGGCTGGTGGGAATAGGCACCGCTATTGGCATGATCGCCGTCAGTTTATAACGAGAATAAGCAAAAACCACAAAGCAAGCAGCCTAAAAGGGTGCTTGCTTTATAGTCTTAAACACTTATTCCCATTAATGCGATATGTTAACTCGCTCTATTAAATCACTTTTTGTAACTGTACTGTTGAGTGCAAAATCAAGTTGTATTAGTACGTTCTGTTGTCCCATTGATGAAGGCGTATATTGCCATTGCATCAGTGCTCTTTTTGCTTCTTTGTTAAAGACTGCTTCTGGTTCAGCTTTTACAACAGTAATGTTAGCTGTTTTGCCTGCTGGGGTTATGTCGTATTTTAATACCACTGAACCGCTAATGCCTTGTTCCGCCGCTTGTTTTGGGTAAAGCGGTTCGATTCGCATTACGGGAGCGATAGATGTTTCTTTTTTAGCTGATGCTTCAGGTTGCTTTGCTACAGCTAAGCCACTGAGCAAGCTTGCTGCTATAAGTAACACGCTTCCTTTTGCTAGGCGCGAATGTGCGCCGTTATGTTTGATATTAGTAAGTCGTTGTAACATGGTTTTTTTATCTCCGTAGTGTGAATAAGCCATCAGACCCGCTGGCGCATTGGCAGCGCAGTTTATTAAGGCTTTGCTGTATAAAATTTGTTGCTGTGTGGTTTTATTGCTTAGTACCCGTTCATCACAAGTTAGCTCCTGCAAACGTCTACAGCTTGCATAAGCCATCCAAGCCAGAGGGTTAAACCACAATAAAATTGTAGCCAGTAATAGCAGCACATTTATAAGGTTGTCTTTGCGCTTTATATGCACGTTTTCGTGCTCTAGAATAAGCGCCAGAGTAGTATTATCAAACTGAGTATTATAATTGTGCGGCAATACCAGTTTGCTATTAAAAACACCAATGACCATGGGCGTAGCCACCTGAGCACTGGTATAAGTTTTTACTCCGGTTATTACCTGCTTAAAGTTCGCTAATTCAGTGAGCTGTAGGCCTTTGACAAATCGGGTATGGGTAACAACAGCGGCAATTAATAGGACCGTGGTAATAATGACATACAGTAGCGCCAAACTAACACTCAAGCTGTTTGTAAGTACCTGATTAGGTGTGATTAAATGGTAACTAATGCCGCTATTTTGCAGTGGCTTAATTGCACTAGGTAAATTAGCCAACAGAACTGATACAGGTATTAACCAAGCTAATTTATACACAAAGCGTGAACCAAGGGTTTTTAAGCCAAAGCGCTCCAGTAAAACAAACCCTGCAAACAACAGACTTAATAATAGCTGCTGCTCAATGAGCCAATTAAATCCTATTTGAATCGCCATGCTAACTCCTTACTTTTGATTCTTTTCCCAGTCATCAATGACTTTTTTAAGCTCGTTTATATCTTGCTGAGAGAGTTGCTCCGATTTAGCGAAGCCACTTACCAAAGGGGCAATACGACCACTAAAAAAGCGCTCTATGAAGTTCTTACTCTCTTTTAAAGTGTAATCAGCACGCTTTATACAGGGGGTGTAAATATATTGGCGGCCGTCTTTTTCGAAGCTAAGCGCGCCTTTTTTTACTAAACGACCCAATAAGGTTTTAATGGTTTTTTCGTGCCATTGTTTATCGTCACTTAAACGCTCAATAATTTGGCTGGCTGTGGCGGGGTAGTTAATCCAGAGTGCATCCAGCACTTCAAATTCTGCTTTTGATAATTCGATCATTTTATTGCCTACAAGTGTAATCTTTTATTTAAGACTACACCTGTAATCTATTTTTGCAAGTTTATTTTTTGTTTTTTAATCACGCTAAAGGGAGGGAATTAGTGTGAGCTTATTGGCTTAAAATATCGTTTTTGTTAATTTTTATAAAGTGGTTTTCTGGGAGGTTTAAATTATCTAATAGTAATTCACTGATCTGTACGCGGTATAAATCAATGACTGTGTAGCCACAGTAATGCGCCATTTTACGTATTTGCCTGTTGAGCCCTTGTTTTAAAACAATACTAAATTGATTACTCGCTATTTTAACTACTTCACAAGGTCGTGTTATTTGCTTATCAACGGGGACGCCTGCCGCCATTTTTTCACAAAAATGCGCGTCTAATGGTTTATTCACAGTGACTAAGTAGCGTTTAGGTTGATGAAAGTCTGGATGAATCAGTTGATTACAAAAGTCTCCGTCGTTGGTCAAGATAATTAAACCACGAGAATCTTTATCAAGGCGGCCAATAGGGTAAACACGGGTAAGTTGAGGCAGGTGATGAATAAGGCTGCTGGGGTCGTGATGATTGAGTTTACAGTCAATCCCTACCGGTTTGTGATAGGCAAAGTACACTAAATCGGCTGGGCCTTTAATGGCGTGACCATTAACGATAACACGGTCGTTTTCGTCCACATGATCAATATGATTAGCGGGGCGATTATTAACGATGACAACGCCTTCATCAATCAAGCGCGACGCTTGTTTTCGTGAGCAAATACCGGCATGAGCAATGTATTTAGCGAGTCGAATTTTTGTATCCATAATGCCGTGTAATTAAAAAATATTGATCGCGATTATAGCAAAGCTGCGTATTGATTACTTGGACAGTTAATTTAACAGTAGGTAGGTTACTATGGGTATTCAATTTTCAGAACTAAAAAAGCATCAGCCATTACAAAAAGTGGTTGTTCATTCACTGGAAATGGCCTTGTACCAAGTGTCTGTTGTCATTAATAATGTTGAATACTATGTACAAGAAAGTAATGGTGAATTTGTGAAGGCACTAAGCCCATTACATATTCAAAAACGCTTTGAAGATATCGCCTATGCACAAATGATGCTAAGGCACACCAGTGCTTATGATGAAATGTGTGGTCAACCGGAAAAAATTTCCAGTAATATGCTCGAAGTGCCCTTTGGGCAAAACAACCTGTTTTAATATCAGGTATTTGCTAATATAGGTTTATTTGGAATCATCCAATGTACCTATTACATCCCGATAATTCTGAGCAATTAAATCAAGCACTGCGCGCGCACATGCTTGAGTTTAATGCTCAGCACTTCGACGCACAGCGTCAACCTCTTGGCTTTAAATATCTCGATAAACAAGGTGAGTTAGTTGCAGGCATAAGCGGTCATGTGTTTGGTAACTGGTTGCTAATAAGCTGGTTATGGTGCGATGAATCTGCGCGGGGCAGTGGTTTGGCCGATTCGTTATTAATGTCATTAGAACACGCGGCGATTGAACAAGGCGCTGCTCAAGCACAACTTGATACCTTAGATTTTCAAGCCAAACCTTTTTACGAAAAACGGGGTTACCAAGTTAAATATCAACTTGATAATTACCCACTTAATGGCACTCGTTACTTTATGGAAAAACCGCTAATAGTGGCTGAATAACGCTGATTGGAGCGTTATTTTTTTGCCGTTAATGGCGTACCATCAAAGGTAACACCTAAAAATGGGGTGGCTTCAGGCGCTAACATAAAGGTGCGAATATTCATGTGGTCGTCGGCATCTGGGTTGTTTAGCACATCTTCGCGATAAAATGCCCCAAAACAATCTAATGTATTTTGCTTACTCAGGCCATTGAGCTTAGCAAACGCAAAAATCTTGCATGAACCGTTATTCTCACTCGCAGAGCTCAATAACCCATGGTTACTAAAACTGCACGCTGTAAAAGTATAATGCTCATCAATAACGGCCATAGTATCAGCAAAACCAATGCTTTTAGGCTCATTCGCGAGCGTTGTTAAGTAGTTTGTGAGCGTCATACGCTGTCCTTGTTATTATAAGATATTGTTAAGTAATTACCCCTAACCTATCTTATGATTGATTTATATTCAATTGAGCCAACAAAACAAGCATAGTTTATTTACCAATTAAGTGGGTTAACGCATGAATGTTGGTTATTTCAATATCAGCAAGTCCTTTGTAGGCATAGGCTTGTGCTTGATTATTTAACCACACAGACTGGCAGCCAGCGTTATTAGCACCTTGCACATCGCTATCAAGGCTGTCACCTATGTGTAAAATTTCACTGTTGTTAATACGCAAATGTGTTGCAGCTTGATCAAATAAGGTCGTATGTGGTTTAGCTTTACCGTGCAAGCCAGCTTGCAGCACCAGTTCAAACTTATCTTTTAAATTAAAACGCTCAACCTCTACATTACCGTTAGTAATGGCAATTAATTTGTAGTGCTGGCTTAGTTTATCGAGCAATGTTAGTACGTCTTCGCTCACTTCAATATTACTGCGCGCATCAGCAAATGCTTGATAAGCACTGTGTGCATGATGCTCTACTTCATCGTCTTTAAAACCAAGCTCAGACAAAACTAAGCGTAGGGTATGTTTACGCCACTGAGTGACGTTATCAATGAGTTCAGGTTGGTGTTGAACAACTCGCTCACGGCATTGTTGCCAAAACTGTGGCCCCTGTTTTTTATAGCCTGGCAGCGCATTTAAATAATCAATTTGCGCCTGAACGGCTGCGGTTATGATTGGGCGGTTGTCGTATAAGGTGTCGTCTAAGTCAAAGCTTAGTACAGAAAAAGGAGAAATTGCGCGATTAAATCGGATCATGGTTATTACCCTAATCGGTTCGTTTTTTAGCACGTGGATGGGTGTTGTCGTACACCTTAGCCAAGTGCTGAAAATCTAAATGAGTATAAACTTGGGTTGCAGATAAACTACTGTGGCCTAATAGCTCCTGTACTGCTCGTAAATCGCCAGACGATTCTAAAATATGCGACGCAAATGAGTGGCGTAATTTATGCGGATGCACTTGTGAGCTTATACCTTGTTTAATACCCCATTCTTGCATTCGCAAACGGACTTGGCGCACAGAGATACGGTTTTTTTTACTACTTAAAAATACCGCGTGTTCGTCTGCGCCCATAAATAGCCGCCGAACCGCGAGCCATTTCTTTAATGCCTCAAGGGCCTTAGAGCCAACCGGTATTAGCCGTTCTTTTGCACCTTTACCACGTACCAGTATTTCACCATTACGGGCGTTTATATCCTGCATGTTAGCACCAACTAACTCGCTAATGCGCAGACCTGATGAATACATGAGTTCCATCATGGCTTTATCTCGAATGGCAAGTGGATCGTCATCGGGGATTTCGAGTAAACGTGCCATTTGGTCAACATCAAGATTTTTAGGTAAAGGCTTGGCAAATTTAGGGCCTTTTATCCCTTGCGCGGGGTTATGGTAATGCGGTTGCTCAGTAATATTTTTTGCTTTTAAAAACTTATATAAACTTCGAATGCAGCTTAGCTTTAAGCTGATTGTTCTGCCGCTCAGTTGCTTAGCGCGCAGCGCCATGCTGTAACGGCGAATGTGCTCACTTTGTACGGCAAACCAATTGTCGCATAGCTTATTAAAATACAAGGCGGCAAAACCTAATTGGCTAACATATTGATTGACGGTGTGCGCTGAATACTGGCGTTCAAATTTTAAGTAATCACTAAATAATGTAATAGGTGTACGCCAGCTATCGCTTAAGTCGCTAATATTTGGCGTGTCGTCGCTCATGCCAGTTCCAGTAACCGTATTTGTAATGAGCGTACAAAATCTAACACAAATAAGTTATCTTGTGAGGGCTCAAAGTGGTTCTCATCGTGGCTGCCAAAAGCCAAAATTGCGTAGGGGTTACTCGGTTCACCAATTAAATAAAGTGCGGTCGATTGGGTATCATCGTTAAAGAGTAAGTCGCGCTCTTGCTGATTTACCCGCCCTAAATAATGATTACTATCTGACAATCTGTGCTTTACTAAGCCCTCAAACGCGCTGTCGTATCTTACGAGTTTGCACTCATTAATAGTCGGGCTCATGCAAATAATGTTGCGTAAGTTACTTGCCAAAGTATTAAAGTCGTAATTGCTCCAAAGCTGACGATGGCATTGACTGAACAAGCGGTACACGAGTTCATTTTGCGTGGCATGCTTGGTCATCGTCTCGATTTGATGTTTTAACTGAGTATTATGTTCACGTAGTTGACGTTGCTGAATATGTACTAACGAAGTCGCACCCTGAACTTGCTGTTGTAACTCAAGTTGCGCTAATAGCGCAGGTTGATTTATTAAAAAATCAGGGTGCTGTTGTAAGTAATCTATTACTTGCTGTTTAGTTAATTCACTCATAGTGCAACTTGCCCATCAAATACATGTTCAGCGGGGCCTGTCATACGCACTGGGTGGCCTTCGCCACTCCAGCGAACTTGTAAGCTACCGCCTGGTAAATCAACTTGCACTGTGCTGGTGAGCTTGTTTTGAATAAAGCCAATCACCATAGCGGCACACGCACCGGTACCACAAGCAAGTGTTTCGCTTACACCACGTTCCCACACTCTGAGTTTAATGTGTTCTTGAGAAATAACCTGCATAAAGCCAATATTTGCGCGCTGTGGAAAACGTTCATGATTTTCAAGCAACGGGCCAAAGGTACTCACTTGTGCCGTTTCAATGTCGTCTACTTCCATGACGCAATGCGGGTTACCCATAGAAACAGCACCACTAAAAACGGTATGTTCTTCTGCACGAATAATATAAGTCAGCTCACGTTTGGTTGCTTTAAGCGGGATTTTACTCGGCTCAAAATTAGGGTGTCCCATGTTAACCGTTACTTGGCCGTCTTTTTCAATATACAGGGTGAGGTTACCCGATTTAGTTGAAACGCTAATTTTATGTTTATTGGTTAAGCCTTTCATGCGCACAAAGCGGGCAAAGCAACGGGCGCCGTTACCACATTGTTCTACTTCGTGGCCGTCGGCATTAAAAATCCGATAGTGAAAATCGAGATCGGGTGAGTAAGGGGCTTCAACCATCAGTAATTGGTCAAACCCAATGCCGAAATGGCGATCGGCCAGCTTTTTGATTTGATCACGGGATAAAAAAACGTTTTGTGTAATATTATCAATCACAACAAAGTCGTTACCTAAGCCGTGCATTTTGGAAAAATTAACTAACATAGCGCTCTAATTCGGTTTTGCTCTGCGCTAATCATGCCACAGAGCAGCTAGGTAACAAAAACGTTTATGGTAAAATTTTCTCACCTTGGTACAGGCTCTCGATGGTTTCGCGTTCGCGAATAAGATGATGTTGCTCACCATCTACCATTATTTCGGCAACCCGTGGGCGTGAGTTATAATTTGAACTCATTGTAAAGCCGTATGCTCCAGCGCTACGCTGCACTAACAAGTCACCTTGTTTGAGTGCTAGAGGGCGGTCTTTACCTAAAAAGTCACCGGTTTCACACACCGGCCCAACCACATCATAGTTGTGGGTAGGTGTTTCGTCATCACGCACCGAGACAGGAATAATTTTTTGCCACGCTTGATAAAGTGATGGGCGCAACATGTCATTCATACCCGCATCAACAATCGCAAAGTACTTGTCTTGATTTTGCTTAATAAACTCAACCTGAGTCACTAAAATCCCAGCGTTAGCGGCAATAGCTCGCCCTGGTTCAAAAATCAGTTCAAGGTGGCGATAATTAGTAAGGCGCTGTGTTACTTGTGCTGCATACTCACTCGGGTGGGGAGGCTGTTCGTCGTCGTAGGTTACTCCAAGGCCTCCACCAATATCTAAATGGCTTAACTCAATACCTGCATTTTTTAACTCATCAATTAATGCCAGTAGTTTATCAAGCGCCTCTAAAAACGGTTTGGTTTGTGTCAGCTGTGAGCCAATGTGACAATCAACCCCAACAATATTTAAGCCAGGTAACGACGCTGCATGTTGATACACACTTAACGCGGTTTCGATACCAATACCAAATTTGTTTTCTTTTAGGCCAGTAGAAATATACGGGTGTGTTTTAGCATCAATATCAGGATTAACACGAATAGAAATTGGCGCGTCTAGATTAAGCTCACACGCTACTTCTGAAATGCGCTCAAGCTCTGAGATTGATTCAACGTTAAAACATTTAATACCTAATTCTAACGCATAAGCAATTTCGTCAGCGGTTTTAGCAACCCCAGAAAAAACCACTTTATTGGCTGCGCCTCCCGCTTTGATGACCCGCGCGAGCTCGCCTTTTGAAACAATGTCAAAACCCGCACCAAGTCGCGCCAGTATATTTAATACTGCAATATTTGAATTTGCTTTAACGGCGTAGCACACTAGGCTTTTATGATCTTGAGCTGCATTGGCAAACGCTAAATAATGGCGTTCAAACGTCGCTCTTGAATACACATAACACGGTGTACCATAGTGCTGTGCAATCGTTGCTACGCTGACATCTTCAGCAAATAGTTGGTTGTTTTTATAATTAAAAAAATCCATTTACTGCTCCTGTTTTTGCTCAATAGGTGTTTGCTTGTTGGAGGTGTCTGTTGGCTGATTTTGTTCAGTAGGCTGCTCTGGTAAGTACAGCGGGCCGCTTTGACCACAGCCAGCTAACGCACACAACAAAACGGTGCTGATTAATAGTTGTTTTAATTGTAAGGTATATGTCGCTTTCATTAGATTAATACGGTTGCTGGCTTTATAATCGCAGAGTAACAGAATATCTAAAAAATGCAGCTATTCGCGGATGATTTTATTCCTGTTACACTAGCTGTACAAACATGCACCCATTATTTAGGCGTCTTGCCTGCAAAGGAAATTAACGATGACTGATCACGAATATCACCAGTTAGCAGAAGCTCTTATGTTCACAATTGAAGAACAAGTTGATGATTGTGAAGCAGATTTAGATTATGAATCGGCTCAAGGTATTTTAGAAATTATTTTTCCAGATCGCAGTAAAATTGTGATTAATAAGCAAGCACCGTTGCATCAAGTGTGGGTGGCAACAAAATTTAACGGTCACCATTTTGAAATGCGTGATGGTCAATGGATTGATAACCGCTCAGGCGCAGAGTTTTGGAGTTTCATCAATGAAGCGTCAACACGTCAAGCGGGTCAAGAAATTAAGTGGCAATCATCGCTATGAGTTTAGAGTTTGTTCAATACCCAGCTCAGGGAACGCATAAAGCCACGGTTATTTGGCTACATGGTTTGGGTGATTCAGGTGATGGTTTTGCCCCAGTAGCGCCACAGCTCGATTTACCCAGTGAACTAGGTGTGCGTTTTGTATTTCCGCATGCGCCTATGCAGGCTGTTACTATTAACGGCGGTATGCAGATGCGCTCATGGTATGACATTAAATCGATGGATTTAGACAAACGTGCAGATGAACTAGGGGTTAGGGAGTCTGCAGCAAAAGTTGAGCAATTAATAACGCAAGAAATTGCTAACGGCATACCGGCGAACAAAATTATTTTAGCGGGATTTTCACAAGGTGGCGTCATATCGCTACATTTAGCCCCGCGTTTAGAGCAAAAGCTTGCTGGCGTTATGGCACTATCAACCTATATGTGTGTGCCACATAAATTGGCTGATGAAGCAAAGCAAACACAGCTAAATATATTTATGGCTCATGGGAGCCAAGATGACGTTGTACCGCATAGCGCGGGTAGAAGTGCGTTTGAAGTATTATCAACGCATGACATGGATGTGAGTTGGCAAGAATACCCTATGGGGCATCAGGTTTGTACACAAGAGTTACAAGCTGTGCGCCAATGGTTAATTTCTCGCTTAAGTTAGTTTAGGAGCCGCTGAGGGTCAAAATGAGTCAAAAAATAGTAATAACAGCAAATGTAAAACGTGAACCACAGGTTAGCGAACCCAGCGTGAGCTATGAGTGGCATTGGCGTCGGATTGTGAGTATTTCTATGTTGGTGATTATGACCTCTGCAGCGGTTATTTACGGCCTGTCTAGCGCTGTGAATGCTGATCAAGGGGCGCCGCATCCTAATGAGCAGCTCGATTCTACTGAGCAACAAACAGCAATTGTGTCGTTAAGCGATGATACTGCAGCATCAGCAGAGAGTGAAAACGCAACAGATGCTGATGAGGAGCTGCTGAGCAGTGTCGCAATTGCAGCACCTAAAATCCTTTCCCCAGATGAGCAAAAACCAGCTCCTATTACCGAACAAGTAACATCAGAGCCTGAAGTTCAACAAAGTATTATTGAGCAAGAAGTAGAGCCAACGATCACTGCTGAGCCTGAAGAAGCAGCCATGGCTGCAACAGATAACCAAACGCCTGAAACCGAAACGGCCAGTGAAAAACCGGCTGAGCAAAAAGTATTTGCTGAATCAGCACAAGTTGCGAGTGTGGCCATTGGTGCCAAAATAGATACAGCTACTATTAGCCGCGCCGTATTGACGCGCAGTGTGAGTAATCGTGAACCAACCAATGTATTTGCCGCCGATGTGCGTTTAAGCCAATTTGAAGAATCATTGTCATTTTTTAGTGAGCTTAAAAACTTACAAGGTCAGCAGGTAAAGCACATTTGGTTATTTGAAGGGGAAGTGATGGCGGAAGTGTCGCTCAAAGTTACTTCTCCGCGCTACCGAACTTACTCAACTAAAAATATTATGGATTCCCAGCTAGGGAATTGGCGCGTTGATGTGGTTGATGAACGAGGCTTACTCATTGCGCAAAAAGAATTTAGAATTTTAGCTGATTAAATCGCCCTCAGATAGAACAGGTTTTAATCCTGGAAGGTCAACAGACCCCAGTAATTATTAATGGATATTTTATGACTGAAAAAACAAAGTTAGTTCGCATTGCTACTCGTAAAAGTGCATTGGCACTGTGGCAGGCTGAATTTGTAAAAGCGCAGCTAGAGCATTTTCACGATGACGTGCGTGTAGAGCTGGTGCCTATGTCGACTCAAGGTGACATTATTTTAGATACACCACTGGCTAAAATTGGTGGTAAAGGCTTATTTGTAAAAGAACTAGAACAAGCCATGCTTGATGGGCGAGCAGACATTGCAGTGCATTCAATGAAAGACGTGCCAGTCGAATTTCCAGATGATTTAGAGTTACATGTTATTTGTGAGCGTGAAGACCCGCGTGACGCGTTTGTATCAAATAATTTTGCCAATATTGATGCGTTACCGCAAGGCGCCATTGTTGGCACCTCAAGTTTACGTCGCCAATGCCAAATTAGAGCGTTGCGTCCAGATTTAGAAATTCGTGACTTACGTGGCAATGTAAATACACGTTTAGCAAAGCTTGATAGTGGTCAATACGATGCGATTATACTCGCAGCGGCTGGGCTAATTCGTTTAGAAATGGGTGAACGTATTCGTGACTTTATTGAGCCAGAAGTGTCGTTACCTGCTAATGGCCAAGGTGCTGTCGGTATTGAATGCCGTATAAATGATGAAGTCACTAAAGCCTTATTAGCACCGCTGGAGCACAGTGAAACTCGTATTCGTGTTAATGCCGAGCGCGCAATGAACCGCCACTTAGAAGGGGGCTGCCAAGTTCCGATTGGTGCTTATGCATTGGTTGATGGTGAGCAAGTGCATTTACGTGGTTTAGTTGGGGCGATTGATGGCAGCGAAATTTTACGCGATGAAATTAGTGGGCATGTTGATGATGCGGAAAAATTAGGAATTGAGCTGGCTAAAAAACTCTTAGCACAAGGCGCAGATAAAATCCTTGCTGACGTATATCGAGACGCATAATGAAACACATCTTGATAACTCGGCCCGAAGGAAAAGGCGCAGCCCTTGCACAGCAACTTGAGCAAGCGGGTTATCAAGCGTCTTTGTGTCCTGTTCTAAAAATAACGTATTTAACCCCAACCAGCGTTGAGCTAAGCCCGTTGGTTAATGCCGACAAAATTATTTTTGTTTCGCAAGATGCAGTACATGCACTGAGTGCCCTTAAGCCTGCAATTAACACCAAAGCGCAGTTTTATGGTGTTGGCCAACAAACAGCCGACACCATTTATGAAGTATTTGGTGTACGTGCGGCTCTGCCAAAACAACATGACTCTGAGGGGTTGCTGGCGCTTAAGTCATTGGCTGAGGTTGATGGCAGTAATATCGTGTTGGTTAAAGGCATTGGTGGGCGGCCTGAGATAGCAAAAATCTTAAAACAACGCGGTGCTTTTTTAAATAATTGTGTGGTGTATCAGCGTGAGCCGGTAGCGCAACAACCCGCTGACTGGATAGACCACTGGCAAAGCCAGAATGTACACGGTATAGTCATTACTAGTAATGCCGCCGTTGATGCCATTTTTAATACCCTTACCGCGGCGCAACTAACATGGTTACAACAGTGCGAATTTTATGTTGCCAGTGAGCGTATTGGCGATTATTTACAACAGCAAAAAATAAATTCGACACATATACATACTGCGGCAGGGGCTAGCGACCACGCTATGTTTGCCTGCATTAATCAGCAAGGTAGCAAAATGAGTGAACAGTCAGCGACGTCAAAAGTAGAAAAAGCAGCAGCGCAACCAATAGCCAATAACACGTCTAATACCGCTAAAAACGACACTGCAAAAGCCAATAATCAAACGCAAAATAATACCCATAAAGTGAGTAAGGTGGGCAGTTTAGCGTTGGTGATTTCGTTACTTGTTGCTAGTGGCGTGGGTTATGAGTTTTATCAAAAGCTCAATGCCGGTAAAGTGCAAAATTTAGCGGTTAATGCATTAACAGAGCAAAATAAGATATTGCAGCAAGAGCTGCAAGCGCTTAAGTCTGAGCAACTCAGTCTACAGCAAGCGTTACAAAAGAGCGAAGAGCAAATTGCTATGGCGCTCAATGAAAACTCTGTAAAAAATCAGCAAGCATTAAAAGCAGCACTGCAAAAAGTGCAGCAAAGTGGTAACACATTAAACCCACAAGAAGTGACTAGCTTACAACGCATGGCTGAATTTAAATTGTGGGCTGAACAAGATTACCAAGGCACAAGTGCAGTGCTTAAACGTTTAGATTCACTTTTAAGCGACCACCCAGGCACGCTTGAGTTGCGCCAAGCAATTATACAAGACATACAAACGCTCGATAGCATTAAACCCGTTGCAACAGAGGCGATTTACTTACAGTTAAATAGTGTAAGAGATCGTATCGATAACTTGGTATTTAATGCGGTTAATTTGCCAGAAGAAGCGTCAGTAACTGACGAAAACGCGCTCTCTGAAAATATGAGTGATTGGCAGCAAAACATCCGAAATAGCTGGAATAAAATAGTTGATAGCTTTATTACAATTCGCCATCACGAAGGGGTATTAATAGAGCCGCTATTAACTGATAGAGAGCGCCACCTGATTAATCAGCGCATAAAGCTCAATATTACTCAGGCGCAAGATGCGCTAATGAGCAAGCAAGCCAGCATCTATTTTAGCGCCTTAAACGACACAAAACGTTTGGTTAATGAATACTTTAAGCAAGATGATAATGCCACAAAAGTGGTACTACAAACTTTAGTAAACCTTGAAAAAGAGCCGCTTAACTTTAACCCTGAGGTGACATTGCAAAGTACTGAGCAAGTTAAGGAGTGGGCACAATGATAGGGTTGATCATTTTTATTGTCGCTATTGTATTGGTATTAGCGATCACTCCTTTCGTGTTAGATGAAAAAGGCTATGTGCTGATTTCATTTAATAACACCACCATAGAAGGTACGATTGTTTCGTTTTGTATTATGGCGGCACTGAGCGCAGCGGCTTTGTATTTAACTTATAAACTCGTACGCTACTGTTTATCTATTTACAGAAATACCAAACATGGATTTTTTGCTCGCAGCCAAGAGCGCAAGCATGCAGCTATAGAGCAAGCACTGTGGAGCTTGATTAATGACGATTATGCGCAAGTGGAAAGCGCGTTATCAAGTAACAGTGTGCCAGCTAAATTTTTAGACATACGTTTGGCGTTACTAGCAAAAGCTGCACTGGCAAATAATCAACCCGATAAGGCGCTGGAATACTTGTTTGAAATAAGCCCTGAGCAGCAACTAAAAGTGGCTAAACTATGGTTAGCCAGTGGCGACAGCAGTGTTATTGAACCGCAAATACGGATGGCGGCTGAATCTAAAAAAGCCACTGTACTTGAGCTTAAACTGTACACTGAAGTGTTGGTGCAACAGCAGCACTTTAAAATATTAG
The DNA here is from genome assembly GCF_000518425.1 of Pseudoalteromonas sp. 23_GOM-1509m. Taxonomy (NCBI): domain Bacteria; kingdom Pseudomonadati; phylum Pseudomonadota; class Gammaproteobacteria; order Alteromonadales; family Pseudoalteromonadaceae; genus Pseudoalteromonas; species Pseudoalteromonas sp. 23_GOM-1509m. The sequence continues at coordinate 61,077 of NZ_JADO01000021.1, forward strand.
AAGACTTTTTACCGCGCTTATTACGTAAAGATGCATTGAGCGATAAGCAGTGGCAGCAGGTGTTTTTAGCTTATTTTGCTGCTCAAGCGAGTGATGAGCTAACCAGTAAGTACCAGCAATTAGGTAAGAAATTGCAAGCACATGCGCACACTGCGTACTTAACTCAAATGGCAAAAACAGGGCAGTTGGCGAGTATTGAAAACGAGTTAATTAAAATGCTCAAACACGCTAAGCACCACACTGAGCTTGCCGACATTTTACGTGAAGCTGCGCCAAGTAATGCTTACAAGCTGCAATCAAGCATACAAGAACGGTTGAAAAAAGATGAGCACAATAACGCGTTATTATTAGCGCTGGCGTGTTTAGCGAATGCCCAAGGTGATTATGATTTAGCTGCACGAGTATTCGACAAAGCGCTTAATAGCGATAACAAATCACAGTATCGACAACAAGCTATACTAAGCTATAAACACAGCGCACAATTAGATAAGGCGCTTGTGCTCTATCAATAATGGATTATATTTTATAAATCAATAATTAAAAGCGCAGGAGCGAAGGCTATGAAAAATGTGTTTACACTCTCTTTTAGTCTTGCATGCGCTTATTTTTTTACCGGTTATCTTAGTAATTTATTACTCGCAGTAGACGGTTATGCCGTGGCTTCTTGGCCACCTGCAGGCATTGCACTAGCCAGTTTTTTATTATGGCGCCATCGCGCTTACTTAGGCATTATTGCTGGTTCTTTACTGATTAATTTAATTCATTTAGACCATGTTACAGATATTTTAAACTGGCAAATTTTGTTACATGCAGTGGGCCTCAGCGGCGCTGCTTTTTTGCAAGCATGGCTTGGCGCGCAAATAATTACAAAAGTAATAAAAGCCCCTCTAGACCTTTCATCGTTAAAATTAAGTATTCAAAGCTTAGTAATTGCAGGTCCTGTCTGCTGTGTTATAGGCGCTATTGCTGGCACGAGTTTATTAGTATTTAACCAGATCATCCCTGCTGCGAATGCGCTGGATAATTTTATTACTTGGTGGATAGGTGACAGCATTGGCGTATTAATTTTTACCCCATTGCTATTAGCTGTATTTCACTATTCTGAAATGCGCCATCGACTACAAGTTATTGTTCCTGCATTACTTATTTATGCGATTATTAGTATTAGTTTTTATGGTGCAGCGAGTGTAAAAAAACAAAAAGACACTCAAAAGCAAGAAACGAAAGTGCTTGCGACTCAAAGCGCGATAAATCAAAAGTTAGATGAGATCATTGCACATCTATCTTTATTAAGTGGTTTTTTAGCAAATAGTGAAGACGTTAGTTTTAGTGAGTTTACGCAGTTTACAGCTAAACAATTAAGCTACAGTGAAGAAATACTTGCTTTTAAATGGGTTCCTGCGATTACTGATGATTCTCGTGCCGAGTATCAATCATGGATTGAGCAAGTTGATAGCGAAAACCCGTTTATCAAACAAAAATCAGCGAATGGGCAATGGCAAAAAGCCCCCTATCGAGAGCTCTATTACCCCGTAAAATATATAAACCCACTTAGGGGAATGAAAGATATTGTTGGGTTTGATTTAGGTTCAAACGAGCAAGTACGCACAGCACTCACTAAATCTAAAGTACTTAATGAATTGGTGATCAGTGAACCGACAGCACTGCTACCGAATAACGAAGAATTAAGTGTATTTTTTATGTATCCCGTTTTTGGAAATGTGGTAACAGAAGGCGATTTTAAAGGATTTGTTGTTGCCGTAGTTAGCTTAGCTAAACTTTCTAAGTCGCTGTCGTTTGACTCTAATGAGCGTATTGCGATTAGTTTTTTTGATATTAATAATGCTGAAAAACAGCAGGCACTTTATATTGCAGAGCATCATTCTATGGTGTTACTAAAAAAATATCAGTTGCTAATTGGTCAGCGAATGTGGCGCGTTGAGCTGCATCAACCCGTTTTAAAATCATCGTGGTTCATATACTGGCTAGCGCAAATAGTGGGTATGTTATTTGTGTGGTTGTTGATTATATTTTTGATCTCTGTGACGGCTACCAATATTCGGATTCGCGAACAAGTGGCAAAGCAAACACTCACGCTACGCCAAGAAAAACAAAAGGCCGATGAAGCCAATGCTATAAAAAGTCAGTTTTTAGCCAACATGAGTCATGAAATACGCACGCCAATAAATGGCATAAAGGGTATGCACTATCTAGCGCTACAACAACAGGATTGGCAGCAAGCAAAAGGCTATATAGAGCAAGCTGATGGTGCTCTAAGTGTATTATTAAGAGTGTTAAACGATGTACTCGACTTTTCTAAAATGGAAGCCGGTAAACTTGAGTTAATGCAAGAGCCTGTGAACCTCAAACAATTAGCCGAGGACATCGTCGGTTTAATGCAATTTGAGGTGGAGAGTAAATCGCTTTCTTTAAAATTAGAGTATGACAGCGATGCGCATTTAACTCTCAATACCGATCCTATTCGTTTAAAGCAAATTCTGCTTAATTTATTAAATAATGCAGTAAAATTTACCGCAAAGGGCTGTATTACGTTAAAGATTTGGCAATCATCAAAAATGACATACTTTAGCGTTAACGATACCGGGATTGGCATTAGCTCTGCAGCTCAAAAACAGCTTTTTAAACCCTTTTCTCAAGCAGATAGCTCAACGTCGCGTCAGTACGGTGGTACTGGTTTAGGTTTGAGTATTTGTAAAAAATTGGTCGAATTGATGGGAGGGGCTATTGATTTAAAAAGCAGTGAGGGGCATGGATCTACGTTTACTTTTAGCTTACCAGTTCATTCATCGCTGCCAAAAGCCAAATACAGTGCTGATGCTTTATCAAAAATTGATGTGAGTAATATTTCTTTAGAAAAATATCAATTACTTATAGTGGAAGACAACCCATTAAACCAACATGTTGTAAGTGCTATTTTAGAAACTAAACACGGTATTGCTGATATCGCAAATGATGGCTTAGAAGCGATTGCGATGCTTAGCGAAAAAAACTACGATCTAGTATTAATGGATATTCAAATGCCGAATATGGATGGCTTACAAGCAACAAAAGTGATTCGTAATGAGTTAGGTTTTTTTGATTTACCTATTATTGGTTTATCCGCCAACGCTCACGAACAAGACGCTCAAAAAGCGATTACCTCTGGAATGGATAGCTATATGACCAAGCCTATTGAAGCTGATGAGCTATTTAAAACGCTTTGGTATTATTTATCTCGCTTAGATAAGTAACAGTTATTTTTGTACAAAAGGCAGACATAAGACCTCCAAGCGCCATTTTAAATATTCTACACTTGAAATATTACTGTACCTGCGTATCATTCGCGCAATTTTAACTCAACCGAGTAGCTACTATGATTAATAGAAAAATACCTTTGCTAGATATTCACCGTCACTTAGATGGGAATGTACGCGCGCAAACCATACTAGAACTTGGTCGTCAGTTTAATATAGCTTTACCAGCAGATAATGTTGAGGCACTTATTCCTCATGTTCAAGTTATTGATCCTGAGCCAAACCTAATGGCATTTTTACAAAAGCTTGATTGGGGGGTCACGGTACTGGGTGATTATGATGCTTGTAGACGAATTGCGATAGAAAACATTGAAGATGCACAAGCGCAAGGCCTTGATTACGTAGAACTACGTTTTAGCCCTTACTACATGGCACAAAGCCAAGGTTTACATCCTCAGGGCGTTGTTGAAGCCGTGGTTGATGGTATTAAAAGTGCAACAAAAGATGCTGATATTAAAGCAAACTTAATTGGTATTTTATCTCGTACTTACGGTGTTAAAACCTGTCAACACGAGCTGGATGCTTTACTTGCTTTTAAAAATGATTTGGTCGCGGTTGATTTAGCGGGTGACGAAATTGGTTACCCTGGTGAACTGTTTGTTGATCACTTTAAACAAGTACGCGATGCATATTTAGCGGTTACTGTGCATGCTGGCGAAGCATTGGGTGCTGCCAGTATTTGGCAAGCATTAAACGAGCTTGGCGCAAGCAGAATAGGGCATGGCGTTAAAGCGATTGAAGACTCAACGCTAATGGATTATTTACGTGATAACCGTATTGGTATTGAATCGTGCTTAACCAGTAATATTCAAACCAGCACAGTGAATGATTTAACTAAGCATCCGCTTAAACAGTTTTTAGATCATGGCATTTTGGCCAGCATTAATACCGATGATCCGGCTGTTGAAGGGATTGAAATTGAGTACGAATACGAAACTGCAGCGCCACAAGCTGGTTTATCGCAAGCTGATATGGAAAAAGCGCAAGCCAATGCACTTGAGATTGCGTATTTAAGTGATGCAGATAAACAGGCACTCAAAACCAAAGTCGCACAGCGTTAATCACCTGTACTATAAAAAAATGCCACTGTTTACAGTGGCATTTTTGTTTATATGTGAGTTTGACAGCTAACGTAATTATCATAAAGTGCTTTTAAAATATCGGCACGGCTGATCATGCCAACTACAACGTCACCATCAACCACAGGGTAATTCTTTGGCTTACCGGGTTGCATTTGTTCTGCTAATTCCATGATATTGGTATCACCGCTGACCGTCACAACTTCTGTTTGCATCAACTGCGATACTTTTACCATACCGTCACAAAAATAACTGCTTTGCATTAGGGGTTTAAGTAGCTCTTGCTCAGAGATAAAACCTACTAGCAACTTGTTATCGTCAAATACTGGGGCACCAAGCAATTTAAATTTTTGTAGTTCTGCAATGGCGGTCGTCATTTCTGTATTAGGGGTGATATGAGGCAACTTGTGTTGCATAAAATCTTTTACTTTTGTATTTAGCATTTAGGTTTCTCCCGCTGAATGTTCTATACAAAGTATGGTTTATAGATTGGATTTTAGGAAATTGTTTATGTTGATGAGTTTAATAGGTAATAACAATCATCGCAGCGGTAATGGCGGGCAATAAAAACAATTAAGGCACCCTAAGGTGCCTTAAAAATGATGCATTTGCTGTTATTTTATAAAAGCAAATGCATCCGCGTACATGTTTTCGCGAATGGCACCGTGGCTAATAAAGTCATCGCGCACTATGCCTATCATGTCAAAACGACCTGCCATGTAAATATCATAAGGTTCAAGCGAGATGATATCGTCCATTACCGCTTTATGCACATAACCAGTATGGCCAGTCCAGCTGTCAGTAGGATTTTCTACCACAGGAATAAATTCGAAGTGCTTATGACTATCTGCCCAAGCTTTCATTTCGCTGTGTGCATACAGCGCAGACTCTTCTTTAACACCCCAATAAAATAGCACTGGGCGCTGACAATTTATTTCAGCAAGGTGATCGGCCATTGATTTTGCGTAAGAGAAGCCTGTGCCGCCAGCAAGTAAAATAATGGGGCGCTCGCACTGCAAACGTAGTTGAGAAACACCTAAGCCCGCTTCAATAGTCACTGTTTGATTATTATTGTGGGCACTACGAAGGTGCTCTAGCGATTGCATAGCATATGAGTCAGCAACTGAAGCACCAATATGTAATTCTAAAGCATCCGTTTGTGAAGGACGGCTTGCAATTGAAAACGCACGTTTATCTTTTTCACCTAAAACCAATTGTAAATATTGGCCAGCTTCAAATGTGACGGGTTGCTGCGGCTTTAAAATAACTTTATGAACAAATTCTGTTAGTGGACTGATAGAAACAACGTCAGCGTGTAATGTTTGCATGTTTTACCTTAAATTAGCGGATACGCACTTTATTTGAGCAATAGTAGCATATCCGCAGGGTGAGTTTATAGCCTAGACCAAAGTCGTTAAAGAATACCTAGGCTATCCCAAAGTTCATCAACGCGATCTTTAGTGGCTTGATCCATAACAATAGGTTCGCCCCACTCACGGGTTGTTTCGCCAGGCCATTTGTTGGTTGCATCCATGCCCATTTTTGAACCAAGGCCAGAGACAGGCGATGCAAAGTCTAAATAGTCTATTGGCGTGTTTTCAATTAACGTGGTGTCGCGTGAAGGATCCATACGGGTAGTAATAGCCCATATTACATCGTTCCAATCTCGGGCGTTAATGTCATCGTCGCAGACAATAACAAATTTAGTGTACATAAACTGTCGTAGGAATGACCAAACCCCCATCATTACGCGCTTGGCGTGCCCGGGGTATTGTTTTTTCATGGTAACCACGGCCATACGGTACGAGCAGCCTTCTGGCGGTAAATAAAAATCAACGATTTCTGGAAACTGTTTTTGTAAAATTGGCACAAATACTTCGTTTAAAGCCACCCCTAAAATAGCTGGCTCATCAGGCGGACGACCCGTAAAGGTGCTGTGATAAATAGGGTCTTTACGATGAGTAATATGAGTGACTGTCATAACGGGAAAGTCATCGACTTCATTATAGTAACCCGTATGGTCGCCATAGGGGCCTTCAGGTGCCATTTCACCTGGCATAATATGCCCTTCAAGCACGATTTCTGCGCTGGCCGGTACTTGTAAATCATTCGAAATAGACTTAACCACTTCCGTTTTACTGCCACGCAATAAACCGGCAAAAGCATATTCGCTTAATGTATCGGGGACCGGAGTAACCGCCCCTAAAATTGTGGCAGGATCAGCCCCTAATGCCACTGATACCGGATACGGCTCACCAGGGTGTTCTTTGCACCACTCTTGAAAATCAAGCGCGCCACCACGATGAGATAACCAACGCATAATAATTTTATTTTTGCCAAGTAACTGCTGGCGATAAATCCCTAAATTTTGACGCTTTTTATAAGGCCCTTTGGTAACGGTTAAACCCCAAGTAATTAAAGGCGCAGCATCACCAGGCCAGCAATGCTGAATAGGAAGCTTGGTTAAATCAACATCGTTACCTTGTAAAATAACTTGTTGGCAGGGCGCTTTTTTTACTTCTTTGGCTGGCATATTAAGGACTTGCTTAAATACCGGAATTTGTCCAAGGGCTTCTTTAATGCCTTTCGGTGGCTCTGGCTCTTTTAAAAATGCCAATAACTTACCAACTTCTCGTAATTCACTGACATCTTCTTGGCCCATACCCATTGCTACACGCTTAGGTGTACCAAATAAGTTAGCTAGAACAGGCATGTCATACCCTTTCGGGTTTTCAAATAATAAAGCGGGGCCTTTAGCACGCAGTGTGCGATCGGCAATTTCGGTCATCTCAAGATACGGGTCGATTTCTTGGCTGATGCGTTTTAATTCGCCTCGTTTTTCAAGTAAATCGATAAAATCGCGTAGATCTTTGTATTTCATTGTGGGCCGTTACTTAGCAAAAAGTTAAAAGTATTATACCCAGTTCATGCAAGCCAAGTCATTACTTGCACTTAAAACTTAAAGCGCTCTACCGCACCTTTTAAAGAGTGTGCAAGTTGATTAACATCTTCACTTTCGCTTGCTAGGGTCGTCGCATTGTCGGCATTTAAGGTGGCATGATCGGTTACCTTAGCCATTATTTGTTGGATATCAGTGCTGTTTGCAAGTTGTTCATGCGATGCATGGGCAATGTCTTTGCTCATTGCATTGACCGATACTAACGTGCTTTTGATACGCTCAACGGCTGCATTTAGTTCAGTACTGTTTTCAACACAATGTTTGGCTTGTTGTTGACCATCATTTATTTCAGCTTGGGTAGACTGAGTATGTTGTTGTAGTGTGTTGATCATGGTGGTTATTTCGCTAGTGGAGCTTTGTGTTCGTGCTGCAAGCGAACGCACTTCATCAGCCACTACGGCAAATCCTCGACCATGTTCACCGGCTCTTGCTGCTTCAATGGCCGCATTAAGCGCTAGCAAATTGGTTTGCTCTGCAATACTGCTAATCGTATCAACAATAGCGCCAATCAGTTTGGTGTATTGTGCAAGCTCTTCGGTGCTGCTAACTGCTTTATCTAGGCGGCTTAAAAGAGATTCAATACTTTGGCTATTGTTGTTTGCAATGTCATTGACATCATTTGCAAACTGCGAGGCATTCGTTATTTCATTTGAGGTACTCTGCGCTTGTTCGTAAACGGCTTGTGAGCTTTGTAGCATACGTTGCGCTAATGAGGTTGCTTGTGCGCTGCGTTCCAGCTGTTGCTTAGCAACGATGGTCATTTGTTGCCCTTTTTCACTGGTTTGAATGGCTGAATTATCGAGTTCGTAGGCGTCGTTACTGATCCCTTTTATTAGGTGAGTTAAATCATCACAAAGCTTATTGGTATTATGCAGTAGGGTACCAAATTCGTCTTTACTTAGAGGATTACTACGCTGTGAAAAGTCACCTGAGGCTATGCGTGCGAGTTCTTTATTCACCTTTTTAAGTGGTTTTAGCATGGCGTTAGTAGTAAACACTGAAATAATAACCAGCAAAACAATTAAAACAAAAGCAATAATAATAACTAAGCTAGAGCCGGTATTGATTGCTGACTTAGCGCTCTCTTGCAGGGAGTCAAAGCGCGTGTCTGCAAGTTTATTAAGCTCAATTAGCTGATTTTCTATAATGATAAAAGCATGTTGAAAACTTTCAAACCGCTGATCAACCTTGTCTTTGCTATTGAGTACAGTGTTCTGCAATGCATACAGCCCATCAGGATTATTTAATAGGCTGCTTAAATCGTTAAACGCCGCTATTAACTCATTGGCGTTGAGCTTATTTGCAATAGGAGAGGCTTGTTGCTCTAAATAACTAAGATTAGATTGAATATTATCGAGTAAAAAAGAAGTGTCCTGTTGGTGGGCATTGATATCTTCAGAGGTGGTTACTTGCCCGATGCCTTTGACATTATTGTTTAGAGTAAATAATAAATCATCAATTCGAGTCGCTGTACCAAAGACTGCATTTAAAAGCGATTGCTGGTTGCCTGCTACGTTTATAAGCTCTATATCAAGTAATTGGTTACTCAGATCGCGAAGCTGTTCATTAAAGGTAACTGTCAGTGCTGCGGCGGTACTTTGCGCCTTAAAGCGTTGCTCTTTTGCTGCCAGCATGTCGTTGCTTATTGTATTTAGCTCAGTGAAGTCATTATGAATAGTAACAAGTAATGTTTGCATACTTTGTTGCTTGGCAACTTGCGCTTTTAGCGTCTCTAATTTATTAAAAAACTGTGTTTGCTCTGCGTGTGCTTGCTTTTTATTTTGCAGTAGTAAATCAAGTTTAGTTTGGCTGTAAGCAATGGCGTTAAATTTAGTAATTGAAAGTAGCGATAAACGCAGGTCTTTACTCGCTTGCTGTACCGGAACCGCTAGCGTTTCTATGCGCGAATTAGTGGTACTGATTTGATGGAGTGACCAGTAAAAAAATATGCAGCTGGTGAGCATTAACAGGCCAATAGCTGAAAAGGCTAAAATTATTTTATGTTTTATAGCGATAGAATGCATAACTTTATCAACAATATTAAGACTTTTGTTAGTGTAGCAAGTTTTTTAATATGTTGTTAGTTAATGGTTAATTGCTTATGCATTGATATTTTTTACCGTCAATTATTAGCATAGCTTGCTCGCCCTTACTCCAAAACAGTACCTTGGTATTAATATATTTGCTACCAGAAGCACTCACCTCATGAGTTAATAAATAATCATGCTTATTAAAGCGGAGCGTCGCCTGTTTGTTGCTAATAATATCTAGCTGTGCAGCGGTATTATCGCACATATAGTTTGTTGTAATGGGTTGCTCATTGCATGCAACCAGGGCTATTAAAGCAATAGTAATGGCGTAGTGTTTCATTAGGCTGTGTTTTACTTATTTAGTCGCTTGGTTAATTGAGAGCTTAGCAAAGCTAAATTAACCGTTGGTGAAAATAAGGCTTTACGTTATGTTTAAGCTCTTATTTTTAGCTAGGGAATATCATGGCTGGCACTAACCTCTTAACATTACTTGATGATATAACGACCTTACTTGATGATATTGCGACTATGAGCAAAGTTGCGACTAAAAAAACGGCAGGCGTACTAGGAGATGACTTGGCGCTCAATGCGCAGCAAGTTACAGGGGTCACTGCCGATAGAGAGCTGCCGGTAGTATGGGCGGTGGCAAAAGGGTCGTTTTTAAATAAAGCGATATTAGTCCCTGCTGCGTTATTAATTAGTGTGTGGTTGCCTTGGCTAATTACGCCACTTTTAATGATGGGTGGTTTATTTTTATGTTTTGAAGGCGCTGAAAAAGTATTTGCTCGCTTTTTACCTCTTCATGAGGAAACGATAGATGATGATGAAAAGTTAGATTTAGTTGAATATGAAAGGCAAAAAGTAAAAGGTGCTATTCGTACTGACTTTATTCTGTCTGCTGAAATTATTGTAATTACCTTAGGGACTGTGGCTGGGGCTACGTTAATGAATCAAGCACTGGTGCTAAGTGTTATTGCCATCATCATGACAATTGGTGTTTATGGACTGGTAGCTGGAATTGTAAAACTTGATGATGCAGGATTGTATTTACTTAACCAATCAAAACTCTCTGCGAATAAATTTAAAGAATTACTGGGTAAAGGCCTACTTGCAGCAGCTCCCCGACTTATGCAGTTTTTAGCCTTTGCAGGTACAATCGCCATGTTTTTAGTGGGGGGTGGAATTTTAGTGCATGGTGTTGAGTTACTGCATCATACGCAGATTGATATCACACATTACGCCCAGTCAACTTTAGGTGGGGTAGGTGAGATGCTAGCCCCTTTAGTATTTGATGGCTTACTTGGTGTGGTTGCGGGTTTGGTTATTGTTATTATGCATGTAACCTATACTAAGCTCTTTAAAACCCATAATAGCGCGGCGTAATCGCGCTACTTTACATTATTCACATTGTGCACTTTTACATAATTGCTCAAGCTCGTGTTTAGCTTTGCTATTACCTTGAGCAATGGCTTTTTTGTACCAATAAATAGCTTGTGGGGCGTTTTTCTCTGTGCCTTGCCCGTCGCGATACATTTGCGCCAGATTTAGTTGCCCCCATTGAGAACCTGTTTGCGCTGCAAGAGTAAAGCTTTCTAGCGCCTCATCGTATTGCTCATCTTTGTGGTACATAATTCCTTGTTGATTATTTTTATCGAGCTTTACTCCTTTATATAAAGGTTTTGGCTGTGGCGGAAACATCACAAACCCCCCATATAAACTATTTGCATAGGGGCGCAGCACGTCGAATATAATGTCATCCTTGTATAAGCGTTTTATTTCATTACGAGGTAGGGTGATGGTTTTAGACGAAAAGTAATCTCTTTGCACTAATAAACTTGCACGCATTGCTGTGGTTATAGCACTGCTGCGCTTATAGCTGTAATTACTCACCTGAAACGTTATAAATTGCTGATCAAAGCTCAGCACTTGCGCGACTTTTAAATTAGTCAGTGTCCACGGTTCATGAGTGAATTTATCGGCCTTTATTAAATAGGTGTCGTAGGCTTTGGGGTTGGTTAAATAACTTTGTTTTAGCGCCTCAGCATTAAGGTGTTTTTGGTAAAAAAATAACAATACCCACAGCAATAAAACTAACCCAATACAGTATTTGGGTAGGCTTAGCTTTTCGAACAGGGGTAACTTTTTAATGCTTGTAGGCTCACAATGTCCACATTGATAGCACTCGCGTTTATAGCTCAACTTTATCGGAACTATAGGAAGAATAGTAAAGCGCAAAAAGCGGCTTTGGTTAACTAAGTGATAGCTGTTACTTTTGCAATTAGGGCAGCACTGTACTTGTGTAAAATGAGGAAAAGACTGACTGGTATTGAAAAGCAGCATGAAAATACGCTCCCTGTTTTAATTCTCTTTAAGTTAAAACAATGAGCGTATTAGTTAAAGCAGCAAACTGTAAGTAATTATGTCAGTTACTCTTTAGTGCGTGCTTTTGGTTTAATGGTCGTTTTAGCGTCGGCGGCCATTAACGCAAATACAGCATAAGCAGCGGTGTTTTGACGAAGTTTAGCGGGGGTTACTTTATCAAGGGTGTCATCCGCTGTATGGTGGTAATCAAAGTAGTCAGTACCATCTTGTGCCAGTTCAAAAATAGGTGCAGAAACTGCATTTTTAAATGGGATGAGATCGGGGCCGCCTTTAGCTTCATTTTGGCCAATGTATTCAATATTTAATGGCGCCAGCTCTTTGGCAATCGCGCGCACTACTGGCAGTGAAGCTGCGTTTACATTTGATTCAAAGCCATAAACTACATCAGCACCAAAGTCAGACTCTGCAGCAGCCACAATGTTATTAAGCTCATTTTTATGCTTTGCAAAATACGCTTTTGCGCCCCAAAGGCCGAGTTCTTCAGCTGCAAAAAGCACAACGCGAATACTGCGCTTAGGACGTTTTACATCACTAATATGCTTTGCTGCTGCCATGGTTAAGGCAACGCCAGCGCCATCATCCAGAGCGCCAGTACCTAAATCCCACGAATCTAAGTGTCCACCAATAAGTACATATTGCTCAGGGTTTTCAGTACCATTAAATTGGCCAATGACGTTATAACCAGTGCCCTCGCCTAGGTTTTCGGTTTGTACATTAATATTAACCGACACGTCTTTGTTTAATGAGACTAATCGTGCTATTTGGTCAGCATCAGGATTGGCAATAGTCACGTTAGGTATTTTAGTTACCCCTTCTTTATAATAGCTACCGCCGGTATGTGCAAAGCGATGGTGGCCAGTGCTAACTGAGCGCATCATATAGGCAACGGCGCCTTTTTTAGCTGCTTCAATTGCTCCAGTAGCACGGGCTTTTACCGCGGGGCCATAACCATTGCCGTCAATATCACGGTTCATACGGTAATTAATATAAGCAATTTTACCTTGTAAGCTATTCGCCGGTGCAGCTTTTAATTCGTCAAGGGTTTCGAATAAGACGACAGGTGCGCTGATCCCCTCTTTGGGTGTACTAATGCTGTTACCCAGTGCTGTTAAATGCAGAGGTTGCTCGCTTGGAGTGAGTATTTTTCCGCTTTCGCTATAGCGACGCCATTCAGGGAAGGTTGCTTCTTCTAACCAGACTTTATCAAAGCCCAATTCATCAAACTTTGCTTTTGCCCAAGCAACGGCTTTCTTATCGTTTTCGGTGCCTGGTAGGCGCGGGCCTATTTCAGTGGTGAGTGATTCTAGTAATTGATAGCTTAAATCACTTTTAAGGGCGGTGGTGCGCACCTCATCTACTTGTTGTAGCTGTTTTGTAGTGAATTCACTGTTGTTGGCGCTTACCGTCATGCTGGTGGTAAATAGGAGTGCTGTGAGCAATTGTTTCATATTCAGAGAGCCTTTGTAATGATTAACACCATTAAAGCATGTAACAAACAGGATAAAAAATAGATGAGATGAGTAGGCTATTCAGTGGGTTCAAAAGTCAGTTCAAAAAAAAACCACCTCAAATTGAGGTGGGCTATGGGTTTTTAAAGTTTGTATTTAAAAGCTAAATTGCGCTGCTAAACGCACGTTTGTGCCTTCACCTACCGTCACGTTATTTAATCCACCACCGGCTAGGTAGTTTTTATTGAATAAGTTTTCAATGTTTAAACGCAGGTTAATATCTGTATTACTTACCTTAAGTGCGTAGGTTGCGCCAACATCAACACGGGTATATCCCTGTTTTGTTACTGTATTGGCATTATCGGCAAAACGTTCACCTTCATAAAAAGCGCCGGCATTAAAAGCAATGGCGTCGTTGAGTTCATAACGGGTCCAAAGTGAGGCGGACCACTTTGGCGCATCGGTTGGGCGCTTACCTTCTAATTCTTCATCTCGTTCATAGTTAGCATCTAAATACATGGTTGATGCCATAACAAATAAACGATCGGTAGCAGCACCTTGTGCAGAAAGTTCAAAGCCTTTATGGCGTTGTTCACCTGCTTGCGTGGTTATGCTGGTTATATCACCAATAGGATTAATCAGATTTTCGCTCACTAAGGTGCCTGTTTTACTAATATCAAATAGGGCGCCGCTGAGCATTAATCGGTCATCAAACAGTTGCCATTTAACCCCAACTTCTCGTTGCTCAGAAGTAATGGCATCGAGTTTCATGCCATTATTAACATCATTTTCATTTTCTAATGTTTCGTTTTGCGGCTCAAATCCTTCCGAGTAACTTGCGTATACGGTTGCTGATGCATTTGGATGGTAAAGTACGCCGACCTTAGGTACGAACGATTCGTTATTGCTGTTTTCTTTACTTTGTTTATCGTAACGACCACCCAGTGATAGTTGCCATTTAGGCGAGAACGAAATCAAATCTTGGATATAAATCCCGTAGTAATCGTAGGCAGATGAGCTAACAGTATCATCTGATTTGTAACTTATATTAGGGCGATTAGGCTCATTTTGACCGGCAGAAAAATTAATTGCATCAGCAGAGGTTCGTAATTGGCCGTAGTAATAATCCAATGAATTAGCGCCTATTAATAATTGATGATGCACATCCACGGTTTCAAATTCGCCAATAAAGTCGATAAAAGCAGTTTTAAACTGCCAATCATCAAAGCGATCGTAAGGGCGTGACTGATAACTATCGCCTTCGATAAAGTCACTTGGCTTACGTGGTGCTGACTCAAAACGCTGGCGCTCAAATGTTTGTTCATTGTAGCCAAGTTTTACTTGCCAGTTATCGGCTAAAAATACATTAAAATCAATGCCCATGTTTTCAACGGTGATGTCGGTAAAGGCCCAAGACATGTCACGAATTGTTTTATCGTTACCAATGATATTAGCATCATTATCGATCCAAGCCCCCGTATCTAGACCTGCTTCGTCATCGGTACGGTCATAGTGAACACGTACTAAGGCGTTATCGCTAATATCGTAATCAACCACTAATGCACCTAAAAAACGATCGCGTTCGCGGTTATCACCGTTTTGATACTCACGCCAGTATTCAACGTCTTGTTTTACTAATACGCCACGGGCACGTAAATCTTCAGCTTCATTCAATGCGCCGCCAGCATCAAGCATAAAGCGAGTTGAGCCATGTTGATCGACATCGGCACTGGCATTAAATAACGTTTGTGCGGTTGGCTTTTTGGTCACCATATTTACTAAGCCGCCAGGGCCCGATTGGCCGTACAAAATACTCGATGGTCCTTTAATTACTTCAACTTGCTCTAAAATTTCAATGGGTTGTTGATAGTGCGACCAATGCTGGTGGCCATCACGCAGGTAGCCGGTTGATGAACTTAACTCAAAACCACGTAAGTTAAATACTTCACGATTACGTTGCTTAGATCCTGGCGTTAAACTCGCATCGTTACTTAGTACTTCACCTAAGGTGGTTGCTAGTTGCTCATTTACAATTGTATCTGTAATAACAGTGACTGATTGTGCGGTATCGAGTAATGAGGTTGAGGTTCTCATTGCCCCACTGGCATTATCTACTTTGTAGTCGTTGAAGTAACTGCCTTTTACTTCAATGCGCTCTATATTTGCGGTGTTAGCGAATACATTTGCAGAGGTACTGGCTAAAAGTGCGATAAAAAGTGGGTTAAGTTTCATTAGTAGCTTCCGGCTTAGAGTTATTAGAATAGTAAAACGCCGCAGATCTTAATGAAAATAACTATCATTTGCAATATCTTTATTTGCACTTTTTATCGTGCGTTGTTAATGGTTGCTAATTGTTAAATCTGCTATTATTAGCCGCATATTTATTGAGACTTTTCTCAAGTTATTTTTTTGCTATGGAATTTACTGTGACTGCAACTGCTTTTTCATCGTTGGCCTTACCTTCTGGGTTAGTTGATAATTTATCAACACTCGGCTACACCCAAATGACTCCTGTACAGGCACAAAGCCTGCCTCCTGTTTTAAGTGGTAAAGATATTATTGCCCAAGCGAAAACAGGCTCAGGTAAAACAGCGGCATTTAGTCTAGGCGTTTTAGCCAAGCTAAATGTTAAACGCTTTCGTATTCAGTCGTTAGTGCTGTGCCCAACCCGTGAGCTTGCAGAGCAGGTAGCGGTTGAAATGCGTAAATTAGCACGCGGTATTCATAATATTAAAATTTTAACTTTGTGTGGCGGGGTATCAATTGGTCCTCAAATTGGCTCACTTGAACATGGTGCGCATATTATTGTAGGTACACCAGGGCGAGTTGACGACCATATTCGTAAAGGTACATTGCGCTTAGATGATGTTGAAACGCTGGTACTTGATGAAGCCGACCAAATGCTTGATATGGGTTTTCAAGACACCCTCGATGCCATAATTGAGTGTATTCCATCAAATCGTCAAACATTGTTATTTAGCGCGACTTTTCCAAAATCAATCGAAGCCATTGCAAAGCGTGTTCTGAGCAACCCTGAAATGATTAAAGTAGAAGAGCAGCAAGAAAAAAGCACTATCAAGCAATACTTCTATAAAATGGATAATAATAAGCAACGTTATCCAACCCTTAAATTACTATTACTTAAATTTACCCCACAAAGTTGTGTGGTGTTTTGTAATACCAAGGTAGAAACACAGCAAGTATGTGATGATTTAGCCGATGAAGGCTTCAGCGCCGTTGCATTGCATGGCGATTTAGAGCAGCGTGACCGTGAGCGAACACTGATTCATTTTGCCAATAAGAGTGCGTCTATTTTAGTGGCAACCGATGTAGCAGCACGCGGCTTAGATATTGATGATATGGACATGGTAATTAACTATCACTTAGCGCATGATCCACAAACGCATGTTCACCGTGTAGGGCGTACCGGGCGAGCGGGCAAAAAAGGCATTGCGTGTTCTATTTACGGTGATGCTGAGCAATTTAAAGTAGCGCAAATTGGTGACCACTATGAGCGTGATTTTACCCCTGAGCCAATGCCATCTTATAACCTATTAGATAAGCCTCCTTACAAGCCAGAAATGGTGACATTGATGATAGATGCGGGTAAAAAGCAAAAAGTGCGCGCGGGTGATATCTTAGGGGCATTAACAGGTAAAGATGGTATAGCAGGGCGCCAAGTGGGTAAAATTAATGTACTTGATAACGTGGCTTTTGTCGCGGTAGAGCGTAACTCATCTAAACCCGCGTTACGTAAATTAACCGAAGGCAATATTAAAGGGCGTAAAATCCGTGCTCGTCGCCTGACGCGCTAGTTTTACGTTTTAAGATGAGCAGCTCGCCTTGAGTTGCTCATATTCCATTTTTAATTGTTTAAACACTTCATTATCACCCCCTTGTTTGTCTGGATGATGCTGAACGGCTAGTTGTCGCCAACGCTTTTGTAATGTTTTTAAGGTAATTGGTTGTACTAATTGCCAGCGAGCGATTAATTGCTGATGTTGCTGAGCACTTAAAGGCGCTTCATGTTGTTTAGGCTTACTGAAACGTTGCCAAAAGCTATCTAATAATGCGTTAATTTCTGCTGTTGATGTTTCAAAGTTTTGCCAGTTTAAGTAGTAGTCACGCAGCGGATCGTTTGGGTGAAGTTGGTTTTGGCGAGGGTCGCTCACCAGTTCAATGTGTAAACTTTTAATCAGTAGCTGCTGTTTTGGCATAACTTGCTGCTGTAACTGATAAAGTGCATTCATAATTAAAAAATTACGTTTAAATAAATCACGCCCAGGATCAGCTGCTAAGGTATCAAGTAACCCACGTTCTTTTAGTTCCGATGCTAAAGTATGAACCATCCACACTTTATTATTGATTAATAGTTCAAAAATCTCATCTATCAGTGGGTTAAGCATTGTTTACAATCTATTAATTGGTGTATCTTGAACAAATTATCATACACCTAAGTAACATTAAACCCCAAGGAGTGGGCGTGAATGCCTATTTTATATTGGTCTAAATTAGATGTTTACATATTGTTTGGGTGTCATTTTATTATGGCTAGCAAGGATTAAAGGATATTTTTATGCTGACTCGGTTAAAGCGCATCTGCTTTATTGGTCTTTTGGTTGTACTGAGTGGTGCATCAAACGACGCTTTATCCAATGAGCAGACAAGTTTGTTTGAGCAGTTCGATCTTGAGCAAACATGGACTGAAAAGCACCGCCTTGCAACAGACATATTAGCTAACCCTGATCTTCCAAATTTACAACGCGTGACCATTTACAGTGACTTAGCGGAGCTGGCGTTTACACAGAGTGATTTAGCTAATGCACTAAAGTATTTTAAATTACTAGAGGCGAATAGCACCCTTAAAGAACAGCCAAAACTTTATTTTCGTGCAATTAAAATGCAAGGCGTGGTGCTTTATTATCAAGGGTTAGTGCAACAAGCGGTCGTTGATTATAATCGCGCGTTAAACATTGCCATTACCCTTAAAAGCCCGATTAAACAGGCTAACTTACTCAGTAATATTGGGCTCGCTTACTTTGATATGTATAACATGGAGCTAGCCCTCGATTATTATCAGCAAGCCAAAGTCATTTATGAAAAAGAGGGGAGCGCACAAGATAAAGCCGATATATTACATAATATCGCCGGTATTTATATTCGTCTCTCTCGGTATGAGTCCGCGCTTGAGATGTATCGTGAGGTTTTAAAAGTTTTTCAAGAGCTTGGTGATGACGATGGCGTTGCACAGGTATACGGTAACATGGGTGTGGCGTACACTGAATCGAGGCAGTACCAGTTAGCGTTGCATTACAACCAATTAGCTTTGCGCTACTATCAAAGTGTTAATAACGCCTTTCAGCTTTCGACTAAGCACACCAATTTAGCCACAATTAATCTTAAATTAAATAAATTTGATGTCGCGTTATATCATGCTAATGCAGGGCAACAGTTTGCACTTGAGGCTGATAATAAGTCGTTACTAGCGGCTGCCTTACACGTGTTATCGACTGTTCAATTTGTGCAAGGCGATACAGAAAATGCCAAAGAAACCTCAGAGCGTTCAATTACGCTTGCCAAAGAGTATAATAATGGCATGCGCATAAAAGACGGTTTGGGGGTTGAGGCGCTGATCCATGCTAGCTTAGGGGATTATGAAAAAGCGTTAAATTTGCATCAACAGTATGTTGATTATCAGCGCAGTGTTAATACCGAAGAAGCCTCAAAAGCGGTCAGTCAATTTCAAATTCAGTTTGAATCAAATCAGCTAAACCAAGAAATTAAACAATTAAAACAGCAACAATACTTACAAGAATTACAAATAGCTAAACGTTCACAGCTGACATTCTTATTAGTGATTGTTGCCATATTGATTTTAATTACAGTAATTGCTGTTTATAAACGCCGGACAGAAAAACAAGCGAAGTTAAAGCTGAGCGAGCAAGTTGAACAGCGCACCAAAGAGTTGCAAAGTGTGGCGCAAGAGCTGCGTGAAGCTAACGAAGTTAAAAGCCAGTTTTTAGCGAATATAAGCCATGAAATTAGAACGCCATTAACCGCTATTTTGGCGCAAACTGACGATCTTATTAGTGGTCAGTACAAGGCTGAGCAATTACAAGATGAGCTTAGGGTAATACAACGACAAAGTGAGCACTTAAGAAGCCTGATTAATGATGTGCTTGATTTAAGTAAAATCGAAGCAAACAGGCTAGAACTTAACATTAGCTGTTTTGATATGGTGCGATTGATCAACGATGTTCATGCTATGTTTTCTCCACAAACTAAAGCGAAAGGCTTGTCACTGATATTAGAGAGTCAGTTAGGTGATACCTATTTTACGCGGCTAGATTTAACTCGAGTAAAACAAATACTTATTAATTTATGCGCCAATGCCATTAAGTTTACTCATAAGGGGCACGTAACAATTGCTGTTAGCAAAACGGATCAAGGGCTGCTCTTTTGTATTCAAGATACCGGAATTGGTATGAGCTCCTCACAGCTTAAGCTTATTTTTGAATGCTTTAGCCAAGCAGATAACAGCATTAGCCGACGTTTTGGCGGTACCGGTTTGGGCTTGAGTTTGTCGCAGCAGTTAGCCGCGATGATGGGTGGCTATATTAGCGTGCAGAGTGAGTTTAAAAAGGGCAGTGAGTTTTCGTTCTATTTGCCTTGTATACAAGTTGAAGAGCAAGTTTGCCATGATGATATACAGGCTAAATCGGGTGAAGGGCATAGGTTGTTATCGGGTAAGGTGGTGCTTGCTGAGGATCACAGTGATAACCGCAAACTGATCAGTCGCTATTTACACTCCCTAGGACTTGAAGTAATTGCCGTTGAAAACGGTGAGCAAGCAGTAGAGCAAAGCTTAAAGCTATATCCAGATTTGGTGCTTTTAGATATTCAAATGCCCGTTATGGATGGTATTTCTGCGTTTGAACTACTCAAACAATGTGGTTATGAGCAGCCTATTTTAGCGTTAACGGCCAATGCCATGAGCCACGAGATTGATCACTACTTATCACTTGGTTTTAGCGATTATTTAGCAAAACCAATAGACAAAGAATCTTTTTACACTGTTTTAGCTAAATACTTAAGTTCAGCAAATGAAGATTCATCGACAGAAAGTATCCATGTAGATATGAGTGATTTAGTAGCGAGTTTTAAACAAAGCTTGATTACAGAAAGTGAGCTAATTGAACAGCATTTTAAAGTTGGAGATTATAAATCGCTGCAAAAAGATAGCCACCGAGTTTTAGGTGCGGCACAAATGTTTGAGTTTAAAGAAATAGCATTAGTGGCAAAAGCACTAGATGATGAATTACTTCAGTCACAAATTAACACTCAAAAGTTAACAACATTAGTAAATGACTTGCTGGTACTGCTTAAGCAATACGGATAAGCTGATTTACTCTAAAAATAAAAAAGACACCATCTGGTGTCTTTTTTATTTAAAAATGTTTATTTCACCAGCGTTCAGATTACTGACGTTTCATCGAATCAAAAAACTCATCGTTGGTTTTACTCATTGATAGTTTATCGATTAAAAATTCCATGGCATCAATTTCTGACATGTCATGGACTATCTTACGTAAAATCCACAGCTTTTGGAGCTCATCAGGCTTAGTAAGTAATTCTTCACGACGCGTACCAGAACGGTTAAAGTCGATAGCTGGGAATACACGTTTTTCCGCAATTTTACGGTTAAGGTGTAGTTCCATGTTACCCGTACCCTTAAACTCTTCGTAGATAACTTCATCCATTTTAGAGCCGGTATCAATAAGCGCAGTCGCAATAATTGTTAAGCTACCGCCTTCTTCAACGTTACGTGCAGCACCAAAGAAACGTTTAGGCTTATGTAATGCATTAGCATCTACACCACCGGTCAATACTTTACCTGATGATGGAATAACGGTGTTGTAAGCACGTGCTAAACGTGTGATTGAATCAAGTAAAATCACCACGTCTTTTTTGTGCTCAACTAAGCGCTTTGCTTTTTCGATAACCATTTCAGCAACCTGTACATGGCGAGATGCTGGTTCATCGAATGTTGATGCAATAACTTCACCTTTCACTAGGCGTTGCATCTCAGTCACTTCTTCCGGACGTTCATCAATAAGTAAAACCATTAATGTAACATCAGGGTGGTTATGTGTGATTGATTGCGCAATATTTTGTAGCAACATGGTTTTACCCGCTTTTGGCGGTGCCACTAATAAACCACGTTGGCCGCGGCCAATGGGTGACGCTAAATCAAGAACTCGTGCGGTAATATCTTCTTTACTGCCGTTACCACGTTCCATACGAAAACGTTCGTTTGCATGTAGTGGTGTCAGGTTTTCAAAAAGTATTTTAGTGCGAGAGTTTTCAGGTTTATCAAAATTAACTTCGTTTACTTTAAGTAAAGCAAAGTAACGCTCACCATCTTTCGGCGGACGAATAAGACCTGAAATAGAGTCGCCAGTACGCATACTAAAGCGGCGAATTTGGCTTGGAGATACATAAATATCATCTGGGCCAGCTAAGTAAGAAGCTTCTGATGATCTTAAAAAGCCAAAACCATCTTGCAAAATTTCTAATACACCACCGCCGAAGATATTCTCTCCGCCTTTGGCATGGGATTTAAGAATAGCAAAAATAATGTCTTGCTTTCTTAAGCGGGCTACGTTTTCGAGCCCCATGGACTCAGCTAAGTTTACAAGCTCTTTTATAGACTTGTCTTTTAATTCGCGTAAATGCATATTGGTGGGTTCTTTATTACAGTTGTCATACTCAAAATCGCTTTATTAGATCGTTGAGTGAGGTTTGTTGAATATAACTAAGGATTAGTTGGCTTTATAAACTAGCAGGTCATTACTGCAGCGTCCAGTACTTCTGTAAAATAAATAATAAAAAAAGGGCTGAGCGCCCTTTTTTTATAAATTTACACTTAGATGTTGTTTTCTAAAAACTCAACTAATTGTGTTTTTGATAGTGCGCCTACTTTAGTTGCAGCCACTTGACCATCTTTGAAAAGTAGTAGTGTAGGAATACCACGAATACCAAATTTAGGTGGAGTACCTGCGTTTTGGTCAATGTTTAATTTAGTAATCGTTACACGGCCATCAAATTCCTCAGCAACTTCGCTTAGAATTGGGGCGATCATTTTACACGGTCCGCACCATTCAGCCCAAAAGTCTACTAGTACAGGTTTGTCTGATTGTAATACGTCAGCTTCAAAGCTATCGTCGGTAATTTGGATTATTTTCTCGCTCATTGCGCTCTCCGGTTTAGTTAGGCGAAATATTTAGTGCGTATTTAAACACTCTTGTTTCTTATTGCAAGTTTAAACGTTATGCTTAAACGCTATGACTAAGACACATTTGACCGATAAAAAGTTTTCAGACTTTGCTATTGCACCGGAAGTGGTTGCCGGGTTAACCGAAAGTGGGTTTGAATATTGCACACCCATTCAAGCTAAATGCCTACCGTTTATTTGTGAAGGGCGCGATATTGCGGGCCAAGCACAAACAGGTACAGGCAAAACGTTGGCGTTTTTAACCGCCACATGCCACCGGTTATTACAATCTAGCAAAGCACCTAGTAAACATCCAAGAGCCCTGATCATGGCCCCAACTCGGGAGCTTGCGATTCAGATACACAAAGATGCAAAAATTTTAGCGCCGCACTGTAATCTTAACTTAGGTTTAGTATATGGTGGCGAAGATTACGAAAAACAACGTGCACAACTAGAAAAAGGCGTTGATATTTTAATTGGTACTACAGGTCGCCTAATAGATCTGTACAAGCAAGGCTGTTACACCCTTAATGAAATTGAGGTAGTCGTGCTAGATGAAGCCGATCGTATGTTCGATTTAGGCTTTATTAAAGATATCCGTTATATGTTCCGTCGTATGCCGGATACATCAGAACGTTTAAACTTATTATTCTCTGCCACACTGTCGTATCGTGTACAAGAGCTTGCATTTGAACACATGACAAACCCAGAGCATGTGCAAATAGAACCCGATGTAAAAACGGGTAAGCGTATTCAAGAAGAGCTATTTCATCCTTCACAAGAAGATAAAATTAAGCTGTTGTTAACCTTGATTGAAGAAGAATGGCCTGAGAAAGCCATTGTTTTTGCAAATACCAAACACAGCTGTGAAACTGTGTATGCATGGTTAAAAGCAGATGGACATCGAGTGGGTATGCTCACCGGTGATGTAAACCAAAAGAAACGTCAATCAATACTCGCGCAATTTAGTAAAGGCGAGCTAGACTTTTTAGTGGCTACCGATGTTGCTGCGCGTGGTTTACATATTCCAGAAGTAAGTCATGTATTTAACTTTGACTTACCTGATGATTGCGAAGATTACGTTCACCGTATTGGTCGTACAGCTCGTGCAGGCGCTTCGGGTCATGCAATTAGCTTTGCGTGTGAGCAGTATGCTTATAACCTTCATGAAATTGAAGAGTACATCGAGCACAGCATCCCTTTATCGCATTACGATAAAAGTGCATTGCTAGATGATTTGACCAAGCCGACTATTCACAGAAAACGTAATTTTTCTACCGGTCCACGTAATCGTAGTAATAACAACGGACGTCGCCCAAATAATGGTTACCAAAAAGGACGGTCTTAACCGACCGTTAGTTTGATAGTATTCGTAACTAGAGGTTTTTGAACGGTGGGGCAACTTAAACCGCAAAAAAATGTATATGCAGTCATTGATTTGGGCTCAAATAGCTTTCATATGCTTATTGCCAAATCAGTGGCGGGTGGCTTGCAAACAATAGGTCGCGTCAAACGCAAAGTAAGACTCGCCGCTGGGCTTGATGATAATAATCTATTGAGCTTAGAGGCTATGCAACGAGGCTGGGAGTGTTTGGCCTTGTTTGCGGAACGTTTGCAAGATATTCCCAAGAAAAACATCACCATTGTTGCCACTGCAACACTTCGTTTAGCAACCAACGCCGACGACTTTAAATTACGTGCTGAAAAAATATTAGGCCATAAAGTTAATGTTATTAGTGGTGAGCTAGAAGCGCGAACTATTTACAAAGGAGTTGCGCACACTTCTTCATGTGCGGGCAAACAGCTAGTTATTGATATTGGTGGTGCGAGTACTGAAGTGGTAATTGGTCAAGGCTTTGAAGCACGTCACTATAAAAGTCTTAATATAGGGTGTGTAACTTACCTTGAACGCTACTTTAAAGATTGCCAGTTAAATGAAGCGAACTTTAATACTGCTATTGAAGCCGCGCGTACTGTTATTGATGAAATAGCGCCTGAGTATAAAACGGCTGGTTGGCAACTTGCCTCTGGTGCGTCAGGGACCGTACAAGCTATTCAAGAAATCATGGTGGCACAAAATTTAAATGAAATGCTCACCCTTGAAAAGCTATACACCATTAAAGAACAATCTATTGCTTATGAGACTATAGCTGAACTCGACTTGCCAGGGTTAAGTGAAGAGCGACGTTTAGTGTTTGTATCTGGGCTGGCTATCTTAATTGCACTGTTTGAGTCACTAGAAATAGAACAAATGGGATTGGCTGGTGGCGCGCTTCGTGAAGGTGTTTTATATAGCATGCTACCGGAACTGCATAATAACGACATTCGTCAACGTACGATTGATGGTTTTATGAATCGTTATCATGTGGATCAAAAGCAAGCATCGCGAGTATCCGGCTTAGCTTTACAATTAGCTAGCGAGGTTAATCACTATTGGCCGATAGAAGCATTAAGTGGATTACCGCTTTTAAATGCGGTGGCGCAACTTCATGAGATTGGTTTATTAATAGAGTACAAGCAATACCACAAACATACCGCTTACATTTTAGAAAATACCGATATGCCAGGTTTTTCGCAATCAGAACACAAAGTGATCGTTGCGATTGCCAACAGCCATCGTTCAGACCTTCAAAAAGGATGTTTAGATCATTTAGGTGCGCACAGTAACGTTGCAACGTATATCGTTCGACTATTACGTGTTGCCGTTATTTTATCTATGCGCCGCCAAGATGATGTCTTGCCTAACTTTAAGATAACAGCTGAAAATGAAGAGTTAGCTATTCAATTTGAAAACGATTGGTTAAAAAACCACCCATTAATGGCAAGTGAGCTAAATCAAGAGATTAAGTATCAGAAAAAATGTGGTTGGAAACTTAAAGTAAACTAGTTAAACCGCTCTTTACCACAGTTTTTAGTGGTTAAAATGAGCGTTTAGTTGTAATTTTGTTCGAACAGTCATTTATTTCAAGTTTTCTTCAAAAAAGGGTTGATCTGTTTTCGGATCTCCCTATAATGCGACCCCACTGAGACGGCAGAGCGCAACGCATAGCGAGGCACGAGCTACTCAGTCAGTCGAGTAAAACTTAGTTTCAAAAACTTTCAAGTTTAACAAAATTAAGTGTTGACAAAAAAATAGGAAAGCGTAATATGCGCAGCCCTAGCGAGATAAAGTTAAACGCTTTAATCGCAACGTTCTTTAACAATATAAAGCAATCATCTGTGTGGGCACTCGTACAGATTGAGTTCTAACAGCCAAGCTACTTCGTTCTTTATTGAGCAAGTAACGAGGCAAACAAATTTAGAGTCTCAATTTAAACTGAGTGACCAACAGAATAGTTACTTCGGTAATTATTCAGCACAGTCAATTCAATATCGAAAGATATTAAATAAATTCAGAATTCATTGAGCTGTCGAAAGACATAAAACTTT
>NZ_JADO01000022.1:0-61498 GCF_000518425.1 Pseudoalteromonas sp. 23_GOM-1509m
CGAAGCCCCCTTTGGTCCGTAGACATTATGCGGTATTAGCAGTCGTTTCCAACTGTTGTCCCCCACCTCAAGGCATGTTCCCAAGCATTACTCACCCGTCCGCCGCTCGTCAGCAAAGTAGCAAGCTACTTTCTGTTACCGCTCGACTTGCATGTGTTAGGCCTGCCGCCAGCGTTCAATCTGAGCCATGATCAAACTCTTCAATTAAAAAGTTTTATGTCTTTCGACAGCTCAATGAATTCTGAATTTATTTAATATCTTTCGATATTGAATTGACTGTGCTGCAATTCCTACCGAAGTAGTTATTGCTGTTGGTCACTCAGTTTAAATTGAGACTCTAAATTTGTTTGCCTCACTACCTAAATAGCTTGGCTGTTAGAACTCAATCTGTACGAGTGCCCACACAGATGATTGCTTTATATTGTTAAAGAACGTTGCGACGTTGTCGCTAGGGATGCGTATAATACATCCTTTATTTTTCGAGTCAACACTTAATTTTAAACTTTCTTTCGATGATTTGAATTTAAGTTTTACTTAACTCTCTGAGTAGCTCATGCCTCGCTATGCGTTGGCGTTCCCCGTCTCAGTGGGGTCGCATTATAGGGAGAACAGATTTTTACGCAAGTACTTTTTTAAAGAAAAACTAAAAAAACACACTGTTCGGTCAGTATCTGAGCTAAAACAGATGAAACAGCTAGTTTTATAATCAAATCAGGCTTTGCTGGTACTTAAATAAGCGCTACTGTTACACTGATACTATTCATATTGTTTAATTTAAAGGTGCTTATATGGCAATACGTTCTTATAAAGGAATAACTCCTGCGTTTAATGATTCTGTTTATATAGACGAGTCGTCTGTATTAGTCGGTGATATCACCCTAGGTGATGATAGTAGTGTATGGCCACTAGTTGCTGCCCGTGGTGATGTTAATCATATTCGTATCGGTAAGCGTACTAATATACAAGATGGCAGTGTTTTACATTTATCAAGAGCGACTAAAAGCAATTCTGAGGGTTACCCACTTATTATTGGTGATGATGTTACCGTGGGTCATAAGGTAATGCTGCATGGCTGCGTATTAGGTAACCGCATACTCGTGGGCATGGGCGCTATTATTATGGATAACGTGATTGTAGAAGACGAGGTGATTATTGGTGGTGGTGCTTTAGTACCTCCTAATAAGCGTTTAGAGTCTGGCTATTTATATGTAGGTAGCCCAGCGAAACAAGCCCGCCCTTTAACAGAGCAAGAGCTGAGCTTTTTAAAAGTGTCTGCCGATAATTACGTGCAGCTTAAAGATGAATACTTAGCTGAAGACGCGAAATAACCACAACTTTTTGCTTAATTAAGTAAACTCACTTCTATTTGCCCTGCCGAGTTATAGCTTTCGTCTTCGATTAGCTGCTCGGCACGCTCTTCATAATCAAATCGGTATTATTCAAAATAACGCGTTGCATGACTCTCATCGGCTAAATTTAAACTACTTACAGCAATCACACACTCAACTAGCATTCCGCTTACTTGTGCAAAAAAAACTAATTGATGAGTTGGCTCTCTAAATTCGAGTCTGTCTATAAACTGTATTGCTTGATTCATTTAAGTACTCCCTGCTTTAATGCAATAACAACGGGAACAATGTCCGGCATTTTATTTCGCCATACATAATAAGCTTGTGCAGCTTGCCCTACTAACATGCCACTGCCATCTAATAGCTTAGCCGCTTTATTGTGTTCGCTCACCCAATTCATAAATAGCGTATTTTGCGTCGCATAAAACATATCATAAGCCATTTCACATGCGCTTAAGTGCTTTTCGCTTAACGCAGGTAACTCGTTATTCATGCTACTTGAGGTTGAATTTATAACCAAGTGATAATCAACTTGAGGAAGGTCGTCAAAACCATACCCCGAAACATTGCCGTGCTCGGTAAAGAGTTTTGCCAAAGTTTGGGCTTTATGTGCAGTGCGATTAACAATAGTGATTTCTTTAGGCTGCTGCTCAAGTAAAGGTAAAATAACACCACGGGCAGCGCCACCCGCACCAATGATCAACAGGCGTTTACCTGTTATTGTTATTTTATTCACTAGTAAATCGTTCACAAAACCTATGCCGTCGGTGTTATCACCGAGTAAACTGCCATCATCGCGCTTTTTAAGGGTGTTTACTGCGCCTGCAAGTTTAGCAACTGGAGTGAGTTCATCGGCTAAAGCAAAGGCCTGCTCTTTAAAAGGAACAGTGACATTTGCGCCTTTGCCCCCTTGCTCAAAAAAAGTCGCGACTGTTTTTTCAAACTCATCGATAGGTGCTAAGATTGCGCTATAGTCGATTTGCTCTCCCAATGACTTAGCAAACTGCTGATGTATGCTGGGAGATTTTGAATGTTTGATTGGATTTCCAAAAACCGCATATTTGTCCATTTTAAACAACCTCTTTGCAGTTTTAGTACTGCCTATTAACGATGATAAAACTATGATTAAAAGACTCTTTTCAAGATCAAAGCCGTCTACAACCACTCAAGCGCCTACGCCAGAGAAAACCCCGTATGAAATCATCGGCGGAGAAGCGCCCACGCGTGCAATTGCCAATAGATTCTACGACATAATGGCCAGCGATGAATACGCTAAACCGTTATATGATATGCATCCTCAACCATTAGATAGAATTCGCCAAGTATTTTTTGAGTTTTTATCCGGTTGGCTTGGTGGCCCAGACTTATTTGTAGAAAAACATGGCCATCCAATGCTGCGCAAACGCCATATGCCATTTCCTATTGATCAAGATTTACGTGATCAGTGGATGTATTGCATGAATAAAACCTTAGACATAGAAATTGATAACCCCGTTTTACGCGAAGGTTTACGCCAATCACTGGCACAGCTTGCCAGTCATATGATTAATCAGCATTAATCTATCCCGCTTTTTAATTGGGGATTATTTGCGCTAAGTCAAAACCCGCTTTTCTAAAATAAAGATAATACCCTATTAAATAGTTAGAAAAGCGTGGCGCGTGTGAAATCAATCCAACATAAAATTTATGCTTTGTTAGCATTAACCGGCATTATAGTACTCATAGCCAGTATTTTTAGTAGTGCGAGTCAACAGCGCACGCTCGCACAAGATACGGTGGCAGAAAACATCAAGCTACTTGCCGATAACTATTTTGATTCAATAAACACCATGATGCTAACGGGTACTATGGCTAATCGAGAATTGTTGAGCCAAAAGCTTCGTAAACATCCTAATATTGAAGACGCTCATATTACTCGCTCTGACATAGTCAATAAGCTGTATGGACCAGGCAATAAAAACCAAACAGCGAGTAATAATAGTGAACGCGAAGCGCTGCGAGGCAAAGAAAGTTTATTTATAGAGCAAAGCAATAATAACCGTAGTATGACCTATCTTCGCCCTATGTTTGCTAGTACAGACTACAAAGGTACAAACTGTTTAGGCTGCCATCAAGCACAAGAAGGCGATGTACTAGGTGTGGTAAAAATTAGCTATTCCTTAGCCGATATTGATAGCGAGGTAACTTACAACACCTTAATAACCACCAGCCTACTGTCTACTATTTTTATTATTGCCTTTGTGCTGCTAGGTATAGTGTTTAGAAAAATATTTATAGTACGCCTTAAAAAGCTCGGCCATGCAATGCACTTAGCCACTACTAATAAAGATTTAACCTTACGCATTGAAGATAACGCCGAAGATGAACTCGGCTGGCTTGCCACTAGTTTTAACCAAATGATTGCTACGTTTAAAGATAACATTGCTCAGGTATCTCACTCTTCAAAAGTGCTTATTCATTCAGCAGAGAAAATTTATACTTCTGCCGATACTACTGAGCGCGCTATTTTAGAACAAAAGAAAAGTACCGACTCGGTAGCTGCAGCAATTAATGAGCTAGAAAGCTCATCCAATGAAGTAAGAAACACCACTCATTTTGCTCAAGAAAAATCTGAGAACAGTAATGAGCTAGCACAGCAAAGCATGCAGGTTGCAGAGCAAACCGAACTCAGTATAAATCAACTAGCTGAAGATGTACGCCAAGCGGCAGATCAAGTGAGACAACTGCAAGAGCAAACGCTTGAAGTGGGTAAAGTGCTTGAGGTGATCAGCAGTATCGCCGAGCAAACAAATTTATTAGCGCTTAATGCTGCCATTGAAGCTGCCCGTGCAGGTGAAGCTGGCCGAGGCTTTGCCGTTGTTGCTGATGAAGTACGTACTTTAGCAACTCGAACTCATGCCTCTACCGATGAAATACGCCGCACCATTGATAAGTTGCAATCAGAAGCAGCGCAAACAGTTAAAACCATGGGTGAGTCGTGTGCAGAGGCAGACGAAAGAGCGCAACAAGTACAACAAGTTGCACAGGCTTTAAAAGATATTTCTAGCCAAATGAATGAAATAAATGAGCTGAATATTCAAATAGCCGATGCGACAGAGCAGCAAAATCTAGCCGCGGAAGAAATAAATAGAAGCGTTGTTGGTATCAGTGATAATGCAGAGCAATCGTTAGTAGATGCGGATGAAAATCAAAAAGTCAGTGAAGAGTTACTCAATTTAGCTCGCTCGTTAGATGAGCAGGTACGAAGCTTTAAACTAAAACAATAACTTTAAAAGCCAGTCAATAAGTAGTTTATTGACTGGCGGACAATTTCTAGCCTAGAGCTAACCAATCACGTGGCTTTAAGAAATCTTTATATAGTAATGCCTCTGCACTGTCTTCGGCTGGGGTATAGTTATATTCCCAACGTGCTAAAGGTGGCATCGACATTAAAATAGATTCAGTTCGGCCACCGCTTTGTAAGCCAAATAATGTGCCGCGGTCCCAGACTAAATTAAACTCAACATAACGACCACGGCGATATAATTGAAAATCGCGCTGTTGTTCGGTGTACTTATCGTTTTTGCGACGCTCAATAATAGGAACGTAAGCATCTAAAAAGCCATTACCCACCGATTGCATAAATGCAAAACTTTGCTCAAAACCTAACTCATTCAAATCGTCAAAAAATAAGCCGCCTACGCCGCGAGTTTCATCACGATGTTTTAAATAAAAGTATTCGTCACACCATTTTTTATATTTTGGATATACATCATCGCCAAACGGCTGACACACATCGTGCGCAACTTGGTGCCAATGCACTACATCTTCAAGTACAGGGTAAAACGGGGTTAAATCAAAACCACCACCAAACCACCAAATCGGTTCTTCACCTTCTTTCTCGGCAATAAAAAAGCGCACATTGGCATGGCTTGTTGGTATATGTGGGTTTTTAGGGTGGATCACTAACGATACACCACACGCATGAAAACTGCGCCCGGCAAGCTCAGGTCTATGTGCAGTGGCAGAGCCCGGCATAGAGGCACCAAATACATGAGAGTAATTAACTCCCCCTTGCTCTATCACATTACCATTGGTGATAACGCGAGTACGACCACCGCCGCCCTCTTCTCGCTGCCAGCTGTCTTCAACAAACTGTGCTTTCCCGTCTGCTGCTTCTAAGCCTTGGCAAATGGTATCTTGCAAAGCCATAAAGTACGCTTTTACTTGTTTTAATAATTCGCTTTGCATCGTTAACCTCTGAATACATTGCCTGTCATGGCATCTTTAATGGTACTTGGTTGCGTATTACCACCTAACGGTTCATCAACATAAAAACTAACCTGCTCGCCAAACTGCTGCTGAGCTTCAACAATACTTGTTACCGTTGCTTGGCCGGTTAAATTTGCACTTGTTGATACCAGTGGTTTACCAAACTGTTGGCATAAACGTTTAACTGTAGGGTGGTTAGTTACTCTTACTGCAATAGTATCAAACTGCCCTGTTAACCACTTTGGGGTAGACTTAGCTGCAGGCATCACCCAAGTGAGTGCGCCTGGCCAACTTGAAAAAATATCGGCACGTTTATCCATAGGCAGCTTAGCGTCATCGACGTATTTTAATAATTGCCCGTAATTGTCAGCAATTAAAATAAGCCCTTTTTCAACGGGGCGTTGTTTAATATCAAGTAAACGTTCCACCGCCTGTTGATTGTCAGGATCGCAACCAAGGCCATAAACAGCTTCGGTTGGGTATAAAATAACATCGCCTTGTTCTAAGCTAGTTATTGCAGCAGATAAAGAAGAAAGGTCAGACAAAATTGTCTCCAGAGATATTTACGTTATACAGTGGCAGCAAACTTATGCATACAGCTTTTTTGTGGGCATTGTAACACAACACCACTCGCGGTTTTTTTCTCAGTAACAACTGGCCAGTCACATACAGGACACGCTTGAGCTACTGGCTTGTGGTTTAGCGTATATTTACAGCTTGGATAACAGTCGCAAGAATAAAACACTTTCCCAAATTTATTGCTGCGTGAAACCAAGTGGCCTTTTTTACATTTAGGGCAACTAATCACAGGCTCTTCACTTGGCGTATTGTCATGCTCACTGGCAATATAATGACATTCAGGGTAACCGGTACAGCCAATAAACATACCGTAGCGGCCATTTTTCACCACCAGCGGCTTGCTACACTCTGGACACTCGCTGTCCTCAAGTATTTTGATTTCATTGCTATCATGATGTGCAAGCGGGCGAATAAAATCGCACTTAGGATAACTAGCGCAGCCTAAAAAAGGCCCAGATTTACTATTACGAATGACGAGTTCTGAACCACATTGCGGGCATATCTCATATTCTTTTTCTAAGGCGTGTTTATTAGCCGAGAAAAGTGAATGATCGATTTTACTCATGTAAATCCTAGTGGTTGGTGAATTTTCGCCTAATATACCCAAAACCCTTAAAGATACAAGCTATGGCAGTTGGTTTGTTAACGCTGAAAATAATAAAACACGCAATAATGATTAATGTAACACTTCACTGGGCTCATCAAAAATAAGATCTTCCATTTGCTCATACGCCTGCTGAGAATCAGGGGCGTTAAATAACACCATAAGAATTAACCATTTTAAATCTTCCAAAGTAATAGCTGAATTATCAAGCGCCGCTAAACGGTCCATCACCATTTCACGAGTGGTGCTATTAATAACGCCCGTTTGTTCAACAAACATTAAAAAGCCGCGACACTCGGTGTCGAGAACTTGGCACTCACTGTCGGTAAAAATACGCACTGCATGTTGTGGAGTGGCTAATAAATAAGGCGATTCATTGCTGTATTGTAATGCGGCAAGTTGATCTAACCAGTCAATGGCTTTGTTAATTTCGGGTTTGTTAAACCCAGCGCGGAGTAACTCATCGGTAAGTGTGCTTTGCTCAACAAATACATCACTTTCGCTGTGAACATAGTTTTCAAATAAATACATGAGAATATCAAACATATTATCCTCCAGCGCTTAATTTAATATAGCCGTCTAATACACGTTCAATTTGATCGTCTAACTCTAAATCAAGCAATCGCGCTTGTACTTTATCAATTGGCCACTGTACTCGACGCATAATATCGTCCACACTGGTCACCTCAAAACCAATACTGTTAAGCACCTCGCAATCTGAGGTTACAGCATCAGTTAACTCTTTATAGTTTAGACCAGAAGGGTATGAAAAGTTCATCTCATCAAGAATATCGGCGACGTTTTCTACCAGCTTAGCACCTTGCTTAATTAAAAAATGGCTTGCTTGTGCCAGCGGGTTTTTAATTGAGCCTGGCACCGCAAAAACGTCTTTATTTTGTTCAAGCGCATAACGTACGGTGATCAGTGAGCCACTTTTAATTTCGGCTTCAACAATTAAAACGCCTAAAGAGAGTCCTGAAATAATACGATTACGCCGTGGAAAGTTATGCGCGTTGGCCGCGGTGCCCGGTAAAAACTCACTTACCAATAAACCCTGTGTTAATACTTGCTCTGTAAGTAACTTATGGCGTTTAGGGTAATAAACATCAACACCAGTCCCCAGTACGGCAATGGTTTTACCATTTCCTGCCAGCGCTCCTTTATGGGCAGCACCATCAATGCCACGCGCCATACCAGAGGTTACTGTTATGCCAGCAAGCGTTAGCTGATATGCAAATTCTGCAGCAATTTCAAGTCCTGTAGTGGTTGCATTTCGACTGCCAACAATCGCAATTTGTGGAGAAGACAGTAAGCTGATATCGCCTTTACAAAAAAGTAATAATGGTGCACTGGCTATTTGTTTTAGGTGTTCTGGGTAGGTGGTATCAAAAATACTAATAACAGTAATATGTTGCTGGCTAATAAGCTGTTCATAATGCGCAACTTGCTGCCAATTTGTATTAAGTAAATTGCTTGCTTGACTCGCTGTTAAGCCCAACATAACCAGCTGGGAATGCGATAAGGAAAACAGCGACTCTAAACTGTGCTGCTTAGAGAGGGCTAATAGCGTTTTTATTCCAAGCCCTTTGCATAAGTAAAAGGCAAGCCAATGGCTTAGCTTGCCAAACGATTGCTCCATGTTCCCTCCTAGAACACCGACTCGCTACTTAATGAATTACTGCCAAATCTCCAATGCGAATTGGGTGCTGATTTTTAGTGATCAGCGCATAACTAACTTTGTCATACACTTTAAAGATAATCATTTCACCAACTTTCTCTGCTGGCATTTTCCAAGTAACGCTATCTTCATCGGTTTCTGAGCCAAATAATTCGCTAGTAGCCGATACCAATTTTTCTAAACGACTTGAATCTTCGGTATAACGCGGGCCTCTGGCACCATCAATCACCTTAGGTGACTGACGTTCAATATCCAGTACATGACCTACTTTAACTTGTTGCTCTGAACCTAAGTTTAGCACCACTACATCCATCGTGCTAAATTCTCTCACCTCGCGCGGAGAGGCAATCACTTGACCCTGCATTGGCTGTTCAGGACGATGCATCTCAAAATATACTGGCAGCATCTGCCCTTCCATTGCAGGTAATAAAAAGTCACCCTGTTTGATCTCACGTTTTACTGATTCAACTCTTACTGAGGCAGGTTCGCCATTGGCCGCATCACCTGTTCTAAATGCACGAGCCATACCCACATAAGATGCTCTACTCGCTAACTCTTCACCGGTATTAGGGTCAGTATAAGGCGCACCTTTATGATAAATAGCATATGCCTGATTACGTTTTAAGTTACCTTTTACATATAAAATATGGTCAATAGTTTGGGTTTTGGTATTTTCGTTGGCGCCCAAAATATAGGGCTTTTCTTTTATCGAATCGCTGTTAATAGCTTGCTCAAACGACAAATACGGTTTAATCAACGCAAGAGGTAAAGTTGTTATCGCATCTTTCCCTTTTGGCGTAATACGTCCCATAGGTGATAGCTTTCGATACGCTTTATTAATCACTAAACGCGGATTACCGTCTGTATCGTAAATTAATGCTAACGCATCTCCCGGATAAATAAGGTGAGGGTTGTCTATTTGTGGGTTCATTTGCCATAGTTCAGGCCATAACCAAGGTTCGTTTAGATATATAGCTGAGATATCCCAAAGCGTGTCACCTTTTTTCACAACATACTGTTTAGGTGCATCTTTTTTTATAGTTAGTACATCTGCCAGCACAGGAAAAGTTGCACCTAATGCAAGTATAATTGCAATTAATGGAGATTTCATTGAGCTTCCTCATAGTGTTTTTTCATTATTATTAACCAAAACCTGTTAAAGGGGAACGTGAATGGCTAAAATAAGAACATACAATACCCTAAATTTAAGCATAAGTGTAAAAGGTAACTATGGCTAGGTTAGAAGTTTTAAGATTTCCAGATGAACGTTTACGTACAATCGCAAAAGAAGTAACTGTTGTTGACGATCAAGTGCGTGAAATTGTCAAAGATATGCTAGAAACTATGTACGATGAAAATGGTATTGGGCTTGCTGCTACACAGGTTGATATTCACCAGCGTATTGTGGTGATCGACGTATCAGAAGAGCGCAATGAACCACTCGTGCTTATCAATCCGCAAATTATCAAAAAAGATGGCTCAACCGTGAGCGAAGAAGGCTGTTTATCAGTTCCTCATTCGTATGCAAAAGTTGACCGTGCAGAAACCGTTACCGTAGCTGCACTGAACGAAGAAGGTAAAGAATTTATTCTTGATGCTGACGAATTATTAGCGATTTGTATTCAGCATGAACTTGATCACCTTCAAGGTAAATTATTTATTGATTATTTATCTCCATTAAAGCGCCAACGCATTCGTAAAAAGCTTGAAAAAGAAGCGAAGTTTGCAGCGCAGTAATAAGCACCTTAGTAAATAATTAGGAAACTCAGTGACACAACCATTACGCATTATATTTGCCGGTACGCCGGACTTTGCTGCACGCCATCTGCAAGCACTCATAATTAGTGAACACCAAATAGTGGGCGTTTACAGTCAACCAGATCGTCCAGCGGGTCGCGGAAAAAAACTAAAAGCCAGTGAAGTAAAAGCGCTTGCATTAGAACATGACCTACCCGTTTTTCAACCGCAATCACTCAAAACAGACGACGCACTTGAAGAGCTAAGCAGCCTCAATGCCGATATCATGATTGTCGTTGCCTACGGTTTAATTTTACCTAAAGCCATTTTAGATGCCCCACGTTTAGGGTGTTTAAATGTACATGGTTCTATTTTACCGCGCTGGCGTGGCGCCGCACCTATTCAACGCGCTATTTGGGCAGGCGATCAGCAAACCGGTGTAACCATAATGCAAATGGATGAAGGGCTAGATACCGGCGATATGCTGCATATTAGCCGCTGCCCTATTGATAGTACTGAAACCAGTGCAAGCTTATACACTAAGCTTGCTGAACTGGGACCTGATGCATTAATCGACACCATAAATCGTTTAGCCAACGGGGACATAACGCCTGAGCCACAAAACGACGCCGATGCCAATTACGCTAAAAAGCTCTCAAAAGACGAAGCCAACATTGATTGGTCTATGGATGCCGAGCAAATCGAGCGTAACATTCGTGCCTTTAACCCATGGCCAGTATGCTTTACCCAAATGCGTGGTAATACGGTAAAAATATACCAAGCAAACGTGGTTGAACAATCAGGCGCAGCTGGCACTGTATTAACAAGTGATAAAAACGGTATCGTTGTGGCTTGTGGTAAACACGCTTTATCTATTGGCGAATTACAACCACAAGGCAAAAAGCCAATGGCAATTAATGATTTTTTAAACGGTCGTAGCGACTGGGTCACACCCGGCACCGTATTAGGCGAAAATAATGAGTAATGTAAGCAATGTCAGAGCGCTAGCCGCTGAAACTTTATATAACGTGGTTGATAAAGGCGCATCGCTTAATCAAGAACTCCCTTTCGCTAGCCAAGGCTTATCACCTAAAGATAAAGCCTTACTGCAGCAAATTTGCTATGGAGTATTGCGTTATTTACCTAGCCTAGAAAATTATTGCCAGCATTTAGTAGAACAACCGCTTAAAGGCAAACGCCGTATTTTCCAGTTTTTGTTGTATGTGGGCATTTACCAACTACAACACATGCGTGTACCACCGCATGCAGCAATTAGCGAAACCGTTAATGCGTTACAACAATTACGCGCTCTTGGCTTAAAAGGGCTTATTAACGCCATTTTACGAAGCTTTCAGCGCCAACAAGCTGAGCTTGAAGAAAAAGCCAAACAAATTCCGGTGTGTTTATACAACCATCCAAACTGGTTTATAAAGCAAGTAAAAGAAGCCTACCCAGATAGCTGGGAAGACATTCTAGAAGCTAATCAGCAACAAGCGCCAATGTGGCTTCGAGTGAATCAATCGCAGTTTAGCACCCAAGAATATAGCGAAATGCTAACCGCTAACGATATTGAACATACTCTAAATCCTGATTTTATTGATGGCATTAAACTAAGCAAACCACGCGATGTGTTTTCACTTCCTGAGTTTGATACCGGTGCCTGTTCAGTACAAGATGCGGCAGCGCAGCTTGCTGCACGCTACCTAGACCCACAAAATGGTGATGCAATACTCGATGCCTGTGCAGCGCCTGGTGGTAAAACCTGCCATATTTTAGAGCTTGCCGACGCAGATGTGCTTGCGCTTGATAGCGATGCCACACGCCTAGAACGTGTTAAACAAAACCTAGAACGCATAGGTTTGGGCGCCGACTTACAATGTGGTGATGCATCGCAACCTCACACTTGGTGGGATGAAGAACAGTTTGATCGTATTTTGTTAGATGTACCCTGCTCTGCAACTGGCGTAATTCGTCGTCACCCAGATATAAAATGGTTACGTCGCGCATCCGACATTAACGATTTATCGATCCTCCAAGGCGATATACTCGACAGCATTTGGCCATTGTTAAAGCCAGGCGGTACATTAGTGTATGCAACCTGTTCGGTGCTTCCACAAGAAAACCAACAACAAGTTGCTAAGTTTTTAGCTAAAAATGAAGACGCAGAGCATATTCCTTTGCACAGCGAAGACACTAAAACCATACCAGGCTTGCAGTTATTACCAGGCGAAAGTGACGGTTTTTACTACGCTAAATTAGTTAAAAAAGCCTAGGCAACACATTTAGCTACTTCAGTTTAGAGGTAGCTAATACTTTGATGTAATTAGTATTAATAATACGGGTACATAATGAAAATAATCATACTCGGTGCTGGGCAAGTTGGCGGCACACTCGCAGAAAACCTAGTGGGTGAACAAAACGAAATAACCGTAGTTGATATCGACGGTAACCGCTTGCGCGAACTGCAAGATAAATACGATTTACAAGGTGTTGCAGGCCATGGCGCTCATCCCGACGTGTTAAGTCGCGCAGGGGCTGAAGATGCCGATATGATTATTGCGGTGACCAGCTCAGATGAAGTTAACATGGTGGCATGCCAAGTTGCCTACAGTATTTTTAATACACCGACCAAAATAGCCCGTATTCGCTCTGAGCAGTATTTAAAATACCGCGAAAAACTCTTTCATAATGATGACTTACCTGTCGATCATTACATAGCCCCAGAAGCACTCGTTACTAAGTATATTCGCCGCCTAATAGACTACCCTGGCGCATTACAAGTACTACAATTTGCCGATGGCATGCTCTCTTTAGTGGCTGTAAAAGCCTACTATGGCGGCTTATTGGTAGGCTATGCCCTATCTACACTTAAGCAGCATATTCCTAATGTTGAAACTCGAGTAGCCGCTATTTACCGCCAAGGTAAAGCGATAAAACCCTTAGGCACCACCGTAATAGAAGCCGATGATGAAGTATTTTTTATTGCTGCAACCAAACACATTCGTGCGGTAATGAACGAGCTACAAAA
This sequence comes from Pseudoalteromonas sp. 23_GOM-1509m, assembly GCF_000518425.1. Lineage (NCBI taxonomy): Bacteria > Pseudomonadati > Pseudomonadota > Gammaproteobacteria > Alteromonadales > Pseudoalteromonadaceae > Pseudoalteromonas > Pseudoalteromonas sp. 23_GOM-1509m. The sequence goes on from NZ_JADO01000022.1 coordinate 13,227, forward strand.
GCTGGAACGCTCGTATAAAAAAATCATGATTGCCGGTGGCGGTAATATTGGTGCAGGTCTAGCCCGTTCACTGGAAAGAAACCACAGCGTTAAGTTACTAGAGCGAAGTAAAGAGCGTGCCGAACAGCTTTCTGAAATGCTCGACAACACCGTGGTATTTTGTGGTGATGCATCCGATCAGGAGCTGCTCTCTGAAGAACACATTGAACAGGTTGATGTTTTCATTGCCGTTACCAACGACGATGAAGTAAATATAATGTCGGCTATGCTCGCAAAACGCATGGGGGCACAAAAAACCATGGTACTTATTCAACGAGGCGCTTACGTTGATTTAGTACAGGGCGGCGAAATTGATATTGCGATTTCACCACAACAAGCGACTATTTCTGCATTGCTGACTCACGTGCGCCGTGGTGATATTGTAAACGTGTACTCGTTGCGTAAAGGAGCTGCAGAAGCCATAGAAGCGGTTGCCCATGGTGATGAAAATACCTCTAAAGTGGTAGGTCGCGCAATTGCCGATATTAAATTGCCTGCAGGTACCACAATAGGTGCAATTGTGCGAAATGACGATGTACTGATTGCCCATGACGATACAATTATTTTGTCAGGCGATCATGTAATCATGTTCTTAATTGATAAAAAGCACATTAACGTGGTTGAAAAGTTATTCCAAGTTAGCGCTATTTTTCTATAATTAAACTGCTTGAGTTAAGTAATCAACAAACACAAAAAAGCCGCTGACTATTAAGCGGCTTTAGTGGAGTATGATGGGGTAATACTTATTGTACTCTTGCAAACTCTTCTTTAGAAAGTTCACCATTTCCGTCAGTATCTAAGTCATCAAAAATATTCATTAGTTGTTTATTAGACGCAGCTTCCTGCTGACTAATTACACCGTCGCCATTACTATCAAAAGAGGCAAAATCTACCGCTGCATAAGCTGCTGATGATGACGCTAATACTAAAATCGCAAGTGTTGTGTTTAATGCTTTCATAATAAGTCTCCTATAAGAGGGAAATCCTTTTCTGAGATCCCTGTGCAATGAAAAAAGTCAAAAATTAAAAGTTTGCAAACTCAGCTTTAGAAAGCTCACCATTACCGTCAGTATCAAGCTCAGTAAATGCGGCTGTTAAATCAGCGTTTACAGCGGCTTCACTTTGACTAATAGCGCCGTTACCATCATTATCAAGCGCGTCAAAGTCGCTTGCTGCAAAAGCAGCTGATGAAGAAGCTAGCGCGATAAGTGCAAATGTTTTATGTAATGTTTTCATAATTTAATCCTTCAAAATGTAATGCAATGGTTTATCAAAAAATTGTGTCTAGCTATCACGGTCCTTGTTATTCTCTTTCATAGGCTTCCTTGCCTATTTAGGCTGTCTTTGGCAACTCAGAATATACTTAGCCTTATCTTATGCTTTCGAAAATTCTTCTTTTGATAGCTCACCGTTTTGGTCAGTATCAAGCTCTGAGAACATGCTCATTAATTTTGCATCAACCGATGCTTCGCTTTGGCTAATAGCGCCGTTACCGTCGGTATCTAGTGTGTCAAAGTCGCTCGCTGCAAAGGCAGCTGATGAAGAAGCAAGAGCGATAAGTGCAAATGTTTTGTGTAATGTTTTCATAATGAGTATTCCTTAAAATCGTTTAAATAATGAGGGAGCTTTTAACTCCCAAAACTTTAATAGCTTAGGGTTATGCTTTAGAGAACTCTTGTTTTGATAACTCACCGTTTTGGTCAGTATCAAGCTCTGAAAACATGCTCATTAATTTTGCATCAACCGATGCTTCGCTTTGACTAATTGCGCCGTTGCCGTCAACGTCTAGCGTGTCAAAGTCGCTTGCTGCAAAAGCGGCTGATGATGAAGCTAATGCGATAAGTGCTAAAGTTTTATTAATGCTTTTCATAATCAATCTTCCTTCAAAGTTTATGTTTTATGCGATTAAGTGTTTTACTTTAAATCACGTTTCGTTCTATACAGCCTGACTATTACAACTTCGATGCCAAAAATATAAAAACCATAATTTTCAATAAATTAACCAGCAACTAGCTGAAAATGGCGCTATTTAACTCGTTATTTTGTTGCTTTTTAGCAACAGTAGATAAGGCAATAAAATTAAAACAATAAAAATCAAAGAGTTGAGTTTAAGAAAAACCCCACACAGTCGGTGAGCAACCGCTAAAAAAGAGGATTAAATAAACAAAAAAGAGGAGGAATTGAGTTTAATTTTGTTATAAACAAAAAAATTAGAATAAAAAACATATTTAACTAATTGTTTTTAATGAATTTATAAAATAAATTTGAAATGGCTTTTAAAAATAACAACAACACATGGCTATTTGTTGCAAAAGAGCGAAAATGTTAGAGCTTGTTGATATTTTAGAATTGTAAAATGTTCAGCGTCGAAAGATAACAGGCCTTATACAATTTCAACTTCAAGTGCACTAGGGTCAATGAAGTGATCCCCCATCAGGGTTTTCATTTGCTCTTCACTGGCAAATAATCGAATTCCGCAATATATGCCCTTAGCATGTTTTTTCACACTGCATATTTGCCCTTCGTGCTTTGTATCTTCATCAAACACTACGATGCAACGCATATCTTTAATGTCGTCGATTTCTTGGGTTGTTTTAATATCAAACATAACACCCGTTAACGAAATATCTTTTATAACGCCTTCAAAGGAAGGGCGATCATCCGATAATTTTAACTTGGCTGGAAACAGCGTCGGTATACGCGCTTGCGAGCGCAGTTCAAATAGCTGTACTTGTGAAGGATAGTCGATAAACAATAACTTAGCCGGGTGAGATGCTACAGACATAAGCTGCTGACGAAACGCTAAAACATGCCCACCACTGCCCTCTATAAGCGCTCTTACCACCACCATCACACCATCGCGTAAATAATCACTTGCCATGGGGAGCCGTTTTGCATTGGGGTAATTTAAAATAATAAACTTATTTTCTAATAAGCCTATAAACTCTGTTTTTACGCGTCGGCTACTCGTGGGGGTGAGGATTTCTAAATCAACTATGCCACCCGTGACGATTTGGTTTAACTTTTCCAAATTGGTTTTTCGCATATTTCCTTCCTGATATTTATAACGTTATCCACGCCAAAATGTTGGGGTAAATAGCACAAGTAAGGTAAATATCTCTAAACGACCAAATACCATTGCCACGGTTAATATCCATTTTGCAGTATCGGTAATAGCGCCATAATGAGAAGCAACATCACCTAAACCAGGCCCAAGGTTATTTAAACACGCTGCCGTTGCTGAGAATGCCGTTATATTGTCTAACCCGGTGCCCATTAACGCTAACATAATAATAATAAAGACTAGTGCATAAGCCGAGAAAAAACCCCATACCGCTTCAACTACTTTATCTGGTAGCGCCTTTCGTCCTAACTTTATAGAGTATATAGCTCGAGGATGCACTAAGCGGTTTAGCTCTCGCACCCCTTGTAGATAAAGTAAAAACACGCGCACTACTTTCATACCGCCACCAGTTGAACCAGCACAGCCACCAATAAAACTAGAGAATATTAATAAAATAGGTAAAAACAAAGGCCAAGCAGAAAAGTTATCTGTGGCAAATCCTGCGGTGCTGCTTATAGATACAGCTTGAAACAATGCCTGATCGAGGGTTTCATCGCCATTGGCATAAACATCGTGAGATGAAAGTACCGTGAAACAAATCACCACCAGCGCGAGCTGAATACATAGAAACACTTTGAATTCAGGGTCACGAATGTAGACACTAATATTACGACTCGCTACAGCAGCATAATGCAGAGAAAAGTTAATGGCTGCGATAATTAAAAAGAACACACAAATAAAGTTAATTACTGGGCTATCAAAATGCCCCATTGAAGCGTCATAAGTAGAAAAACCACCAATGGCCACCGTAGAAAAAGCATGGCAAATTGCATCAAACCAATTCATGCCAGCGCTCCAATACGCCAAAGTACATGCAAGGGTAATAGACACATAAATATACCAAAGGTGTTTAGCGGTGTCGGCTATACGCGGGGTCATTTTGGAATCTTTTACGGGGCCTGGAATCTCAGCCCGATACAACTGCATACCACCTACGCCAAGCATTGGCAGGATTGCTACCGCTAATACAATGATCCCCATACCACCAAACCACTGTAATTGTTGGCGATAAAACAATACCGATTTAGGCAGATACTCTATGCCGGTCAGTACGGTAGCTCCTGTAGTGGTTAAGCCAGAAAAGGCTTCAAACACGGCATCGGCCAAAGAGAGGTTGGGTTCTTGTAAAAATACCAGCGGTAAGGAGGCAAACGCGCCTAGTACCAGCCAAAACAAAACCACGATTAAAAAGCCTTCGCGGGCTTTTAAATCGCCATGCTCATGCCTATTTGGGTAATAAGCCATTAAGCCAATAACAACACTGAATATAAAGGCTAAAACAAACGGCACCCCTCCACCATCTTTATAAATTAAAGACACTAGCGCTGGTGGCACCATAGTAATACTGAATAGCGCAACCAATTGGCCAAGAATTTTTATGATGGTACGAAATTGCATTGAGCGTATCGCTTTTTTATTAGTAAATTAAAATAACTACTGTATGACTCGAAATTTAATGTTTAATCATTAAATGGAATGAATGTAAGACTATTACTCTTTGATTGTTAACTCAACTGCGCCGTGGCTTAAATCAAAAATATCTTTGATGGCTTGCTGCGCTTGGCGACTATCAATGGTAATAGTCCACTCAATATTTGCAGTAAACTGCTTTTCAATATTAAGTACCTGAAAGTTGGTTTTTAAGTATTGCTCTATCGCCCCTTGCATACTGTATTCACTAAAGCCCACCAGCTCAGCACTCGGCACTTTCACCACGGTTTGTAGTTTTGCTAAGGCATTATTGAGTGAACCACCATAAGCACGCACCAGCCCACCCGTACCGAGCTTTATACCTCCAAAGTAACGTGTTACCACAGCGGTCACTTCACCTAAGCCTGAGCCCACTAGCACATTGAGCATGGGTTTACCGGCGGTGCCATTGGGCTCTCCGTCATCAGAAAAGCCATAAACATGGCTGCCACCTGGGTTACCTGCAACATGTGCCCAACAATTGTGGCGTGCATCACTATATTTTTCTTCAATATTTTTAATAAAGGCTTTCGCAGCATTTAGATCGGGCGTGTGACCTATATGAACGATAAAGGTACTTTTTTTAATTTCTTCTTGATGAAATACAGCTTCGGCTGGGTATTTATATTCAGACATAGCACTTACTTAGGCTTTAATTAAAAAAATGGGGCCAAAAGGCCCCTTTGTATCCGTTTATTTTAGCGCGTATTGACTAACTCGTCTTTAATAAGGATTTAGTCGAGTAATAAATTACGCGTCATATTTTCTAGGCTATCTTCGTGAACAATAATATTGTCCTCGATACGAATACCGCCAAAAGGTTTAAACGCTTCGACCTTTTCCCAGTTAATAAACTGCTTATTGTCTGTTTGTGCTAAATCACCCAATAAAGAGTCAATAAAGTACAAACCTGGCTCAATAGTAAACACTTGGTTTTTCTTAATTAAGCGAGTACAGCGCAAGAATGGATGACCCTCTGGTGGCGCTTGATGTGCCCCTGTTTCATCACGCATAAAACCACCCACATCGTGAACCTGTGCACCTAAATGATGCCCTAAGCCATGCGGGAAGAAAGTTGAGGTAATTTGACGCTCAACAATTTCCGCTGCAGGTAGTTTAACAATATCAAAATCACTTAATAGCTGAGCAATACGGTTATGGCAATCAATATGCAGATCGCCATACAGTAAACCTGGCTTTAAGCTTTTTCCTAACTCAATTTGATGCGCTGTCATAGCGTTAACTAAGTCAGCAAACTCACCCTGCTTTTTAAAGTCGTAGGTACGGGTAATATCCGCAGCGTAACCATTAAAATTAGCGCCCGCATCAATTAAAAATGAATTATGCGTTTGTGGTGCTTTTGGCTCAAAATGGGTGTAGTGCAAAATAGCGCAGTTTTCGTTAAGTGCCACAATATTGCCATATGGCATTTCGTTTTCACTTTGGCGCGTTGCCATTAAGTAAGCTTGCTGAATATCAAACTCGCTACCACCATTAAAAAACGCATCACGCGCTGCTTTATGGCCATCAACCGCAATACGGTTCGCATTACGTAAACATTCAAGTTCATATTGCGTTTTATAAGCACGGTGGTAATGAATATAGTTAAGTACTGGCTCAGGGTTCATAATACTAAAGCCAAGTGCTTGTGCTACTTCGAGGTATTCACCAATGTAGGCAAATTTAGCTTTATCGTAAGGTAGTAGCTTTTCAACCTGATCGGGTTGTAATAACAATTCAATATCGAAGTATTCTGCCCAAAAATCTCTTGGCTCATCAGGTACTTTATGCCAAAAATCAATTGGGCGATAAAAAATAAGTTTTGGCTTATCGCTACCATTTACCACAATCCAGCAATGTGGATTATCAATAACCGGTAGCCACGCTTTAAAATGAGGGTTAACTTTAAACGGGTAATACATATCATCTAAAAATTGGCGCTTAGCTTGGCCTGAATGAATGACTAATCCTTCTAACCCTTCTTGCTCACAAATAGTACGTGTACGCTGCTGCAATGTTGCAATATGTTCGGCGTATAAAACGGCTAATTTTTCCATAATAAACCCATCTGTTAAATTTAACTTGCTTTGAGTCTACCACTTATACACAAAGCGCTCAAAAAAGAGGGATACTTACTGTGTAAATATCCCTCTGTGGTTGTAGATTTATTTTTACTATCCGCCCATCGTCATTTCTAATATGGGGGCTAGAAGGTTTCCCTCCCGACCAAGGCGAGTATGATAAACCTGCCGATAAGCAAATACATTTTTTACATAATCTCGGGTTTCTCTGTAAGGAATAAGTTCAACCCATAGCTCAGCCGGCATTGCTTCTTCTGGTAACCAACGCTTAATACGATGATACCCAGCGTTATAAGATGCTGTAGCTAACACCTCATTGCCGTGGTTTTTCTTTTTTAAATACTGTAAATAACGAGTCCCAAGACGAATGTTGGTTTTTGGTTGATACAAACGACGATTAGAAACCGTGCCTTTATTAATATACTTTGCCGTACTCGGTAATAGCTGCATTAACCCGCGTGCATTTGCATGGGAGCGCGCATCAGGTGCAAATGAGCTTTCGCGACGAGCAATAGCAATACTCCAAGTTAGGTCAATTTTGCTTCGCTTGCTGTAACGCTCAAACATTTCTTGAAATGCAAAAGGGAAACGCAAATCCACATAATCCCATGCTTTTATTTTTGCTAGGGTGAATATAGTACTATCAAACCAATCCAGCTCGGCTGCAAGTACCGACGCAGCTAATTTTTCATCATCCGCTGAGGTATCAGTTAAATAATTCCACTCTCGTCGAGCAGCAGTAAAGCGCTCTAACTCATACAAAGCTTTGGCACGCTTAAAGCCCGGTGCGTTACTCACTCTTGTTACTAAAGCTTGATTTACATTAACGGGCAACTCATTTAAGTCAACCGGTATGCCCAAACGTGCAGCGGCTAAAAAGCCGTAATAATCACGATTAGCGGCCACTTTAGTCCAAATTGCCTTGGCTTTTTCATGATCTGCGCGTTTGTCATAACTATAAGCAAGCCAATACTGTTGCCCTAAGCTAAGATTTTCTTTACCTGTAAAAAATGCCGCAATTCCCTCCCAATCTTGGGTTTTGAGTAGATTAGCTAACTGCCATTGCATTAATTTACGATCTTGGCGCTCTTTGGGTACTTTATTTAAATAGAAGCTAGCTTGGCTATGGCCGCTCGACGCCAATGAAAGCGCAAAGGTATAATATACATCCGCTTTTTCATCATCAGTGTAATCAAATAACCCCTCAATTTTTTGCCATGCCTTTAATGCCAACTCTTTATCACGCCAAATTAAACGCTTAATACCATAAAGCGCTATTTCACCCTCTTTCACTGTTTTGCGCTTATAGCGGTATAATCCCGCCGCTGCACTTGGGTCACGTCTTACTTTTGAGTATAAATCGGCTAAGTAGCGCTCATTGGCTGGCAACAATGTTTTTAAATAAGGCAGTAAACGATAAGACCCGCCTTGTGCCGCTAAAGTGACACGTTGCCAAACAACATCGGGCGTTAAATAACCATTTTGACGCCAGCGTTTAAAAAGGCCATCGCATTCACTTGGCTGCGACTCACCCACTGTCCATAAGTCGGTTACCTGATTGAGTATTGCTTTTTTAGGCGCACCAAGATCAAGCTGAAAAGTAAGGTGGGTACAAGTAAGCTCACTGTCAGAGGTTTCACGGTAGTTTTTAATAAACGCTGCTTTTTGATTTCTGCGTTTTAAATAGTTTAACCATGCTTTACGCACTGGCCACTCTAATGGCGTATGTTCATAAACAGTGAGAAAATTTTCTATCTCTGTTTGGTGGGCTAAGCTGGGGTAACGTTCCCAATAGGCTTTTTCAACATACGGTTTAAGCGGATGAGACAATGAATCCACCGCTTCTTTAAAATTTTGATAATTGCCATAGCGCGCCTGTTTTTCAGCGTCTAAAAATGCATCAACATCAGTTTTCGCGTTGGCAGAGGGGAAAGAGAAAAATAGAGTCGCTGCCGCTACGCTTAATAAGTATTTTTTCATAATGTCCTTTAGGGCATAGTAACCTTCAAGGCTGACGAAGTGTGGCGAAGAGTAAGTAAACAACAGCACATACACAGCTGTACTATTTATTCTAATAAAACCCAAGCTATGAACACTAAGACAGCGCAATAAAATGAATAAAGAAAACTTTCAAACCCACCTTAGCACCAAACCAGCTATATTTTAACCAGACGTTTGTAACCAAGATAAATTTTTCGTTGCATTTTTAATTTAAAGCAAGCACACTGGTCTGAATATGAACTCATCGTACCAGTCTTAGTTCATCAACTAGGGAGAATAATAATGTTATATAAAAGCGATTCCTTTGAAGTTAGCTTCGTGAAGGAAAACATCGCCGAGTTTAAGTTTTGTGCTACAGGTTCTGTAAACACATTATCTCAACAAACTCTTTCAGATTGCGCGGCAGCATTAAAAGAATTAGCCGCTAACGCTGATATTAAAGGCATGATTTTTACCAGTGATAAAGACCACTTTATTATTGGTGCCGATATCTTCGAATTTTTACCTACTTTTACTAAACCTGAAGCAGAATTAGTAACGTGGATCAAAAATGCAACTGACGTTTTTGATGCAATTGAAGATTTACCATTTCCAACACTAAGTGTTATAAACGGCTTGGCGCTTGGCGGCGGCTGTGAGTGGGCACTTGCTACCGATTATCGTGTTGCAAGTGACTCAGCAAAAATGGGTTTACCAGAAGTTAAATTAGGCATAATGCCTGGATTTGGCGGCACAGTCCGCCTTCCGCGCATTATTGGCGCCGATAACGCGATGATGTGGATCACCACAGGTAACGAAAATCGCGCAGCTGATGCCCTTAAAGTAGGTGCGTTTGACGCAGTAGTTAGTGCCAACAAACTACAAGAGTCAAGTATAGCAACATTAGAATTAGCGATTGCTGGCAAGCTAGATTGGCAAGCAAAACGCGCTGTAAAATTACAACCGCTTAAATTAAACCGTGTTGAGCAAGGCATGAGCTTTGCAATGGCAGAAGGTATGGTAATGGGTAAAACCAAAGGCCACTATCCTGCTCCAGTTATGGCCGTTCGCACTATTAAAGCGGCAGCAAACTGCTCACGCGCCGAAGCAATGGCAATTGAAAATGCCAACTTTGCAAAGCTTGCTCGTACCAACGAAGCAGCCGCGCAAACAGGTATCTTTTTAGCGGATCAATACATTAAAGGTAAAGCACGTAAATTTGCTAAGCACAGCGATGTAGAAATTAAACAAGCTGCTGTATTAGGCGCAGGTATTATGGGCGGCGGTATTGCATACCAATCTGCTTATAAAGGTACACCAATCATCATGAAAGACATCCAACAGGATGCACTTGATTTAGGTATGGGTGAAGCGTCTAAGCTATTAGGTGCAAAAGTTAAGCGCGGCCATATGCCAATGGAAAAAATGCTAGCAACGCTTAGCAAAATCAAACCAACGCTTAACGATGCAGACCTACAAAACGCCAACATTATTGTTGAAGCGGTAGTAGAGAACCCTAAAGTGAAGCAAGCCGTACTTGCTGATCTTGAAAAGAATATGCCAGAAGGCACTGTGCTCACGTCAAATACATCGACTATTTGTATTGACCTACTTGCAGAAGCACTTGAAAAACCAGAAAACTTCTGTGGTATGCACTTTTTCAACCCAGTACCAAAAATGCCATTAGTAGAAATTATCCGTGGTGCAAAAACCTCAGATAAAACCATTAATGCCGTAGTTGATTACGCACTTAAACTAGGTAAATCGCCGATTGTTGTTAACGATTGCCCAGGCTTTTTTGTAAACCGTGTTTTATTCCCTTACTTTGCAGGCTTTAGCAAATTAGTGGTTGAAGGCGCTAACTTTGCAAAAGTAGATAAAGTCATGGAAAACGTATTTGGCTGGCCTATGGGTCCGGCTTACCTACTTGATGTAGTCGGTATTGATACTGCTTTCCATTGTACTGGCGTAATGGCAGACGGCTTCCCTGAACGTATGGCACGTGCAGAGAAAGATCCAGTGACTGTTTTTGCTAACGAAAAACGTTTTGGTCAAAAGAACAAAGCAGGTTTTTACAAGTATGAAACAGACCGTCGCGGTCGTCTTAAAAAATCGCATGACCAAACAGCGATTGAACTACTTGCACCAATTACAGACGCACCAAAAGAATTTGATAAACAAGAAATCATTGACCGTTGTATGATCCCAATGATCAACGAAGTGCTACTTTGCTTACAAGAAGGCATTGTTGCTTCTCCTCAAGAAGCTGATATGGCACTTGTATACGGTGTTGGTTTCCCTCCATTTAGAGGCGGCGCGTTCCGTTACTTAGATCAAACAGGTTTAGCTAATTTTGTTGCAGCAGCAGACAAATACGCTCACCTAGGTGCGATTTACCAAGTATCAGAGCAAACTCGCAAGTGGGCTGAAGAAGGCCGTGTTTTCTATAAGGTGGAAGGTTAATATCATGAATAATCCAGTAATTGTAGATTGTATCCGCACACCAATGGGTCGCTCAAAAGGCGGCGTATTTAAAAACAAACGTGCGGAAGACTTAAGCGCTCATTTAATGAAAGGCTTATTAGAACGTAATCCAGCAGTTGACCCTGCGTCAATTGACGATATTTATTGGGGTTGTGTACAGCAAACTTTAGAGCAAGGCTTTAACGTTGCACGTAACGCATCTCTACTTGCAGGCATTCCACATTCAGTGCCAGCAACCACAGTTAACCGTTTATGTGGCTCATCAATGCAAGCATTGCATGATGCTGCTCGCGCTATTATGACTGGCGCTGGCGATACTTACCTAATTGGTGGTGTTGAGCACATGGGCCACGTACCTATGACTCACGGTAACGACTTTCACCCAGGCTTAGCTACATCAATTGCACAAGCATCTGGCTCTATGGGTTTAACTGCTGAGTACCTTGCTACTATTCACGGTATTAGCCGTGAGCAACAAGATGAGTTTGCTTACCGCTCGCATCAACGTGCACATGCTGCAACAGTTGAAGGGCGTTTCCGCCGCGAAATTTTAGCAATGGAAGGTCACGATGCTGACGGTTCACTTATCCTTGTTGAAGATGATGAAGTAATTCGCCCTGAAACAACCGTTGAAGGCTTATCGCAACTTCGTCCAGTATTTAACCCTGCTACGGGTTCTGTTACAGCGGGTACGTCTTCAGCACTTTCTGATGGCGCATCAGCTATGTTAGTGATGAGCGAAGAAAAAGCAAAAGAACTTGGCTTACCAATTCGTGCATATATTCGCGCGATGGCCGTTGCCGGTTGCGATCCATCAATCATGGGTTACGGCCCAGTACCAGCAAGTAAAAAAGCATTGGCACAAGCTGGTATTACTATTGATGACATCGATGTTGCTGAACTTAACGAAGCATTCGCAGCACAATCATTACCCGTACTTAAAGACTTAGGTTTAGCGGATGTGGTTGACGAAAAAGTGAATTTAAATGGCGGCGCTATCGCACTGGGTCACCCGCTGGGTTGTTCGGGTTCGCGTATTAGCACCTCACTTATTCACTTAATGGAAGACAAAAACGCAAAATACGGTTTAGCGACTATGTGTATTGGTTTAGGCCAAGGTATTGCTACTGTATTTGAACGTGTTCAAGACTAATTAGTTTTTAACATGTAAAACCAGCTTGGTGATTAAAAGGCGAACTAGCGCAAGTTAGTTCGCCTTTTTTATACCACCCGCTTTTGCAGGTTTAAAATGAATAATGTGAGCGGGTGCATTAAATTTATCTCAGATTATCTATTAATAAGTTGGGCTGTTTTGTTATACGTAAAATAGTTAACCAACAGCTTTATTTGCGCTAAACTACCCGACCTAACCAAGCCACGACTATTTTTACAGGTAATTTTTATGAGCTTTGATAACCCCGATCACCAATTAGATGCTATCGGCCTTCGCTGCCCAGAACCTGTGATGATGGTGCGCGCTGCAATTCGCAAAATGAGCGAGGGTGAAACACTGCTTATTATTGCCGACGACCCCTCAACTACCCGTGATATACCCAGCTTTTGTACGTTCATGGATCACACGCTAGTGGCTAAAGAAGTTGAAGAGTCACCATATAGATATGTGGTGAAGAAAGGGTTGTAAAGCTATCAGCTATCAGCTATCAGCTATCAGCTATCAGCTATCAGCTATCAGCTATCAGCTATCAGCTATCAGCTATCAGCTCAAAATTAAAAAAACCGTGTTTGTTAAATCAAGCACGGTTTTTTATTTTATCTTTAAACTAACGACTGACGGCTGATGACTTACAGCTTTTACTTCTTCGTTATCGTCACTTGCGGCTCATCGTAGTCACTAAAATCAATGCTGACTATGTAGGAGCCTTTAATCGCTGGTGTGTAGCTAAAGTAATTATAAATGGTATTACAGTCGGCGCGTGTTGATTGGCCGAGTGTTAGGCTTTGCCCTGATGGCTGTGAATCGCTGTAGCCACAGTTAAAACCTTCACTAAAATCTGCATCCGCTATTTTAAATTCGTACACTTTGCCTGGGGTCGAAAACCTAACTTGGGCTTGGTAAAGCGCAGGGCCGACTTGTTTAAATTGATATTGAGGTTCGGCATCCCATAATGTGAAGTCCCCTCTTAAATAAATACTGCGATCCAATTCTTGCTGCGGCAACACGTCGTTAATTGAAATTTGGCTGGTACAGGCACTCAATAGGCCCACTAAGGCTAACGTGAAAATGCGTTTCATTGGGAGCTTCATGGTGAATCCTCTATTAACTAATATAAATAAAACACTAAAAAGCCAGCATAATGCTGGCTTTTTAAATAGCTATTGGCTGTTATTTTTGTAATACAGAAATATCTGCAATTTCTAAAAATAACCCGCTAAGCTGGCTTAAAAGCGCAAGGCGGTTTTGCTTAACCGCTTCATCGTCGGCCATTACCATGACATTGTCAAAAAAGTTATCAACACTGTCACGAATACCAGCTAATTGGCTTAATGCCTCTTGGTAGTTTCCATCACTGTATAGTGGCGCTAAGTCGGTTGCAAATTTTGCAACTTGCGCAGCCAGTACTTTTTCTGCGTCGTCACTTAGTAAGCTCTGATCAACATCACCTTGCGTTGTAATGTTGTTTTTAGCCAGAATATTACTTACACGCTTATTAGCGGCTGCAAGCGATTCTGCGGCGTCTAGAGTGCGGAAATGGCTTACGGCTTTAACTCGTCGATCAAAATCAACAGGCTTCGTTGGACGGCGCGCAAGTACCGCTTGAATTACATCTACCTCAATGCCTTCATCTTGATACCAAGCACGGAAACGCCCTAGCATAAATTCGAATACATCGGTCGATACATTTAGGTTGGTTAGCTTTTCACCAAACAAGGTTTGTGATTTAGCAACCAGGTCTAAAATATCAAGTGGTAGCTGCTTTTCTACCATGATACGTAATGCACCAATAGCCGCACGACGAAGTGCAAATGGGTCTTTATCACCTTTTGGTGCTTGGCCTATACCAAAAATACCCACCAGCGTGTCAAACTTATCTGCAATAGCCACTGCACAGCTGATCAAACTCGTTGGTAAGTTATCGCCGGCAAAGCGTGGCATGTACTGCTCGTTTTGCGCAACAGCGACATCTTCAGCTTCACCGTCATGACGTGCGTAATGCATTCCCATTACACCTTGTACGTCGGTAAATTCCATCACCATTTCGGTCATTAAATCGGTTTTACTTAATAAGCCAGCACGCGCTGCTAGTGCTTTATCTGCACCTAGTTGCTCTGCAATGTAACCGGCAAGTTCACTAATACGCTGTGACTTATCTTTAAGTGTGCCCAACTGCTTTTGGAATAAAACGCTGTCTAGCGACTCAAGTCGGCTTTCAAGTGTTTTCTTTTTATCTGTTTCAAAGAAGAACTGCGCATCAGCTAAACGCGGGCGCACTACTTTTTCGTTACCAGAAATAACCACACTTGGATCTTTACTTTCGATGTTAGAAACAAACAAAAACTTATTTAAAAGTTTGCCGTTTTGATCTAATAACGGAAAGTATTTTTGATCGTCTTTCATGGTGTAAATAAGCGCTTCGGCTGGCACATCTAAAAATGCTTCTTCAAATGTAGCTGTTAGCGTTACTGGCCATTCAACCAATGAAGTAACTTCTTCAAGTAAATCTTCATCCATAGCAACTACGGCATTAACTGCTTTTGCGGCGTCTTCTATTTGCGCACGAATTTGTTCTTTACGCTGTTCGTAGTCAGCTATCACGTAAGCTGATTTAAGTACGTCAAACACATCATCAGCATGGTTAATGCTAATTTTTTCTGGATGATGAAAACGATGGCCTTGCAGTTGATTGCTCACTTGCTTACCCAGTATCTCACCTTCTATTAGTTCACTACCCAGTAGAATAGTGACTGTATGCACAGGGCGAATAAATTGTGTTTTATTCGCGCCCCAACGCATTGGTTTAGGAATAGGTAATTTAGCAAGCGCTTTACTAATTGCATCAGCCATTAGTAATTTGGTTTCTTGCCCTGCTACTTTAGCAATATGTAATAACCATGCGCCTTTATCGGTTTCGAGTGTTTGCGCATCTTTTACTTCAATTCCACAACCACGAGCCCAACCCATGGCTGCTTTGGTTGGGTTGCCCTCAGCGTCAAATGCCGCTTTAGTTGCAGGGCCGCGTTTTTCAACTTCTTTGTCTTGTTGTTTAGCGTCTAGCGCTTTTACTTGTAAACCTAAACGACGAGGTGATGCATACCAGCTCACACCTTGGTGAGCAAGTTCTAAGCTTTCAAGTTCTGCTGTTAAGTTTGCAGCAAAGGCTTCGGCTAATTTACGAAGTGATTTTGGTGGCAATTCTTCGGTGCCAATTTCTACTAATAAATTTTCTGCTGACATGCTTACTTATCCTTACACAGCGGGAAACCAAGCGCTTCACGTGCATCGTAATAACTTTGTGCACACGCTTTTGATAATGCACGAACGCGTAAAATGTAACGTTGACGCTCGGTCACCGAAATAGCATGACGTGCGTCTAATAAGTTAAATGCGTGCGATGCTTTCATTACTTGCTCGTAGGCAGGTAATGGTAAGTTTGCTTCAATTAACTTTTGGCTTTCTGCTTCGCACTTATCAAACTGTGCAAATAAGTCTTCTACGTTTGCATGTTCAAAATTATAAGTAGACTGCTCTACTTCGTTTTGATGGAATACATCACCGTAGGTTACGCGCCCTAATGGACCGTCTGCCCATACTAAGTCGTAAATGCTATCTACGCCTTGAATATACATTGCTAAACGCTCTAGGCCGTAGGTAATTTCACCTGTGACCGGTGAGCATTCTAAGCCGCCCACTTGCTGGAAGTAGGTAAACTGCGTTACTTCCATGCCATTTAACCAAATTTCCCAGCCCAGTCCCCATGCACCCAGCGTTGGTGACTCCCAGTTATCTTCTACAAAGCGCACTTCGTGAGTAAGGGTATCAATGCCCATCGCCGCTAAAGAGCCTAAATAAAGCTCTTGGATATTATCTGGAGATGGCTTTAACACAACTTGGAATTGGTAGTAATGTTGTAAGCGGTTTGGGTTTTCACCGTAACGACCATCGGTAGGTCGACGACACGGTTGAACGTAAGCGCTCGACATAGGCTCTGGGCCAATTGATTTTAAAAATGTTTGCGGGTGAAATGTCCCTGCGCCCACTTCCATGTCAAGTGGTTGAATAATGACACAGCCTTGCTGTGCCCAATAATCCTGTAAAGCCAGGATCAAACCTTGAAAGGTTTTAACGTCATATTTTTGCATATTTTGGCTTTTTACTATCTGAGAAGTAGCGTGAAAATTACCCTCAGTATACCTTGTGCACACTCAGGTTTTAAGCAGTTTGTGCAATTGAGAAAATAAAAAAGGAGCCTAAGGCTCCTTTTTTGTGATTAGCATAATTTAATTATACGTCTAAGTTAACCACACGCAGTGCATTCGTTTCTATGAACTCACGACGAGGCTCAACTTGATCGCCCATTAACGTGGCAAATAATTGATCCGCTGCAACAGCATCTTCAATCGTCACTTGCAACATACGGCGTGCGCTTGGATCCATGGTGGTTTCCCAAAGTTGATTTGGGTTCATTTCACCTAGTCCTTTATAGCGTTGAATATAGATCCCACGCTTAGATTCTGCGATCAACCATTCCAATGCATCCACAAAGTTATCAACAGGTTTTGTTTTTTCACCGCGTTGGATGTAAGCACCCTCAGTGATGATATTAGCAATATTTTTACCTGTTACAGCAATACGTTGGTAATCTCTTGAAGTAATAAAGTCATAATGAAGTACATGCGCTTTATCCACACCATGCTGACGAATATTCACAACAGGGTAATATAAATTACGCTCTGTATCGTGTTCAGTACCTGCGTGGAAAATAGTTGCATCTTCATCACGCGCAACTAAGTCATCAACAAGCTCTTTGGTCCAAGCAATTACCTTAGCCTCGTCTGAAAGGTCTTCTTTTTTCAGCTCGCTTTGGTAAATCAAACGGTTCATCACTGTGTTTGGATACTTACGCTTTAAGCGCTCGATAACTTTAACCGTGTTTTGGTAATCATGAACGATTGCTTCTAACGCTTCACCATCAACCGCTTCTGCACTATCACTCGTGTAAAGAGCAGCATTACTTAGCGCTAAAGATGTAAGGTAATCAACTAATGCAGGGTCATCTTTAATATAGCGCTCTTGCTTACCTTTTTTCACTTTATAAAGAGGTGGCTGAGCAATATAAATGTAACCACGTTCAACAATTTCCGGCATTTGACGGTAGAAGAACGTTAGTAGCAAGGTACGAATGTGAGAGCCATCCACGTCGGCATCGGTCATGATGATGATACGGTGGTAACGTAGTTTTTCTGGGTTATATTCGTCACGGCCAATACCACAACCTAATGCAGTAATTAGCGTTGCCACTTCTTGTGAAGAAAGCATTTTATCAAAACGTGCTTTTTCTACGTTTAAGATTTTACCTTTAAGCGGAAGAATCGCTTGATTCTTACGGTTACGACCCTGCTTGGCTGAACCGCCAGCTGAGTCACCCTCCACTATGTATAGTTCAGATTGGGCTGGATCTTTTTCTTGGCAATCAGCTAATTTACCTGGTAAACCAGCTAAGTCCATAGCGCCTTTACGACGTGTCATTTCACGCGCTTTACGCGCTGCTTCACGGGCGCGTGCTGCATCAATAATTTTGCCAACAACAATTTTTGCATCCAATGGGTTTTCCAATAAAAACTCAGTGAATTTTTCAGCCATTGCTTGCTCAACTGCCGACTTAACTTCGCTAGAAACTAGCTTGTCTTTTGTTTGTGATGAGAACTTTGGATCAGGTACTTTAACACTCACAACTGCAGTTAAGCCTTCACGCGCATCATCGCCCGTTGCATTACTGGTTGTTTTAGCTTTTTTGTTAAAGCCTTCTTTTTCCATGTAGTTATTGAGCGTACGCGTTAGCGCCGATCTAAAACCAGCTAAGTGAGTACCACCATCACGTTGAGGAATATTATTTGTGAAACAGTAAATGTTTTCTTGGAATGCATCATTCCACTGCATTGATACTTCTACACTAATACCATCTTCTTCACGTTCGTGAGTAAAATGGAATACCCCTTTATGCACTGGTGTTTTATTGCGGTTTAGGTATTCAACGAATGCTCTGATACCGCCTTCGTACTTAAAGTGGTCGCTTTTATTTTCTTCGCGCTCATCGCTTAATATGATACTTACACCTGAATTCAAAAACGACAGCTCGCGTAAACGCTTTGCCAAAATATCGTAATGAAAATCAAGGTTAGTGAACGTTTCGCCACTTGGCCAAAAACGAATTTCAGTACCATTTGTTTCAGAATCACCAATTACAGCTAGTGGTGCATCAGGTACACCCATAGTGTAAAACTGCTCATGAAGTTTACCTTCACGACGAATGGTTAGTTTTAATTTTTCTGATAATGCATTTACTACCGATACACCAACACCGTGTAAGCCACCTGATACTTTATAAGAGTTATCATCAAACTTACCACCGGCGTGTAGCACCGTCATAATTACTTCAGCTGCAGATACACCTTCTTCTTCATGTATAGAAGTAGGAATACCACGGCCGTTATCTCTTACAGATACCGAACCGTCTAAGTGAATAGTGACATAAATATCATCACAGTGACCCGCTAAGGCCTCATCGATAGAGTTATCAACGACCTCAAACACCATGTGGTGTAAGCCCGTACCATCATCGGTGTCCCCTATATACATACCAGGACGCTTTCTTACTGCATCTAATCCTTTAAGTACTTTAATACTCGACGAATCATAATTCTCAGACATGGTTAATCCCACTTATCTTGTTATTAGGTTGCCATGTTTCACGTGGAACATTTTTAGTTCTCGTTGCATGGGTTCCACCACAGCAGAAATACTTTCAGATAAAATTGAAGAAATAAATATTTGAGAACTACAGTGAGTCAATAACTGGCCCACTTTCTCTTTTGTATCTTCGCTTAGTTCTGAAGGTAGATCATCTATTAGCAATATTGATTGCTTATCTGTCTCTGACTCAATTAAGCTATTTTGCGTTACTTTTAACGCATACAACAATAACTTTAATTGCCCGCGTGAGAATACATTCTCAACACTGCTGCCAGCGACACTAAAACTAAAATCAGCCTTATGAGGGCCTTTACTTGTAAAGCCTTGGCGAGCATCTCGCTCAAAACTTTGCTCTAACGCATCACAAAGAGATTCACTCTCTTTCCAGCCCGCATTGAAGCTAATTTCTAAATCGCGTATTAGCGTTAATTCTGCACACATTTTATCAAAAAATTGCTGCTTAAACCTAGTTATATACGCGATTCTTAATTTATTTATTTGTTCTGCCAGTCTAACAAATTCTTTGTCCCAAAACTTGATTTGGTCAAAATAATTCTTAGGCTTAGATTTTAATAAGGCGTTGCGTTGTTTAAGCACTTTATTAAACGATTGCCATAAGAAAAAAAACTCATGTTCCACGTGGAACAAACCTAAGTCTAAAAACTTTCTGCGCTCCTTAGGACCGCCAAAAAATAGTGAGTAGCTTTCTGGTGTTATTATTTGTACCGGCATTAACTGGGCAAGTTCAGATACTTTTCGACTCGCCTTACCCTGGATTTTTAAATTGGTTTCACCCGCTTGGGTTTTACTAATACCAATAGGGATAGATAAATCGTATAACGCTTTGCGGCCATGAATAACAAACTGATCTTGCTGGTGTGCAATAATACTTTTATGTTTAGAAGTTCGAAAAGATTTGCCGTGAGAAAGGTAATATATAGCCTCTAAAAGGCTGGTTTTTCCGCTGCCGTTTTCACCATAAATTATATTAACGCCATTAACTGGTTCTAGCGTCAGCGCCTCAATATTACGAAAATATTTGAGGCTCAAATGACTTAAGCTCATTATGTATTTATAATCTTATAAACGCATAGGCATAACGACGTACATCGCTTCTTCATCGCCTGCACCTTCTATTAGTGCACTGCTATTTGAATCGGCAAGTGTAAATAACACATCTTCAGTTTTTAATGTATTTAATACATCAAGCACGTAAGACACATTAAACCCTATTTCTAGGTCATCGCCCTCGTACATTACTTCAACTACTTCTTCCGCTTGTTCTTGCTCTGGGTTGTTAGCCGTAATTTTTAATAAACCATTTGATAAATTTAAACGTACACCACGAAATTTTTCGTTCGATAAAATCGATACGCGTTGAAATGCATTACGTAACCATTCTCTGTTTGCTGTAATAACTTTATCGCCACCGCGTGGTAAAACACGGCGGTAATCAGGGAAACGGCCATCAACTAATTTACTCGTAAAAGTAAACTCAATATCAATAATACGGATGTGATTAGCACCAAACTGAATAGTCACTAACTCTTGGTCGGCCACCATTAGGCGCATAATTTCTTGCACGCCTTTGCGCGGTATAATTAATTGGCGCTGTGTATTTAATGACTGACCTAGTTGCTTTTGTGCAATCGCTAAACGGTGCCCATCAGTGGCGACTGTTTTTATATCGCTGTTATCAACTTCAAACGACATGCCGTTTAAGTAATAACGCACATCTTGGTTTGCCATTGAAAAGTGCGTGCTTTCAAGTAATTTACGCAACTCTAAACGCGTTAGTTGAAACTCAACCTCACCATCCCACTGCTCTAAATTAGGAAAATCTTCAGCCGCTAATGTGGTCAATGAAAAACGACTTTTACCACTGGTTAAAAGTAGCTGATGGTCTTGCAAGCTTAAAGTAAGATCAGAACCATCCGGTAAACTTTTACAAATATCGAGTAATTTTTTAGCCGGTAATGTGAGCTTGGTATCGGCAACATCATCACCTACAAACACGCTCGCCACTAATTCAATTTCAAGGTCGGTCCCTGTCATTGAAAGCTGGCCATTTTCTACCACGAGTAATACGTTAGATAAAATAGGTAACGTATGCTTACGCTCTATGGCACCCGATACTTGCACCAATGGTTTTAAAAATTGTTCTCTTGATATTGTTATTTGCATAATAAAGTCAGCCCTAAGATGACAATGTTCTTATTAAATTTTGGTAATCTTCTTTAATCTCGTGGCTTTCGTCACGTAATGATTTAACTTTGCGACACGCGTGCAGTACTGTTGTATGGTCACGCCCACCAAAGGCATCCCCAATCTCAGGTAAGCTGTGATTAGTGAGTTCTTTAGATAATGCCATGGCAACTTGGCGCGGCCTTGCTATAGAGCGACTGCGGCGCTTAGACAGTAAATCAGACACACGTATTCTATAGTATTCTGCTACCGTACGTTGAATATTGTCTATGGTGACTAGTTTATCTTGCAGTGCGAGTAAATCACGCAGTGCTTCTTTTACAAAGTCGATAGAAATTGGGCGGCCGGTAAAGTTTGCATTAGCAATTACACGGTTTAAAGCCCCTTCAAGTTCACGTACGTTTGAACGTAATTTTTTAGCGATAAAAAATGCCACTTCATGCGGTAAATTAATTTTACTTTGCTGGGCTTTTTTCATCAAAATGGCAACGCGTGTTTCAAGCTCTGGCGGCTCAATCGCGATAGTTAATCCCCAACCAAAACGAGATTTAAGGCGATCTTCAACCCCTTCTATCTCTTTAGGATAACGGTCAGAGGTTAAAATAATTTGCTGGTTACCTTCTAATAATGCATTAAAGGTATGAAAGAACTCTTCTTGTGAACGTTCTTTATTAGCAAAAAATTGAATGTCATCAATCATGAGTGCATCAACACTGCGGTAATAACGCTTAAACTCTTCGATCGCATTATTTTGCAGTGCTTTAACCATGTCTTGCACAAAGCGTTCTGAATGCATGTACACAATTTTAGCATCTGGCTTATTGGCCATAATACCGTTGCCTACCGCATGTAATAAATGCGTTTTACCTAAGCCCGTACCACCGTAAATAAAAACAGGGTTAAATGCAGAGCCAGGATTATCTGCTACCTGAGTGGCAGCCGCTTTTGCTAATTGGTTAGATTTACCCTCAACAAAACTGTCAAAGGTATAGTTTTCTTTAATGTTTGATTTATAACCCGATTTAGGAGCGGGCTCAACAACTGGTTTTTGTTCTCGTGGTTGTTGTTTTGCCGTTGCTTGCGTACTTGGTGCTGATTGTGTTTCAACTACCGGCGCAGCTTGTGCATTTAATAGCGGCTTGCTGCCTACATCAAAGCGTAATTCAGGGGCTTCTACACCACAAATTTCAACCAGTAACTCATTTATTCTATTTAGGTATTTTTCTCTTACCCAATCAAGTACAAAACGATTAGGCGCATAAATCGTCAAGGTATCTTCGGTACTTTCTGCTTGAAGTGGTCTGACCCACATACTAAATTGCTGCGAAGGCAATTCATCTTGCAATACATATAAACAACTTTGCCAAACCGACAGATACACAGTAAAACTCCCAGAGATATAATTTTTATTCCCGCACATCAATAATGATTCAAAAATCACACCTGTATTGCGTTTAAATGGCTCAATAAGCAGCCCAAGACCGACTATTATGAATGCACTTTATCCACAAGTAAAAGATTGATTTTTATAAAATTGTTGATATCGATGTATAAATATAATAACAGACTGATTTAAATAGCTTTTTATTTTAAAGCCTGATTAGAGATCATAACAAAACTGGCAGCAGATCGCGACTATAATTTATGATCTAATTTACTTTTCCCATGCTTTTATTCACTTTTTATACAGGGGCTGTGGAAAACTTCTTATTTATGATGATCCTATCGGATCATGAAAATTGATCATAAATAAACATGCTTTACGCGCTCTATTATGATTGACTTTTCGTCACTTCATCTATAATATCTCGCGCTCGCAATGGCACCTGTGCCAGGATCGCGACCTGCATAGGATGTTTTAACTTTAACCGATCGGATGAGATTGTTATGAAAAGAACTTTTCAACCTAGCGTTTTAAAACGCAAACGTACACACGGTTTCCGTGCTCGTATGGCAACTGTAAATGGCCGTAAAGTATTAGCTCGTCGCCGTGCTAAAGGCCGCAAAGTTCTTTCTGCTTAATTTATAAGTGGAAGACTTTAGCTTTGGCAGGGAGTTACGTCTGTTAACTCCCTCGCATTACTCTCGCATATTTAATGAACCCGCTCGGGCTGCAACTCCTTTCTTTACTTTATTAGCAAAACCAAGTGACCAGTCAAAACCTAGGTTAGGCCTTACTGTTGCTAAAAAACGTGTAAAAAAGGCATGTCAACGAAACCGTATTAAACGTCTTGCTCGCGAAAGTTTTCGTTTAAACCAACATACTCTCGATAATATAGATATTGTGTTGATGGTAAAAAGTGGCATTGATGAACAGTCCAATGAAGAATTAACCAAACAACTAACAAAGTTGTGGCGTAAAATTAATGAACGCTGCAAACCCGGTGCCCCTAAACCGCCACCATTTAAAAAACGCCCAAACAAATCAGCTAAATCGACTAAACAAACTCAATAGCAATAGAATTACAGGGTTAATTAAGGTATCTTTAGCTCACCTTTTAATCATGCGTTTAAAATCTTAAAGTAAGTCTTTAAATACATGGTATCTATTCACTAAACATAACGTAGGGGCATGTACAACATGAGGTTACTTAAACCACTTGCTGCGTTACCAACACGTTGTTTAGTTTTATTTATCCGCGGTTATCAAAAGTGGATTAGCCCGCTATTGGGTCCGCATTGTCGTTTTAATCCAACCTGTTCTAGCTACGCTATTCAAGCAATTAATTTGCATGGTGCAGTAAAAGGCAGTTGGCTCGCAGTTAAACGCATATTAAAATGCCATCCTTTACATTCAGGTGGAGACGACCCCGTTCCTGAAAAATTAACCCGTATTAACCACCAACACGAGAAATAAGAGCTGTTATGGAATCGCAACGCACGTTTTTATTCATCGGCCTAATGCTAGTGTCGTTTTTATTATTTCAAGAATGGAATAATGACTACAACACGCCAAAAGCCGATCCTAGTGCCACTACACAAACACTAAAAGCAAACTCACCGGAATCAGATGATTATGTTCCAGCTTCATCAGACTCTGGTTTACCTGCTTCAACTACTTTAGCTAAACGCTCAGTCATTGATATTACAACTGACGTGTTCAAAGTTAAAATTGACACCAAAGGCGGTGACATTGTTGAAACAGACTTAATTAATTATAAAGAAACCAAAGGCAGTGATGTTCCTTACATGCTACTTGGTGAGTTTGATGGTAAACAATACTTTTCACAAAGTGGTTTAATAGGTTTAAATGGCCCAGATGCATCTGCAAATGGTCGTCCTACTTACCAATCAGAGCAAACCTCTTACACCTTAACAGGTGATGAGCTTCGCGTTCCACTGCAATTTACCGACAGCAACGGTGTAAGCTTTACTAAGACTTATGTATTCAAAAAGGGTCAGTATGATGTTGGCTTAGAATATAAAGTTAACAACACCACCAGCGCGCCTGTACAAGTACAGCTTTACACACAAATAAAGCGTACCGTACAAGAAAAAGGCAGCATGGTTGATCAAAACTATTTAGGGGCTGCATACGGTACAGATGAGGAACCATACGAAAAGTATAGTTTTTCAGATATGGCCGATAAAAACCTAAACATTAATACCCAAGGTGGTTACGTTGCATTTATTCAGCATTACTTTGTAAGTGCTTGGGTACCAATGCAAGATCAAGCGAATACACTTTATAGTTTAATCACTAAAAGTAACGCAGCTATTATTGGTGTTAAAGACGAAGCGGTAAATGTTCAAGCTGGTAGTGAGCAAGTACTTACTGCAACTTATTACATGGGCCCTAAAGAGTCAGATAAACTTGAAGCGATTCACACTGACCTAGACTTAACCGTTGATTACGGTTGGTTATGGTTTATCTCTCAGCCGTTATTTGTACTATTAAAATGGTTACACAGCATTTTAGGTAACTGGGGTGTAGCAATTATAGCCATCACTATTATCGTTAAATCATTAATGTACCCACTGACTAAAGCACAATACACCTCAATGGCTAAAATGCGTGCATTACAGCCTAAGATGAAAGCGCTAAAAGAAAAGTATGGCGATGATCGTCAAAAATTCGGCCAAGCGACCATGGAAATGTACCGTAAAGAAAAAGTAAACCCTATGGGTGGCTGTTTCCCTATTTTACTACAAATGCCAATCTTCTTAGCCTTGTTCTATGTATTCTTAGAGTCTACAGAACTTCGTCACGCTGAATTTGTACTTTGGCTAACTGACCTTTCTGCGAAAGACCCATACTACGTATTACCAATCTTATTTGGTGCGAGTATGTTTATAACGCAAAAACTACAACCTATGACGATTACCGATCCAATGCAGCAAAAAATGATGACCTTTATGCCGGTTATCTTCTCTGTGTTCTTCTTATGGTTCCCATCTGGTTTAGTACTTTACTGGTTAGTGTCTAACCTTATCTCTATTGTCCAGATGTTAATCATCTACCGTGGCATGGAAAAGAAAGGTATTAAAGTAAGGGGCTAACTCCCCTTACCTACAAAAAAGGCGACCTAGGTCGCCTTTTTTAATATCTGAAATTTACTCACTAAGAATAGGCGAATAAAGCGACTTTGGTACACTGCGCTCACTAAAGTTCACACCCGTTATTGTCAGAGAGAAAATAGCTAAACCTATCGCCACGTAACCTGATATGCCTAACCACTCAAAAACAGTTTTTTTACGCCTCACTCTGAGCCAACTCATATATATGCCAACAGCACTAACAAAACTCATAAAACTGCCGAATAGCGCCCAAATAAGTTTAGTGCCGAGGCCTGCAAAGTTACCAAAATGCAAAGGATCGGCAGTATCTTTAATACGAGGAATAAGCGGTAAATCCTCTCCTTTTTGTACTGCTAATACTGTGCCTGTCGTTGGCTTTAAATACACGCGATTAGCGCGTAAGCGAAGTAAAATATCATCGTTATAACCACGTACTTCAATAGGTTGATTCTTTTTATTACCATAACGTATATAGCGAATATCAAGCGTCGGAAATGCCTGCTGAGCAGCGTTATAAGCCTGAGTTAAGCTTATTGGTTTTGCATTAACAGTGGGTGTTTGTTTTTTAAATTCACTAACAGCGACTGGTGGTGCAATATAATGCTTTATTTTCGCTGTTTGCAAACCATGTTCAATAAGGTACCACAGACCTGTTATGGCTATGATAGCCATAAACCACATACTCCATAACCCAAGAAACTTATGCCAATCAGACCAGCCATTACGTTTATCTAAAACCAGCTGGGCAGGCTTTTTAAAAAAGCCCTGCCACCAGCGACGATACACATAAAAACTCGAAACCAGCAGAATAACCAATAAAATACTTAAGCTTGTAACAATTAGCTTACCTATCCAGCCCATGGATAAATACATGTGCCAGTTACGTAAAAACCGTGAAGCACGTGCCCATTCACCCTCACCTAACACATGCCCTGTGGCTGCATCTAAATAAATAAACCGAAATGCGTCATCTATTTTTAGTGCAACTTCCAAAGCCAAGTACTCTTGCTTATGGCGCTGAAGATACAACACTTGTGCACCTGAATAATGCTTGTTGAGGGTATTTTCAATGGCTTGATAGTTGGTGATTGAAGAGGACGTTAACGCACGATACTTACTGTCTGTCAGGTATTCAATTTCATGACTTAACGTCGCAAGTGTACCAGATAAACAAACAACAAAAAGCAGGACACCAACAAAGAGCCCTGCCCATGAATGCAGATTAAACCATTGTTTAGCGTTCACACGCCACCTTTAAAAGCTGTATTTAGCACTAAGATAAATACGGCGAGGTTCACCTGGGAAGTGCCCTGTACGTTCAATAAAGCCACTACTAGCATATTCTTTATCAAACAAATTTTTAACCGACAATTGCCACTGCCAATTATCTACTGTGGTTTGCCATGCCATATTATAAATAGTGTAAGGCTTAACTTGTTGACCACCTAAGCTTAGCTGTTCGTCAACATAGTCTAAACCGGCAGAAATAGAGGAAGATAAGCGAGGAAGCTCGTAGCGTGTCCAAATGCCCACTGTATTTTGTGGGGCATTAGCAAACTTATCACTATCAGGGATTTGATTACGAATGCTTTCATTCGCTTTAGTGATACGGGTATCATTATAGGCATAGTTAGCGGTCACAACCCATCGCTCGGTAATATCACCAACCACTTCAATTTCAAATCCTTTACTTTCTACTTCACCTACAGCCACTAGGTCGTCAACACCATCGCCAGCCACATCACCTAATAAGCTTGCTTGGAGGATATTTTCACGAACAATATTGTAAGCAGCCAAATTAACTGCCAAGCTATCATCAAGCAGTTTACTTTTTAAACCAACTTCATTGATACGGCTTGTTTCTGGAGAAAATGGCCCACCCTTTGCCGTTTCTTGATCACTTGCACTTTGTGGAACAAAGCCCGTACCGTATAAAGCATAGGGGTAGAAAGTATCGTTAATGTTGTAAGTTGTACCCACACGATAAGTCACATCACTATCTGAAAACTCAGTTTGATTTAACTCGTCTTTATCTTCAAAGCGATCATATCTTAACCCTGCGGTGATACTCCAATTAGTGGTAATATCGAGCTGATCTTGAACATAAGCACCAAAACGAGTGCTATTCGTTCGACCTAACCGTGGTGTAATGCTATCTAAATTATAATCATCAGCCGCTGTAAGACCATACTCAGGGTTGTAAAGATCAAGCCCGGATACAGGCCCACCTTGACTCTGTTGCTTTGCCGTACGATAAACACTTTCAAAGCTATGCTCATACCAATCACTACCCAGTAATACTTGATGTTGCATATCAGCCAATACAAACTCCGCAACCGCATTAGCCGTTAAACTAAAACCTTCATTCTCACGAACTTGATCACGAAACTCTCGATCACTCCAATCAAGCACACCATCGCCATCTGTATCATCGAGTCCTTTCGGTTCATGATAGTTTTGCACTTCTTTATTATCGAAATAACGAGCCGTAATATCCGTTCGCCAAATATCATTAATATCGTGCTTTAAAGTAGCTTGATAAACATGAGCTTCAACATTTTGAAAGTCAGTCGCTTCATTATGATTCCAGCTAATATCTGTAATAAATTGGCCATTATCATCAGCGGGTACACCGCGTAAACGTGCACCACCTAACTCTTGCTCAATAAAAGTGTATTGCGTAGTCAGCTCTGTCGCACTATTAATTAACCAAGTATAACCAAGATCAACAATGGTGTTATCGCTACTGGTATTAGTACGAAAGGGATTTTCTGAATCACGATATAAACCAACACGGTAAGCATGGTTATCGAGCGATTCACTTAGCGTACCAGTACTTTGTATTGCCCCACTGAAAAAGTCATCATTACCTACTTCAACTTCAATGCTGTGCTCATCGGTAAACTTTGGCTTTTTAGTTACATAATTAATAATGCCGCCAGGGTTTCCGCTACCATAAATAGCGCCCGCAGGGCCTTTTAATACGGCAACTTGTTCAATATTAAATAACTGTGGGACAGCAAAACCATTAAATGGGTCGCCTTTTACACCATCGTATAAGATCTCATCTTGGCGAAAACCACGAAACGTCACCCCGGAATAACTAAATGCGTTAACCCCTGCAATATTGCTATATAAATCGGTAATTTGACGTGCAGCCTGATCGTTAATTAACGCTTGGGGAAGAATTTGAATGGACTGCGGGATTTTCTCAATTGGGGTATTTGTGCGAGTCCCAAAACTGGATTCTGTTGGTCTGTATAAAGAAAAAGCACGGCCAACAACATCAATAGTTTCTATTTCATTTTCAATATTTTGATTTTCAGCTAGTGAAGAACCTGAAAAACTGACTAGAACAGCCAATAAAACTGGAGAATAGCGCATAAAGTTTAAGTACGTAGAAAAATAATACGCATATGCTAATGAATATAGTTATCATTTTCAATAACTGGTTATTAATTAAAACTAAATAATGAAATGCTTAAAATGTATCTGCTGACGCATTTTTACATACAGCTATTCGCATGAAATAAAGCCATAGGTTACAATACAAACCAGCATTCACTTTCATATTGGCAATTTCAAACGCATGATTAATCAAGACACTATCGCAGCACAAGCAACCGCACCAGGACGTGGTGGGGTTGGTATTATTCGTGTTTCAGGCAGCCTAGCAAAGCAAGTCGCTGAGAAAATAGTAGGCAAAATACCTAAAGTTCGCTTTGCCGACTACGTGCCTTTTAATAACCTTGCAGGGGATCAGCTTGACCAAGGTATTGCAATTTACTTTGCCGGCCCACACTCATTTACCGGTGAAGACGTACTCGAACTTCAAGGCCATGGTGGCCCTGTTGTCCTTGATATGCTACTTAAAGAAATAAGTAAAATAGACGGTGTACGTTTAGCAAAGCCTGGTGAATTCTCTGAGCGTGCGTTCATGAACGACAAGCTTGATTTAACTCAAGCTGAAGCTATTGCAGATTTAATTAATGCAACCAGTGAGCAAGCGGCTAAAAGCGCCCTACAGTCACTTCAAGGCCAATTCTCTAAGCACATAGAAACCTTAGTAGAAAAAGTCATTCACTTACGTATGTATGTAGAAGCAGCTATTGATTTTCCTGACGAAGAAATCGATTTTTTATCAGACGGAAAAGTCGGCGGTGATTTGAATGCCATTATTGAGCAACTTAATGCGGTTACCAATCAAGCCAAACAAGGTAGCATAATGCGCGAAGGTATGCGTGTCGTTATTGCAGGTCGTCCTAATGCAGGTAAATCAAGCTTACTTAATGCATTAGCAGGACGAGAAGCGGCAATCGTAACTGAAATAGCCGGCACCACCCGCGATGTACTTCGTGAGCACATACATATAGATGGTATGCCACTACATATAATCGACACCGCAGGCCTGCGTGAAAGCCCAGATCGCGTTGAACAAATAGGTATTGAGCGTGCATGGGATGAAATAAACCAAGCCGATCGCGTGTTATTTATGCTTGATGGTACAGATACAGCCGATACCGACCCTCATGCTATTTGGCCAGAATTTATGGCTAAGTTACCCCAAGGTATGGGCGTGACCGTGATCAGAAACAAAGCCGATTTATCAGGTGATATAGTCGGTATGGATCAAGAGCAACAATATCCGGTCATCAGTTTAAGCGCTAAGAATGCTGACGGCATAGAACTAGTGCGTGAGCACTTAAAAGCCTGTATTGGTTTTGATGGGGCCACAGAGGGTGGCTTTATGGCGCGTCGTCGTCACTTAGATGCCCTTGAGCATGCAGCCTACCACTTAGATACCGGTAAAACACAATTAGAAATGCATGTTGCCGGTGAAATTTTGGCTGAAGAACTGCGTTTAACGCAGCAGTATCTTAACGAAATAACTGGTGAATTTACCTCAGATGATCTACTTGGCAAAATATTTAGCTCGTTCTGTATCGGTAAATAGTCGAATTAATAAGTAACGATATAATTTATTAAGGGCGCTTAGGCGCCCTTTTTAATGCCCAATCTTACAATAACAACTCACCTAGCTGTGCTTTAATAATCCACTTTAAAAACCAAACAGACTACAAATACAGTTTAAGCTGCACTTATATCAGCCTCAATTCGCCTTTAATAATGTACATAAAAAATGTAACAACGCTAATAATCACAGCTAATAGCGGCTAGAACGTTTTCATTTATAGAACAAAATAGCTGTAGTTATGCTTATTAAACACTCTAAAACTGAAGCTATAGCATTGGTTATCCATGTTTGAATAGGGGGAATTATCAAGTCATAAAAACAAAACGTAACTAAAAAATACGTTTTGTTCGTCTACACCACCAGCAAAATTCAGTTAAATATTCACTTTAGATCACTCAAATTTATTTTTTTGCAGATCAGTTATCCACAATTGCGTGTTTTTTTGCTTCAGCGAGGAATTAAACGTCTTTAAAATGGGGAAATAAGCTGTATTTAATTAAAAAAGGGCTGTTTATAAAAAATAATAATGGTTATTTAGCCTGATCTGACTAAATAGATCATTTTTTAAAATTATTTTCGATCCCAATTTAAGGTTATCAACAAGCTTTATATCCACATTAAGATCAACAAGCATCTATACGTTTATTTTCAATCGCTGGTGGCAAATACTAAATATAAAATCAATGACTTAGCAATAAAACTGCAACTTTAATTGATAGTTAAGCAGAGCTTTCCCCAACCTTATCAACAACTTGATCAGAAGATTACATTTAAAGATGTTTTGTTAAACCCTTAATTATCAAGTAGTTAAGCAGTACATTTAAGTGAAGGCTTAAATAAGTACAAAAATAGTTATACAAAATAGCACTCTTAACTTTACTGTTATACTCACTGGGCTATCATAGGCGGCAATTAAAACTAATAGTGATCACAAATATTCATGAGTTCAGTAAATCTTATCGTTGGTAGTCAAATGGGATCCGCAGAATACGTTGCCGAGCAACTAAGCGATGCGCTTAATAGCCAAGGTATTAATACCCAACTACATGATCAACCTGAATTTAGTGAAATAGATCAGCAAAATACCATTTGGTTAATTTGTACATCAACCTATGGTGCGGGTGATTACCCAGAAAACCTTATTAACTTTGTTGATGAGTTATCTCAAGTTGATGATTTATCGCACTTAAAGTACACGGTCATCGCTTTAGGTGATACCAGTTATGACACGTATAACCTTGCAGGGCGTAATATAGATACGCTTTTAAGCCAAAAAGGCGCGATACAATTAGCACCGCGGTTAGAACTGAATATTCTTGATGAAGCACTTCCAGAAGATACGGCCTTAGCTTGGTTAGACTCGTGGATAGCAAAAACAGGTCTAAAATAGAAAGATCAAGTAAAAAGTTATAAATAAAGTTACCCACAATTTACTAATAATTTAAAATATTTTGTGGATAAACACTGATTAAACTGCTTTTTTAACCATGCTTATCCATGGGATAAGATCGAGACTTGATCGGCCTGTGCATAACAGCCTGTTTTGATCAGAGCTTATTTGCCTGAAGATCCGATCATATTAACACCTTTAGATCCGATCTAATTATATGTTTTTAATCATGATCTAAAGCTTATCAACAGAAAAGCTGATCAGTAGTAGTAATAGTATTAAAAGATCTCTTTAAAAGATCCTTTATATTATTAGAGATCACTTACTTAGATCTTGAGCACTGTTTAATCATTTATCTTCTGCTAATTTCTAGGTAGAATACGCTCCCTTTTGAAGTTTACTGGTTTGATTTAAGTAGGATCCCATTAATGATTTTTCACGAAAATTTTGACGTTATCGTAGTAGGTGGTGGACATGCTGGCACTGAAGCCGCATTGGCAGCTGCCCGTATGGGGATGAATACCCTGCTGCTGACTCACAATATGGATACCCTTGGTCAAATGTCTTGTAACCCAGCGATTGGTGGCATTGGCAAAGGCCACTTAGTTAAAGAAATTGATGCCCTTGGTGGCGCAATGGCTCAGGCTATTGACAAAGGCGGGATCCAATTCCGTACGCTTAATTCTTCTAAAGGCCCTGCTGTACGAGCTACTCGTGCTCAAGCGGATCGTGCTTTGTACAAAGCGGCTATTCAGAACACACTTCAAAACCAAGAAAACTTAAAGATTTTTCAACAATCATGTGATGATCTTATCGTTGAAAACAACCGTGTAACAGGTGTCGTTACCCAAATGGGTCTGCGTTTCAGTGCTCCTAGTGTAGTACTAACCGTAGGCACATTCTTAGGTGGCCAAATTCATATCGGTCTTGAAAACTTTAAAGGTGGCCGTGCAGGCGATCCACCTTCAATTGCATTGGCTGATCGTTTACGCGAACTTCCATTTAGAGTGGATCGTTTAAAAACAGGCACACCACCACGTATTGATGCACGCACTGTTGATTTTTCTAAAATGCAAGAACAACCAGGTGATGCACCAACACCGGTATTCTCATTTATGGGTAAACAAAGTGACCACCCACAACAAATTCCGTGTTACATCACTTACACCAATGAAAAAACACATGATGTTATTCGCAAAAACTTACATCGCTCACCTATGTACTCAGGTGTTATCGAAGGAATAGGCCCACGTTACTGTCCGTCTATTGAAGATAAAATTGTCCGTTTTGCTGATAAAGATAAGCACCAGATATTTGTAGAGCCAGAAGGCTTAACGTCATACGAGTTATATCCTAACGGTATTTCAACCAGCTTACCGTTCGATGTGCAGTTAGAAATTGTGCAGTCGATCACCGGATTTGAAAATGCACATATCTGTCGTCCTGGCTATGCAATTGAGTATGACTTTTTTGATCCGCGCGACTTAAAACAATCATTAGAAACTAAATTTATTGATGGTTTATTTTTTGCTGGTCAGATTAATGGTACGACCGGTTACGAAGAAGCGGGCGCACAAGGTCTGATCGCAGGTATGAATGCAGCCTTACAAGTACAAGGCAAAGAATCGTGGACGCCACGTCGTGATGAAGCCTATGTTGGCGTACTAATTGACGACCTAGCAACACTGGGTACAAAAGAACCGTACCGCATGTTTACTAGCCGTGCTGAATACCGTTTGTTACTACGTGAAGACAACGCTGATATACGTTTAACTGAAAAAGGCCGTGAATTAGGTTTAGTTAACGATGAACGTTGGCAAGCATTCAACGAAAAAATGGAAGTGATCGCTAAAGAGAAACAGCGTATTAAAGATACCTGGATCCATAAAGATCATGCGGTTGTTGATCAAGTAAATGAATTACTAAAAACGCCACTTGTGCGTGAAGCCAGCTTAGAAGAATTATTACGCCGACCTGAAGTGCGTTATAACGACTTGATGGCCATTGAAGGACTCGGATCTGAGTTTACCAATAAGGCCGCCTTAGAGCAGGTTGAAATTCATACTAAGTACGCAGGTTACATTGCACGCCAGCAAGATGAGATCAATAAGCAACTTCGTCATGAGGAAACTATTTTACCAAAAGAGTTTGATTATAAAACCGTCTCTGGTTTATCAAATGAGGTTGTTGCTAAGCTAATTGATGCTCGTCCAGACACTATTGGTCAAGCTTCGCGTATTTCTGGTATCACCCCAGCGGCGATTTCGCTATTATTAGTGTATCTGAAGAAGCAAGGCTTGTTGCGCAAAACTGCGTAACGGTAAAGGTACATTGTGTTACAGCAACAATTAACAACTTTGTTAGCGCAAACTGATATTGCGCTAACACAAAAACAACAGCAACAACTTGTTCGCTATGTCGAATTACTCGATAAGTGGAATAAAGCCTATAATTTAACCTCAGTACGTTTACCTCAAGAAATGATGGTTAAACATATAATGGATAGCTTAGTTGTTGCGCCTCACTTGACCGGTCATCATTATATTGATGTTGGCACAGGTCCTGGTTTACCGGGCATAGTGTTAGCTATTGCCTTA
Organism: Pseudoalteromonas sp. 23_GOM-1509m; assembly: GCF_000518425.1. NCBI lineage: Bacteria > Pseudomonadati > Pseudomonadota > Gammaproteobacteria > Alteromonadales > Pseudoalteromonadaceae > Pseudoalteromonas > Pseudoalteromonas sp. 23_GOM-1509m. The sequence goes on from NZ_JADO01000022.1 coordinate 48,020, forward strand.
CCCGATACGCAGTTTGTATTATTAGATAGTTTAGGTAAACGTGTACGTTTTTTAATGCATGTTAAACATGAGCTTGGCCTTGATAATGTGACCCCTGTGCAGTCAAGAGTTGAAGAATATCAACCAAGTGTTAAATTAGATGGCGTACTAAGTCGTGCATTTGCATCGTTACAAGATATGATTGACTGGTGTTCGCACTTAATCGATCATTCAGGTAAGTTCATTGCACTTAAAGGGGTATTTCCAAGTGAGGAATTAGACTCACTCCCTGCTGGTGTTAAGTTTGAGCAAAAAATTGCATTAGAAGTACCCGATTTAGATGCACAACGACATTTAATAATTCTTTCTAAAGACTAGGGATCAGAGACACTGTGGCAAAAGTCATCGCATTAGCAAATCAAAAAGGCGGAGTAGGTAAAACGACCACTGCCGTTAATCTCGCTGCATCTATGGCTGCAACGAAACGTAAAGTGCTGTTAATAGATCTCGATCCGCAAGGCAATGCGACCATGGGCAGTGGCGTCGACAAATATGGTGACGTCCCTACTATCTATGATTTACTCATAGAAGATAAGCCTATTGATGAGGTGATTATTAAAGAAACCTCAGGCGAGTATCATATGATTGCTGCAAACGGCGATGTGACCGCTGCAGAAGTTAAATTGATGGAATTATTTGCTCGCGAAGTACGCTTACGCAATGCACTTGAAAAAATTCAGGATCAGTACGAGTTTATTTTTATAGACTGCCCACCTTCTTTAAATATGTTAACCGTTAATGCCATGGCCGCTGCCGATTCTATTTTAGTCCCTATGCAATGTGAATATTATGCATTGGAAGGATTAACCGCATTAATGGACACGATTACGCAACTTGCTAAGTTAGTTAATCCTAACTTACAGATTGAAGGCATACTTCGTACTATGTACGATCCGCGTAATCGATTAGCAAATGATGTATCAGAACAATTAAAACAACATTTTGGCGATAAAGTATACCGTACGGTGATCCCACGTAATGTTCGACTTGCAGAAGCCCCAAGTTTTGGCGCACCGGCAATGTACTACGATCGAGCATCAAGTGGTGCGAAAGCGTATTTAGCTCTCGCGGGTGAAATGCTACGCAGAAAAGAAAAAACAACTCCCGTTGTCGCCTAACTTTGAGGTAAAAAAATAACATGTCTGCTAAAAAACGAGGTTTAGGCCGAGGACTCGATGCACTTTTAAGTTCATCTAAACCTGCACCAAGCGAAAGCAAGGAACACGACAGCGCCAATGTAACAAACGCAGTTGAAAATGCGGCACAGCCTAGCAACAGTGAATTACAAAAACTACCCATCGAGTTTTTACACTCAGGGAAATACCAACCTCGTAAAGACATGTCTGAAGAGGCACTTGAAGAACTCGCCAGTTCAATTCGTTCACAAGGGATAATTCAACCGATTGTTGTGCGCCCAGTTGCGCATAACAGTTATGAAATTATTGCTGGTGAACGTCGTTGGCGCGCTGCTCAAATTGCCAAGCTTGAGTTTGTACCGTGTATTATTAAAGATGTACCCGATGAAGCGGCCGTTGCTATTGCCCTAATTGAAAATATTCAGCGTGAAGACTTAAACGCCATGGAAGAAGCGATAGCGCTTAATCGCTTGCTTAATGAGTTTGAGTTAACGCATCAACAAGTGGCGGATGCAGTTGGTAAATCGCGTACGACCGTGACTAACTTATTACGCTTAAATAATCTTAATAACGATGTAAAGATATTGTTAGAGCATGGTGACATTGAAATGGGTCACGCTCGTTGCTTATTAGCACTTGAAGGTGAAGTGCAATCAGATGCAGCCCGTTTAGCTGTTGCAAAAGCATTGACCGTTCGCGAAACTGAAAAGCTAGTGCGCTCTATTTTAGAGCCTGCTCCAGCAAAAGAAGTAATAGAAAAAGACCCAGATGTTAAACAGTTAGAGCAACAACTTGCTGATAACCTAGGGGCAAAAGTAGAAATAAATTACAACAAAAAAGGCAAAGGGAAGTTGGTTATTTCTTACACTAATCTTGACGAGTTAGACGGTATTTTAAACCGTATCAATCAAGACTATTCCCACCATTAATTCATTGGATGTCTAAAAAGGGACATTTACAGCGATTTTGTGTTACAAAGCACCTACTCAAGTTGCAAAACTGGCAGGATTAAGTATAATTTCGCCAGTTTTCATACCCTGACAATTAGAGCGTCATAAAGGTTAATTAAAAGTGACTAATAAGTTAGCAGGCCCGTATAGGCTTGCCGCATTAAAATTAATTTGCCTTCAGGGATTTGTAGCCCTTTTAGCTGCACTAATAATTTTTATAGGTTGGGAAACCAATGCCGCACTTTCAGCATTAGCTGGTGGCGCTGTCGCAGTACTTCCTAACTTTGTATTTGCGCTTTATGCATTCAGATATATGGGTGCAAGTCGAGCAAATCAAGCGTATGCCTCGTTGAAACGCGGCAATGGATTAAAATTTATGCTAACAATCGTTTTGTTTGCACTAATGCTAAAGCTTTATCCGGTAGTTTTATTACCTTTCTTTTGTGCTTATGTGTTGGTGTTGTTTACAGGATTGTTTACACCCGTTTTTTTTAAACATTAACTTTTGGGATATAACATGGCTGCAGAAGAAGTTACTCTATCTAGCCATATTCAGCACCACTTAACCAATGCTAAGATGTGCTCGACCGACGCTGGTCTTGCCTTCAATAAAGCATGTACGGATAGTGGCTTCTGGACATGGCATGTAGATACCCTCGCATGGTCTATCGGACTAGGTCTAATATTTTTATGGATCTTCCGTAGTGCCGCAAAAAAATCAACTCTGGGTGTACCTGGAAAATTTCAGTGTTTCATTGAAATGGTTGTTGAGTTCGTTGGCGACAACGTACGCGATACCTTCCACGGTAAAAGTAAGCTAATTGCACCATTAGCATTAACTATATTCGTGTGGATATTCTTAATGAACTTAATGGATTTAATCCCAGTTGACTTCCTACCAGCATTTGCCGGCTTTGTTGGCGAAACTGCGTTTGGTATGGATTCACACGACGTATACATGAAAATTGTACCAACCACTGATATCAACATGACAGCAGCACTTGCGCTGGGCGTGTTTATTCTAATGATTGGTTACTCAATAAAAATAAAGGGTATCGGCGGTTTTATTAAAGAACTAACACTTCATCCGTTTAGTTCAAACAATACAGCTTTGCAGATTCTTTTAATCCCATTCAACCTATTACTAGAACTTATCGCATTGGTTTCTAAGCCGTTTTCACTGGCTCTGCGTTTGTTCGGTAACTTATATGCAGGTGAATTAATCTTCATCCTTATCGGTGCAATAGGTTTAATGCAACTACCGTTGCACTTTGTGTGGGCTGTATTCCATATCTTGGTAATTGTATTGCAAGCATTCGTATTCATGATGCTTACAATCGTATACCTAAGCATGGCAAGTTCAGATAATCACTAATTACTATATTTACAATTTTACTTTTACTTTTAATTACAATTGAAACTTTGGAGAAATAAATGGAAGCTTTAGAATTATTAAACGGCTTAAAATACATCGCAGTAGCTTTACTTATCGGTTTCGGTGCAATCGGCACAGCAATCGGTTTTGGTAACATGGGCGGTAAATTCCTTGAAGCATGTGCGCGTCAACCTGAGCTTGCACCATCGCTACAAGTTAAAATGTTTATCCTTGCTGGTCTAATCGATGCTGTAGCAATGATTGGTGTTGGTATCGCGATGGTATTGTTGTTCGTACTTTAATTTTATTTTTTGAACAGCTTACTATTTAAGGAGGAGCGGTTGTGAACTTAAACGCCACTCTTATCGGTGAATTAATTGCGTTTACGGTGTTCGTATTATTTTGTATGAAATACGTATGGCCACCACTAAACGGTGCAATTGAAGCTCGCCAGAAGAAAATCGAAGATGGTTTAGCTGCCTCTGATAGAGCCGAAAAAGACTTAGAACTTGCGCAACACAAAGCTGCAGAACAGCTTAAAGATGCAAAGGCTCAAGCGGCTGATATCATTGAACAAGCTAAAAAGCGTGCCGTGCTAATTGTTGACGAAGAAACTGTTCGTGGTCAGCAAGAGCGTGAAAAAATTATTGCTCAAGGGCACTCTGAAATTGAATCAGAGCGTAACCGTGTGACAGAAGAGCTACGTAAGAAAGTAGCAACTCTGGCTGTGGTTGGCGCAGAAAGAATTTTAGAGCGCGAAATCAATCAAGCCGCACATAGTGACATCGTTGAAAAACTTGTCGCTGAGCTGTAATTAGGAGGGTATGAGCATGTCTGAATTGACTACTATCGCTCGCCCATACGCTAAAGCGGCTTTTGAACTTGCCGTTGAAAAAGGCACCATTGAAAGTTGGAATGACATGTTGTTCTTTGCTGGCCACGTTGCCAGCAATGAACAGGCATCAACCATTTTAGCTGGATTGCCTACTGCTACTGCACAAGCTGAGTTATTTATTAACTTATGTGGTGAGCAGCTCAACGAACAAGGTCAGAACCTAGTTAAGGTGATGGCTGAAAATGGACGTTTGATTGCACTACCTGAAGTTGCTCATTTATTTTCTGCTTTAAAAGCAGACTATGACAAAGAAATCGATATTGACGTGATTTCGGCAACGCCTCTTGCTGCAGCGCAGCAAGAATCATTGGTAGCGGCACTTGAAAAACGTTTCGCACGCAAAGTTAAGCTGAATTGTAGTGAAGACGCTACAGTTGTTGGCGGCCTTATTATCAAGGCGGGTGACACTGTAATTGACGGCTCTTTACGCGGTAAATTAAATCGCTTAGCCACAACACTACAATCGTAATTGGGAAAAAGAGCATGCAACTTAATTCCACTGAAATTTCAGATCTGATCAAACAACGTATTGAGAAGTTCGAAGTTGTAAGTGAAGCTCGTAACGAAGGTACAATTGTATCTGTTACTGACGGTATCATTCGCATCCACGGTCTAGCTGACTGTATGCAAGGTGAGATGATTGAGCTTCCTGGCAACCGTTATGCTATCGCACTAAACCTTGAGCGCGACTCAATTGGTGCAGTAGTAATGGGTCCTTACGCTGACCTTACAGAAGGCGTAAAAGTATACACAACTGGTCGTATCTTAGAAGTGCCTGTTGGTGCGGGTCTACTTGGTCGTGTTGTTAACACACTAGGTGCTCCTATCGATGGTAAAGGCGCTTTAGATAACGACGGTTTTGAACCTGTAGAAAAAATTGCACCAGGTGTAATCGAGCGTCAATCAGTAGATGAGCCAGTGCAAACTGGTTACAAATCTATCGATGCAATGATTCCAGTTGGTCGTGGTCAACGTGAGCTTGTTATCGGTGACCGCCAAACAGGTAAAACTGCACTAGCAATCGATGCAATCATCAACCAAAAAGACACAGGCGTTAAGTGTGTGTACGTAGCGGTTGGTCAAAAAGCATCTACTATTGCTAACGTAGTACGTAAATTAGAAGAGCACGGTGCACTTGCAAATACTATCGTAGTTGTAGCATCTGCTTCTGAATCTGCGGCACTTCAGTACTTAGCACCGTTCTCGGGCTGTACTATGGGTGAATACTTCCGTGACCGTGGTGAAAACGCATTAATCGTATATGATGATTTATCTAAGCAAGCTGTTGCTTACCGTCAAATCTCATTGCTACTTAAGCGTCCACCAGGCCGTGAAGCATACCCAGGTGACGTATTCTACCTTCACTCGCGTCTTTTAGAGCGTGCATCACGTGTAAACACTGATTACGTTGAAAAATTCACTAACGGTGAAGTGAAAGGTAAAACAGGTTCATTGACGGCATTGCCTATCATTGAAACTCAAGGCGGCGACGTTTCTGCGTTCGTACCGACAAACGTTATCTCTATCACCGATGGTCAGATCTTCTTAGAAACTGACTTATTCAACTCAGGTATCCGTCCGGCAGTAAATGCTGGTATCTCGGTATCGCGTGTTGGTGGTGCTGCACAAACTAAAATCGTTAAGAAACTAGGTGGCGGTATCCGTCTAGCCCTAGCTCAGTACCGTGAATTAGCTGCGTTCTCGCAGTTCGCGTCTGACCTTGATGATGCTACTCGTGCTCAACTTGAGCATGGTGAGCGTGTAACAGAGCTAATGAAGCAGAAACAGTACGCGCCAATGTCTGTTGCTGAAATGTCTTTGTCGTTATTCGCAGCTGAGAAAGGTTACTTAAAAGACATCGAAATCGCTAAAATTATGGATTTCGAAGCGGCTTTACTTTCTTACGCAAATAGCACATACGCAGAGCTTATGGCTCAAATCAATGAAACTGGTAACTACAACGCCGAGATCGAAGCGCAGCTTAAAGAACTTCTAGAGAAGTTCAAGTCTACGCAAACTTGGTAATTTAGTTATTAATGGTGTGCTTTATATCTTAAAGCACACCTTGATTCGGAGAGAGAGTCATGGCCAGCGGAAAAGAGATTAAAAGCAAGATCGGCAGTATTAAAAATACTCAAAAGATCACTAGCGCAATGGAAATGGTTGCTGCGTCTAAAATGAAAAAGGCGCAAGAACGAGTGGCTTCAAGCCGTCCATACGCTGAAAAATTACGTAAAGTGATTGGTCGTGTTGCTCAAGCAAATCTTGATTTTACTCACCCGTTCTTAGAAGAACGTGAAGTAAAACGAGTTGGTTATATTGTTATCTCTACTGACCGCGGTCTGTGTGGCGGTTTAAACTCAAACGAGTTTAAAAAAGTCGCATTAGAGATTAAAGCGTGGAAAGAAAAAGGCGTAGATGCTGATTTTGCTACTTTAGGTAGTAAAGCAGCTGGCTTCTTTCAACGTTTTGGTGGTCAAGTACTTGCTAAAAAAGCAGGTCTTGGAGATAAGCCTTCAGTACAGGACGTAATTGGTCCAGTAAAAATAATGCTAGATGCATTCTCTGAAGGTAAAATTGACCGTTTATTCCTGGTATATAACAACTTTGTTAATACCATGAAGCAAGAGCCAATAGTAGATCAGTTACTCCCTTTGCCAAAAGCTGAAGAAGAAGTATCTACACATGCGTGGGATTACTTATATGAACCAAACCCAGAGGCTATTTTAGAGTCTTTGTTAGTACGTTTCATTGAGTCTCAGGTATACCAAGGTGTAGTTGAAAACGCTGCCTCTGAACAGGCTGCCCGCATGGTTGCAATGAAAGCTGCAACTGATAATGCCGGTGACCTTATGGATGAGTTACAGCTTGTATATAACAAAGCTCGCCAAGCAGCAATCACACAAGAAATTAGTGAGATTTGTTCTGGTTCAGCAGCAGTTTAATGCTTCAGGCAAAGATTAACGAGAGGAATAGACATGAGTTTAGGTAAGGTCGTCCAAATTATCGGCGCCGTTGTGGATATCGAATTTCCACAAGACAGCGTGCCAGCCGTATATGACGCGCTAAAAGTAACAGATGGCGATTTAGCTGGTTTGACTTTAGAAGTTCAACAGCAGCTAGGTGGCGGTGTGGTACGTACTATCGCACTAGGTACTACAGACGGTTTACGTCGTGGTGCTGCAGTAGCAAACACAGGCGAAGCAATTCAAGTTCCAGTTGGTACTAAGACCCTAGGTCGTATCATGAATGTACTTGGTGAGCCAATTGATGAAGCAGGTCCAATCGGTGAAGACGAGCGTATGTCTATCCACCGTGCAGCACCTACTTACGAAGAGCAATCAAGCTCAGTAGAACTTTTAGAAACGGGTATCAAGGTAATCGACCTTGTATGTCCATTCGCTAAAGGTGGTAAAGTTGGTTTATTCGGTGGTGCCGGTGTTGGTAAAACCGTAAACATGATGGAACTTATCCGTAACATCGCAATCGAGCACAGCGGCTACTCAGTATTCGCAGGTGTTGGTGAGCGTACTCGTGAGGGTAACGATTTCTACCATGAAATGAACGATTCAAACGTACTTGATAAAGTATCGCTTGTATACGGTCAGATGAACGAGCCACCAGGTAACCGTTTACGCGTAGCGTTAACAGGTCTTACTATGGCTGAGAAGTTCCGTGACGAAGGTCGCGACGTACTTTTCTTCGTAGATAACATCTACCGTTACACACTTGCGGGTACAGAAGTATCAGCACTTCTTGGTCGTATGCCATCAGCGGTAGGTTACCAGCCTACACTTGCTGAAGAAATGGGTGTACTTCAAGAGCGTATCGCATCTACTAAGACTGGTTCAATTACTTCAATCCAAGCGGTATACGTACCTGCGGATGATTTAACGGATCCATCTCCAGCAACAACGTTTGCTCACTTAGATGCAACAGTGGTACTTTCACGTGATATCGCATCACTAGGTATCTACCCAGCGGTAGACCCTCTTGATTCATCTTCACGTCAGCTTGATCCACAAGTAATCGGTGAAGAGCACTACGGTATAGCGCGCGGCGTTCAAACAGTTCTTCAGCGTTACAAAGAGCTTAAAGACATCATCGCGATTCTAGGTATGGACGAGCTTTCTGACGAAGATAAGCAACTTGTATCTCGTGCACGTAAAATCCAGCGTTTCCTATCTCAGCCATTCTTCGTGGCAGAGGTATTTACAGGTGCGCCAGGTAAATACGTTTCACTTAAAGACACAATTGCAGGCTTCAAAGGTATCTTAAACGGTGAGTTTGATGATATGCCAGAGCAAGCGTTCTACATGGTTGGCTCTATCGAAGAAGCTCAAGAAAAAGCCAAAAGCATGTAATTAGGAGGGTAGTATGGCAGCTATGACTGTACATCTTGATGTAGTAAGTGCTGAAGAGAAATTATTTTCTGGTTTAGTAGAATCTATTCAAGTATCTGGTAGTGAAGGTGAGTTAGGTGTTAACGCCGGTCACGCCCCACTACTAACTGCCCTTAAACCTGGTATGGTACGTTTAGTTAAGCAATTTGGTGAAGAAGAACTCATCTATATTGCTGGCGGTACACTAGAAGTTCAACCGAACATAGTGACCGTACTTGCTGATACAGCTGTTCGTGGTGAAGACCTAGACGAAAAAGCTGCAGAGCAAGCTAAGCGTGACGCTGAAGCCCAAATGGCAAAAGGCGCATCTGCTGAACTTGATTACAATCAAGCAGCAATGCAACTAGCTGAAGCAATTGCTCAGCTACGCATTATTCAGCAATTACGTAAAAAGTAAGCCTATCTGGTTTTTAAAAGCCCACTTTATGTGGGCTTTTTTGTGCCACTAACTAACTACTTCAGCCTATCTGTAAATAAATTGATCGTTATGGCTAATATCTCATCATTATTACTTATATCTGCACGCGATCCTCGCTACAATAACCCTATTCTATTAGGTGTTACTTTGCTTAAGTTAAGATTCAGTAGTCATTGCTTAGCCTACTGAGTATTTGCACATGATGTGACTTACGTAATCTACTATGCAGCACACTTATTCTATTAAGCTAAAACAACGGAAAAAGGAAATTGTTTTAATGTCTTTAACAACGGTTATTCTTGCAGCGGGTAAAGGTACTCGTATGCGCTCTGCTCTTCCTAAGGTACTGCATAAAGTGGCAGGTAAACCTATGGTGCAACACGTTATCGATAATGCCAACGCGCTAGGTGCGACATCTACTAACTTAGTTTATGGTCATGGCGGCGAACTATTACAACAACAATTAGCCGATAATAACGTAAATTGGGTGCTGCAAGCTGAGCAGCTAGGTACAGGCCACGCAGTGGCACAAGCAAACCCTCATATTAACGACGACGATACCGTACTGGTTTTATACGGTGACGTACCTTTAACTAAGCAATCGACACTTGAACGTTTATTAGCAGCAACACCTAAAAATGGCTTAGCAGTATTAACCGTTAATCTAGCAAACCCAAATGGTTATGGGCGTATGCTACGTGTTGATGGCAAGCTAGTGGGTATTGTTGAACAAAAAGATGCCAATGCAGAGCAGTTACTTATTAACGAAGTAAACACCGGCATTATGGCGGTAAATGGTAAGCTTTTAAAAACATGGTTAGGTAACCTATCTAACAATAATGCTCAAGGCGAATACTACCTCACAGATATAGTTGCAATGGCGCATAGTGAAGGGGTGGAAATTACATCAGCACAGCCTGATCATCCGATGGAAGTTGAAGGTGCAAATAACCGCGTACAACTTGCAGGATTAGAGCGTGCTTATCAAGCATGGCAAGCAGAAGAGCTGATGCTAAATGGTGCAACTCTTGCCGACCCTGCTCGCATAGATGTACGTGGCGACGTTAAAACAGGTGAAGATGTCCTAATAGATATCAACGTTATTTTTGAAGGTAATGTAACGCTTGGTAATAACGTACAAATTGGCCCTAACTGCGTACTTAAAAACTGTAGCATAGGCGATAATGTTGTTATTAAAGCCAATACATTGATTGAAGATGCATCAGTTGCGGCTAAATGTACACTCGGTCCATACGCCCGCCTTCGCCCAGGTGCAATAATGGAAGAAGACTCTCACATTGGCAACTTTGTCGAAATGAAAAAAACCCGTTTAGGCAAAGGCTCTAAAGCAAATCACTTAAGTTACTTAGGTGATGCTGAAATTGGCGAAAAAGTGAACATTGGCGCAGGCACGATTACCTGTAACTACGATGGCGTGAATAAAGCGAAAACCATTATTGGCGATAACGCCTTTATAGGGTCTAACTCGTCACTGGTTGCTCCTGTAAACATTGGTGCTACTGCAACTGTGGGTGCGGGCTCTGTTATTACCAATACCGTAGCGGATGATCAGCTAGCCGTGGCACGTGGCAAGCAACGCAATTTAGACGGCTGGAAACGCCCAGTTAAAAAATAGTAATGGCCATTACTTATTAATTATTTAAAGCGAGTTTTATAACTCGCTTTTTTATTGTCTAAATATTCTATAAATAAAAATGCCATACTGTTGTCATCCCTGTGTGTTGATATTTAACAAATACAACACTAAGGAAAACAATAATGTTAAACAAATCAATAATAGCCTTTTCTTTGCTATCACTATTAACTGGCTGCTCACTTGATGGTGATGACGGCCAAAATGGCGCACAGGGTGTACAAGGTACAGCGGGTAGTAATGGTGAAAACGGCACTAATGCAAATTCAGCTTTAAATATCAATCTTATTGGCCGCGCAGTACTCAATGCACAAAGCCCAGAGGGTACAGCTGAAATAGTCGCCTACCAAGCCTCTAAAAAGTGGATTTATGCCATTAATAGCTCTGGCGATGAGGCAGTTGTGAATATCATTCCTGCCGATACGTTCGACACTGCAGCATTAGTAAAAGATAACGAAGGTATTGTAACCGCGACCAACTTAGCCTCTGCCATTACGCTCTCACTAAATGAAAATACGCCTGGTGATGCAAACAGCATAGCTATCGATGCAAATAACCAATTATTAGCGGTAGCAATGGCTGCTACAAGCGTGGGCGAAGCTGGCCAAATAGCGTTTTACAATATTGGCGGAGATACACCAGTATTTATTAAAAATGTAACTGTAGGTGCCCTACCCGACATGGTGACATTTAGCCATGATGGTGCAAAAGTAGTGGTTGCTAATGAAGGTGAACCTAATGGCGACTACAGTATCGACCCCGAAGGCACAATTAGCATTATCGATATCAATAACGGCACTATTGCCGATACCGCTTTGAGCATAAACTTTCAAGCTTACAATAATAAGCAAGCAGAATTAGAAGCGCAGGGCTTAGTGTTTGCCAATCCTACTGGACGTACTATTAATGGTAATTTAATAAATACCACGGTTGCGATGGATTTAGAGCCAGAATATGTGAGCATTTCCAAGGATAATAAATACGCTTATGTCTCTATTCAAGAAAATAACGCTCTAGCCATCATCAACCTTGAAGATAATTCCCTTGAGCTAAAAGGACTCGGTTTTAAAGATTGGTCAAACTTACAATTTGACGCTTCAGACAAAGACGGCGGTGTTAACTTTAAATCATACCCTGGTTTATATGGCATGTATCAGCCAGATACAATTGCAAGTTTTAGTTGGAAAGGAGCCAACTTTATTGTATCTGCCAACGAGGGTGATGCACGCGAATACTTTTTTGATGCCAGCGATGAAGCTGATTGCATCGCTCAGGGCGGCCTTGATTATGACGCTAAAGATGGGTGTTTGGCATATATAGATGAAAGCCGCGCAGAAGATCTAGCTCTCGCAGCTAACTTCGATTACTTAAATAACGATGATAACGACATTGGTCGTTTAAAAGTTACAACAGTAAAAGGTGATAAAAATAACGACGGCCAATACGAATCGCTTTATGCTTATGGCGCACGGTCATTTACCATTTGGGATAGCAATGGGCTGGTGGTGTTTGACTCAGGCGATCAAATTGCACGAGTAACCGCTTCTGTTCATGGCAATGCATTCAATAATAACGAAGATGAAAATAAAGGCGATACACGCTCAGATGATAAAGGGGCAGAACCCGAAGCGCTAACATTAGGTGAGGTTGGCGATAGGTTATTTGCTTTTGTTGGCTTAGAGCGTATGGGCACAATAATGGTGTTTGATATAACCAACCCTTACGATGTGAAATTTCAAGACTACTTTTATAATCGTGGTTTAGAACCAAGTGCAGATATAAGTGGCGATCTTGCTCCTGAAGGAATGATATTTGTTCCTGCAGCGCAAAGTGCAACAAACGAAGCACTGCTTATAATCGGTAATGAAATCTCAGGCTCAATTGCCGTATGGGAAATAACAACTCAGTAATTAGTAAAGTTTTAAGTAAAAGCGATGTAGCGGTTATCTATAAATCGCTTTTACTTCCTCCCCTCTCAATAATCATGCCTTATGTGAATGCTTTTTAATCAAAAACAGCCCTGCAGCCCTTTGTTTGTATGGTTATTGTACTAAATTGAAATTAATTTAATAAAACTGAAATAAAGCATTGACCCTCTCCAGAATATCCCTATAATGCGCATCCACTGACCCGACAGGCAGCAATGAAAAGCGCTGAGCAAACGGTAAGTGAGTCGAGTAAAACTTAGCTTTTAAATCTTTTAAAAGAAACTAAAAATTAAGTGTTGACAAAAAAATAGGAAAGCGTAATATGCGCAGCCCTAGCGAGATAAAGTTTAGCGCTTTAATCGCAACGTTCTTTAACAATATAAAGCAATCATCTGTGTGGGCACTCGTACAGATTGAGTTCTAACAGCCAAGCTTAGTTTACTAAGTAAGGCAAACAAATTTAGAGTCTCAATGTGATTTCTCGAAAGAGAAGCTGAGTGACCAACAGAATAGTTACTTCGGTAATTATTCAGCACAGTCAATTCAACATCGAAAGATATTAAATAAATTCAGAATTCATTGAGCTGTCGAAAGACATAAAACTTTTTAATTGAAGAGTTTGATCATGGCTCAGATTGAACGCTGGCGGCAGGCCTAACACATGCAAGTCGAGCGGTAACA
>NZ_JADO01000023.1:0-60278 GCF_000518425.1 Pseudoalteromonas sp. 23_GOM-1509m
GAATAATTACCGAAGTAACTATTCTGTTGGTCACTCAGTTTAAATTGAGACTCTAAATTTGTTTGCCTCGTTACTTGCTCAATAAAGAACGAAGTAGCTTGGCTGTTAGAACTCAATCTGTACGAGTGCCCACACAGATGATTGCTTTATATTGTTAAAGAACGTTGCGATTAAAGCGTTTAACTTTATCTCGCTAGGGCTGCGCATATTACGCTTTCCTATTTTTTTGTCAACACTTAATTTTGTTAAACTTGAAAGTTTTCGAAACTAAGTTTTACTCAACTCACTGAGTAGCTCGTGCCTCGCTATGCGTTGGCGTTCCCCGTCTCAGTGGGGTCGCATTATAGGGAGAATCGATTTTAACGCAAGCGTTTTTAAAGGCTTTTTTGCATTTAATTGTTACCCCAAAGATACCCCACCTAGACACACACGTTACCCACAAAACCCTGTGGATAACCCTGCATTTATCCTCTTTTTAAATGTAGAAAACAAAAAAGCATCTTTAGTTAGATGCTTTTATAAAGGTTCTAATTAGCCGTTAATATAAAATACTATAGAGCTTGCGGCGATATTTAGCGGCTAATGCATCGCCGTCAGGTAAAGAGGCGATTATTGCTAAGAAGTTTGGTTTGGCTTCATCATAGTTAAGATCCTTTTTAAGGATAGTAAAGAGTGCTTCTAATGCCTCTTCTTTCCTTCCCGCTTCATTTAAAAGGTTACTTAGCTGCATTTGCAAATCAAGTTCATTTGGATGTTTAGCGACTTTTTCTTGAAGTTCTTTTATCTGCGGTGAATCGGTTGCCTCTAATGCGGCCTCACATTTTGCCTTAATATTATTAAAGTATGCATCTTGCTCTTGTACATCTATTGTTTCTATTAACGCAGCGGCTTCATCGAGTTTGTGGATTTGTATACATATATCTGCCAGTACTAATTTAATCCTCGCATTTCGACTATCAAGTTCATACGCTTGTTTGGCATAAGTAAACGCGGCATTTAAGTCGCTATTAATCAGTGCTTGCTTAGCCTGCTCTAATAATAAGTCTTGTTGAGCTGGTAAATGTTTAGATAATGCATCACGAACTTGGCTTTCTGTTTGAGCACCCGCTAATACATCAACTGGAGCTGAGTCTTTTAATAACACTAAAGTAGGTAAGGTTTGCAATCCAACTTGTTGGGCAAGTTGAGAGGCAAGTGCCTGCTCTGCATCGCAGTCTAAGTTTGCGACTACTATATAGTTGCTGTATTCAGCAGCTAACTTATCTAAAATAGCTGCTTGGCTAATACACTCTGGGCTTTGTGGAGAAAAAAAGTTAAGTAGTACTAACTTTTGTTGTGATGTTTCACCCAATACTTGCTGAAGGTTTTGTGCGTTAAGACTAACTATATTGCTCATTGAATTATTGCCATGTTCATCTATTTAGGTTTTTATATGGTGATGAAGATAATAATTACAAGTCATCTGTTTAAATCATTTAAATACAATAGAAGGTAGTGAGGGAAATATGAAATTAGCGTATGTAAGTGCATTGTGTTTATTAGTCAGCCCATTATTGAATGCGCAAGCACTTAAGTTGGATCTTGATACCAGCATGCCGGCAATAGAAAAACTTTACTTAGACCTACATCAATCACCTGAATTGTCATATAAGGAAAAGCAAACAGGTAAAAAAATCGCTGAACGACTTCAGAAATTAGGGTTTGACGTAACCGATAATGTAGGTGGCTATGGTGTAGTCGGAATTTACAAAAATGGTCAAGGCCCTACCGTCATGATCAGAACTGATACTGATGGCCTGCCTATAACAGAGCAAACAGGCAAAACTTACGCATCAACTATTACCACAATTAATGATCAAGGTAGTGAAGTTGGCGTTATGCATGGCTGTGGTCATGATATTCATATGAGCTCTTTTATTGGTACTGCTGAGCAATTAATTACGCATAAAAATAAGTGGCAAGGTACTTTAATGATGGTTGCTCAACCCGCTGAAGAAGTAGGCGGTGGTGCAAAAGCAATGCTCAAGGAAGGATTATTTAACAAATACGCTAAACCAGATCATATTATTGCTTTGCATGTAAGCGCTAGCGTTGCTGCGGGTAAAGTGGCAATGAAAAATGAATACACCATGGCCAGTGTTGATTCTGTTGATATTAGTATAAAAGGCAAAGGTGGCCATGGTGCTTACCCGCATACAACTATCGACCCTGTGATCATCGCAGCTCGAACGATACTTGCACTACAAACAATTACTAGTCGTGAGCTTTCTCCACTTGAGCCTTCAGTGATAACGGTGGGTTCCATTCATGGTGGCTCTAAACACAATGTTATTTCTGATGAAGTTAAGTTACAACTTACGCTACGCAGCTACAATCCAGATATACGTAACGCACAAATAGCCGCAATTAAACGTATTACTGCAGGTATAGCACAAAGTGCAGGCCTTGAGGAATCTCTCTACCCTGTAGTGAAAGTTCATGAAGATGAATCAATTCCATCAACTTACAATAACCCAGTACAAACTAACCTTGTTCGAAACGCTATAAAAAGTGCGATAGGTGATGCAAACGTGCTCGAAACAGAAGCGGTAATGGCCGGTGAAGACTTTGGATTATATGGGCGCACCGACGAAAATATTCCTATCACCTTATTTTGGCTAGGTGGCGTTAACCAACAGCAGTACGCCAAGGCAATAAAAAATAACGAAACACTGCCCTCGTTACATTCAAGTAAATTTGCGCCTGATTATAAAGTAGCACTGCCTACAGGAATAAAGGCTATGAGTAACGCCGCTGTGGCACTATTCAATCAGTAACCTTCAACGCTATATGTAAGCCCTGCGATTAATTTACCGCAGGGCTTTTTTTATAACTCGACTTTTTATACGGCGCTTTTTTTGTACGTTTGGCAAAGCGCTTTTTAGGTGACGTTTTAGGTAACAGTGCAAATGCCTGACTATTGCAGTTCGCCGCTTGGCTTACAAAATTAGTTAAATCGGCTAATAAAGGTTGTATAAACTGCTGATAACTCATTGCTTGCTGTGCAATATCACCTAAACTCGACTCCCATTTTGCAGTTAAGTCGGGGCTTGATAATCCCTCTGGTAATACACTAATTAATGCCAGACCTGTTTCAGTTGCTTTAATTGCTTTTCCCTCACGTTTTAAAAAGCGACGTTTAAATAACAGCTCAATAATGCCTGCACGCGTTGCTTCTGTACCGAGGCCATCTGTTTCTTTTAATATTTTTTTGATTTGCAGGTCTTTTACATAACGGCTAATTCCCGTCATAGCAGCAAGTAAGGTTGCATCGGTAAAATGAGCCGGAGGAGATGTATGCTTTTGCACCACTTCACCTTTAGTACAAGTAAGTGCCATGCCTTTTTCTAAATAAGGTAATGTAGCTTCTTCTTTAAGTTCCGACTTACCCATGAGCAATTTAAAACCTAAGCTTACATCTTGCTTTGCACTTGCTTTAAATAAACCACCGGCTATGGTTACCTCTACTTTGCTTTCGTTGTAAATGTAGTCGGGATAAAACTGAATTAAATAGTGTCGACTTATTAACTGATAAATTTTTGCTTCATCATTGGCTAAACTCACACTTTTTAACTGTTTAGCTGTCGGCACAATGGCGTGATGAGCGGCCACTTTTGCATCATTAAAACATTTACTACGTTGTTTTGCATTTGCCTCATTTACCAGCTCTACTGACTGCCCACCATTTACGGCTATCGCTTTTAAAATAGCAGGTGCATCTTGGTGATGCTCTCTCGGTAAGTAACGGTTATCTGAGCGTGGGTAGGTAATTAATTTATGACGTTCATATAAAACTTGGCAAATATCGAGTACTTTTTGTGCTGGCATCCCAAAAGCTTTAGCAGCATCTATTTGTAAAGCAGATAAGTTATAAGGAAGAGGCGCGGTTTGTTTTTTTTGCTTTTGCTCAAGCGCTGTTACATTTGCGGGCTGATTAGCAATGCGTGAAGTCACATTTTCGGCTAAGGCTTTATTAAGTACTCTGCCCTCTTCATCTTGATATGGTTCGCACGCTTTACTCGGTATCCACTTAGCAGTAAATGATTGCTGCTCAGGTGTAACAAGATGAGCAAGTACTTCATAAAATGGTTTGGATACAAAATTTGCGATTTCATTATCACGATTTACAACTAAACCTAAAATAGGTGTTTGTACTCGCCCAACCGACAACACATTACCAAAGCCCGCTTTTTGCCCAGCTAGCGTATAAGCTCGCGTTAAATTCATACCAAACAACCAATCAGCACGAGACCGCGCTAAAGCAGATACACTCAAAGGGATAAAATCACGGTTAGCCCGCATAGAGTTGAGTGATTTTTTTACCGCAGTTAAGTTTAAATCACTAATCAATAAGCGTTGAATACTTTGCTTTTTGGTTTGACTAATTTTTGTTTGCTCGATTACTTCATCAACCAGTAGCTGACCCTCACGATCAGGATCGCCAGCATGTACGAGTGTTGTTGCCTGCTTAATTAATTTTTTTAAAATGGTAAGCTGCTTACGGGTTTTTGTTTTAGCTTTTAATTGCCAGTGTTCAGGCACAATAGGTAAATGCTCAAATTGCCATTTTTTAAAACGCTCATCATAGTCATCGGGTTCTGCTTGCTCGAGCAAATGACCTATGCACCAAGACACACAATCACCATTCGCCACTTCAATATAACCATCGTGTTTTTTATGAGGTTTTGGAAGCGCATCTGCAATAGCGCGTCCTAATGAAGGTTTTTCAGCAATATAAAGTTTCATAACCACACCCTAACACTGTTCATATAAACAGTAGTTTAGCATATCAGTTTAAAACTGGGGATATTTTTATAGTTTCTAACTTAAAGCTTTATTTCGCTTATTAACAAAAAGATATAAAAGAGGCAGGTAGCAGACAACAACAGTGGCAATATTTATTAAAGGCATAAATGTTTGATACATCACAGTGCTATAAGATAAATCCCAAAGGTGTCGGTCAACTAAGCGAAATAATTGAAGAATGGGTGCACCAATAACAATAAGCTGCCCAAGTACACATTGCCACAAATGCACTTTATCTTTAAGACCCCAATAAGCAATAAGTGCCATCCAAGTAATATCTGTTAATGCCCATACAAGGTAACGGTATATATAAATACCATCATCAAACGCCATTAAACTTGAGTAGGTCACAGTGCCAAATAAGAAAAAAGCGGCAGTAATAACAACGAACCTAAGAGCTAAATAATCTTTGAGGATAAAGAATATAAAAATAGCCGGACTCAAAATAAGAACCCAGCTTTTGCTTAATATACTTACAAAATACAAAAACCATTCAGGCAAACTAAATAACCTTACTTAACTTTTGTATCTTCATCAGTTCCATCGCCGTTACCAGGCATACTACAATACTTAGTCAACATATTCGCCCCATTACATTTGTTAAGAATGTTGCATTCTATGCTAAAAAAGGTACATAGCCAAGTCATTCTATCTTACATCAATTGGCGCTGACTCTTTTGCCTTGCCTTGTAAAATTGATATTTCTACACGGCGGTTACGTCTTCGATCTTCGCGGGAATCGTTCGGCACTAAGGGCCTAGTTTCTGCACGTCCTACCACCATCATTCTGGTTTTATCAAAACCTGGAACTTTTTGTAATTCACTCGCTACCGCAACTGCGCGTTTAGATGATAAATCCCAGTTATTAATGTAAAGCTCGTTGGAAACCTGAAAATCATCCGTATGACCAGACACCGTAATTTCACCGGGTACATCTTTAAGTAATCGACCAATATCTTGAATGATAGGTTTAAATTGTGGTTGTAAAAATGCACTCCCCGATGGAAACGAGCCATTTTCTCTAATACGAATTATG
The DNA here is from genome assembly GCF_000518425.1 of Pseudoalteromonas sp. 23_GOM-1509m. Classification (NCBI taxonomy): domain Bacteria; kingdom Pseudomonadati; phylum Pseudomonadota; class Gammaproteobacteria; order Alteromonadales; family Pseudoalteromonadaceae; genus Pseudoalteromonas; species Pseudoalteromonas sp. 23_GOM-1509m. The sequence goes on from NZ_JADO01000023.1 coordinate 5,882, forward strand.
ATTTGCTGCCCTAAAGATTCAAGCTCAATAGCCCCATCAATAATTTGCTTTTCAAGCTGTTGCGCAATTTTTTTAACTAAGTCATTTATTTGCTCTTGATCAGCAGCAGACACTGCCGTAGCTGCAGCAACTTCCTCTGAGGTACTACTTGATTCACCACCTCGCTTTTCACCACGTTGCTCTTGACGTCCACCTGCGGAGCTTTCATCTCCCGCCTGAAACTCAAGCATTTGTTGGGTCATTTCAACCGTTTGTTGCTGAATGGTTTCTATAGGAGTTGGCTCAGGTTTACCCGGCGTAAACTCCATAGCAATAACAGATGTCCCTTTTGGAATGTCTTTTACTTCTATTTTATTTTGTACACCAAAAGCAAACTTCATTGAGCCTGCAATTTGTTTAAATTTAAGTACATCCATTTCAGAAAATGCGAGTAAAAGTACGAAAAAGCACATTAATAATGACATTAAATCGGCAAACGTTCCCATCCACGCAGGAAGTCCTGGAGGTGGGCATTTGCACTCTTCATCTGACATAATTATTCCTCAGTATTGACTGCGCGTTTTGATTCAGCTAGATAATTTTTCAAGATCCCTTCAATTACTTTAGGATTTTGCCCGTCTTGAATACCTAATACTGCATCTAAAATTAAGCGCTGATTCATGGCCTCTTCGTCTTTACGCAGTTCAAGTTTTACCTGAATAGGAATGGCTACAACGTTTGCTAAAAATGCACCGTATAATGTGGTTAACAACGCAACCGCCATTGCCGGTCCGATAGCTTTGGGGTCATCCATGTTCGAGAGCATAGCCACTAAGCCTATCAACGTACCGATCATCCCCATTGCAGGTGCAATATCACCTAATGATTTAAATAAGGTTGCCCCCATTTCATGGCGAGTGGTGGTTAACGAAATATCTTTTTGTAATGTTGCACGTACCACATCAGCATCATGTCCATCTACTAGCATATCAACGCCTTTGCGCATAAAAGGATTTGGGATTTCGGCTTCTTCTAAGGCTAAAAACCCGCCTTTTCGAGCAGAGTCAGCTAATTCTACCGCTTTTTCGATTAATGCTTCAGGAGGCTCAATTTTAAACATAAATGCTTTTGCACATACTTTACCAATGCCAAGAAATTGCGACATGGTAAAATTAGATAAAACGATAAAAAGGGAACCACCAAATACAATAACCACAGAAGGGGTATTGTAAAACATAGCGACTTCACCGCTACTACTCATAAACATGGACATGACAATTAAGCCAATTGCGCCAAGGATCCCAATAATGGTTGCTAAATCCACATTCCCTCCAAAGGTTTTATATTTTTTCTTCGCAAGCGTTGTTATTAATTGTTTATCGGCAAGATACTGAAATACTTAAGTGATTTTTATGATAAACGGTAAAATTAAGATTAGTTATATTTTAGATCAACATAGGTAATCAATCTAATTAATCAAAATTAATAATTTTAAAAAATAACGTTGAAACGCAATAAAACCCAATCAACAGCATTTATCTATCAAAAAACAATATCATTCTTTGACCTAGTTTAGCATTCCCCCTAAAATTGGCGTCTAAATTTATTATGTAAGTTGAAAATAAAGATGGCGACTAAAAAACCTGAAAATTTAAGTTTCGAACAAGCACTAGAAGAGTTAACAACAATTGTCAGTGAAATGGAACAAGGTGATTTATCGCTTGAACAGTCTTTAAAGCAATTTGAGCGAGGTATTGCACTTGCGAGCGCATCTTCAGGCAAACTTCAACAAGCCGAGCAAAAGGTGTCGATATTAATGGGTAATGACGAAAAAGCACCGCTTACTCAGTTTGATAACGATATGGAATAATCGTGAGCATAAAAGAACAAATAAAACTCGCTCAAGATGATGTAGCTAATACGCTCAACCTTTATTTTGAACAACCTCTTGAAAGCGACAATACTATAAAAGAAGCCACACATTACAGTGTAATGAATGGTGGTAAAAGACTGCGCCCGTTTTTAGTGTACACCACAGGTAAAATACTCGGTGCTGACAAGCGTGATTTAGATGTACTTGCCGCAGCCATTGAATGTATTCATAGTTATTCATTAGTGCATGACGACTTACCCGCTATGGATGATGATGATTTACGCCGTGGTCGCCCTACATGTCATATTGTATACGGTGAAGCACAAGCGATTTTAGCTGGAGATGCACTGCAAACTTTAGCATTTGAACTTATTGCTAAGCACACATTTAAATGTTCGACTGAAGCACAATTAAAAATGATCGCAGCACTAGCGCATGCATCGGGGTTACAAGGTATGGTTGCCGGACAAGGCCGCGATATTGCAGCAACCGATAAGGTTATTACTGTTGATGAGTTAGAACGCATTCATAAACTTAAAACCGGTGCGCTAATAAATTGTGCGATCACTCTTGGCGCACTGTGCGCTCCTAATACAAGCCAACAAACTTTAGATAACTTATCAACTTTTGGATACGCTATAGGGCTTGCATTTCAAGTTCATGACGATATTTTAGATGTTGAGGGCGATACGCTTACTTTAGGCAAGCCACAAGGGTCAGATATTGCAGCGAATAAAGCGACATACCCCGCTTTATTAGGTATGCTAGGCGCTAAGCAAAAAGCACAAAATTTAATACAACAAGCCCATGAGGCATTAGCTAACATTGACGCAGACACAACAGATTTAGCGGCATTGGCTAACTATTTAATTGAACGTGACCATTAAATACAGCTAAAACGTATTAACTCTTAGTATAAAATTATTACTGAATATTAAGTCGCCTTTTAAACCTCGTTTGTTTTGAGGAGGGTTAATATTAGCGAAGGATATATAAAAAACCATGACACTTGATAGCAGCAAGTATCCATTACTTGATTTGGTGAACGAACCAGCCCACTTGCGAGACTTAGCACAAGATAAGCTTCCTGCATTTAGCCATGAATTGCGTGACTATTTACTCAATTCGGTATCGCAAAGTAGCGGCCATTTAGCGTCTGGTTTAGGAACCGTAGAACTTACCGTTGCACTACATTATGTATACAACACACCCGATGACCGCTTGGTCTGGGATGTGGGTCATCAAGCTTATCCGCATAAAATACTGACTGGCCGTCGTGATCAAATGCATACCATTCGCCAAAAAGACGGATTGCATCCTTTCCCTTTTAGAGATGAAAGTGAATACGACACCTTTAGTGTTGGCCATTCAAGTACCTCAATTTCTGCGGCGTTAGGTATGTCTATTGCTGCACAAAAAGAAGGCAAAGGGCGCAAAACAGTCGCGGTAATAGGCGATGGCGCAATTACTGCTGGTATGGCCTTTGAAGCAATGAACCACCTTGGCGATGTTAAATCAGACATGCTGATCATTTTGAACGATAACGAAATGTCGATATCTGAAAATGTCGGTGCGTTAACCAATCATTTTGCGCGTATTTTATCAGGTAGCTTTTATACCAACATCCGCGAAGGCAGTAAAAAGCTGCTCTCTGGTGTACCGCCGGTAAAAGAGCTTGCCAGCCGTATGGAAGAACACATTAAAGGGATGATGATCCCGGGTACTTTTTTTGAAGAATTAGGTCTAAATTACATTGGCCCAATTGATGGACATGATGTGAATATGTTGGTTGATACGCTGCGCAATATGCGTAACTTAAAAGGCCCACAGCTTTTACATATAAAAACCCAGAAAGGCAAAGGTTACAAGCCTGCCGAAGCCGATCCGATTGGTTATCATGGCGTACCAAAATTTGATCCTGCAACATCAAGCTTACCAAAATCTAAACCAGGTGCGGCGACTTTCTCAAATGTGTTTGGTGATTGGCTTTGTGACATGGCCGAGCAAGACAGTAAGCTCATGGCAATCACGCCAGCTATGCGTGAAGGTTCAGGCATGGTACGTTTTTCTAAAGAGTATCCAGAACAATACTTTGACGTAGCAATAGCAGAACAACACGCTGTTACTCTTGCTGCAGGTTTTGCTTGTGAGGGCTTAAAGCCCGTTGTGGCTATCTATTCTAGCTTTTTACAACGCGCGTACGATCAACTAATTCACGACGTTGCACTGCAAAACCTACCGGTATTATTTGCTATAGACCGCGCCGGTATTGTTGGAGCCGATGGTGAAACCCATCAAGGCGCCTACGACTTAAGCTTTATGCGCTGTATACCTAACATGGTCATTATGGCCCCAAGTGATACTAACGAATGCCGTCATATGCTTTATACAGGCTATCAAGCTAATTGCCCTGTTGCTGTTCGGTACCCGCGTGGTAGTGCAGGCTCAGCAGACATTCAAAGCACTATGCAAAAGCTAGAAATTGGTAAAGCGAATGTAATTAAAAAAGGTACTAAAGTGGCTATATTGTCATTTGGTACCTTGCTTGAAAACGCACAACTTGCCACTGATGAGCTCAATGCCACTTTAGTTAACATGCGATTTATTAAGCCACTTGATACGGCATTAATTGATGAGCTGATTAATGATCACGATATTATTGTAACCCTTGAAGATAACGCGATTGCGGGCGGTGCAGGCTCTGCAGTTAATGAATATTTAGCGAGCATTAAAGCCGATGTAAAAGTGCTTAACTTAGGTATTCCTGATGAATTCATTAAACATGGCACACAACAGCAAATGCACGATGAAATGGGGTTAGGTGAACACGGTATTTTAACTTCAATTAAATCATTTATGAGCTAACACTTATCGTGTTTAATAAAAAAGGAGCCATTGGCTCCTTTTTTATTGCTCATCTATAACCTCTAGCGCATCCATACCTTAATATCGGCTAGACCATTGCTTTGTAACAAACCAATTTGCTGTTCAACATTGGGGTTTTGCTCAAACTCAAATGCATCTAATTGCTCGTCAAAGGTAATATTAGCGACGCCATCGCCGCCGCGTTTTTTAACTTGATGTAATGCTATGTCAGCTAGATTAATTGATGTTTCCCAGCTAATAACTTGCCCACCTAAAAGAGGTAAAGGATAGAACGACCACCCTACAGACGCTGTTATATTGGTTGTTTCACCGTTAGGAAGCTGAAACGAATAATCTGCAATTGCTTGGCATAATTCAGATACATAGCTGTCGATTAAATTACATTTAAAATCACGCAATAACAGTAAAAACTCATCACCACTCCAACGGGCAACATAATCAGAACCTTGGGTACGCGAGTTAAGTAATGCCGCTACTTGTTGTAAACAGCTATCTCCAGCAATAGGGCCATAGGCATCGTTAATGCGGCTAAAGTTATCTAAATTAATAATTAACAACACCAAAGATTTACCTTGAGCCTGCAATGACTGCGAGTTACGCTGAAAATGCTCAATATCTTTTGGTAGTTGATCAAACAAAAAACGGCGACTTCTCAGCCCTGTTAGCTCATCAGAGTGACTAACAAGTTTAAGCTGAGAGTTTACTTGGTTTAATTTATCGTTTGCTTGGCGAAGCTCAAGGGTTCGCTCAGTAATAAGCCCCTCAAGAACTTGCTGCTTACGTCGCTCTTGAACTTTAAATACCCAAAACACCAAATAAAAGAGCAACACAAAACCACTGGTGATCAGTAATCTAAAATATATAGTTTCACCAAATCGCTCAGGCACCACAAAAGCGTATTCGGCCGATTGCGCTTTGCCCCAATCTTCACCTTGACGTTTTGTCTCTAATTCAAATAAAAACATACCTGCTGGTAAGTTAGTGTAAATTGCTTCTCGGCGGTTATTTGCATAGCGCCAATCATTATCAAGTCCATTGAGTTTATACCTAAACTCTATACTTGCAGGTGCATAATAATCGATAGCGGTATAGGTAAGCGTTACATCACGCTCGTCAGTTTTAAGTACTGGCTTTTTACCTAACGCAGCCGCAGCAAGTTTTCGTGATGGCGTGGTTAAAGTTTCTATAGTTGGTTTAAGTGAACGCAGTCCAAATAATTCTACGTCTTTAGGAATTTCTACAACACCTTGCAAGCTGGGATACCAAATTGAATTATCCATATCAACCACCGCATCATGGCCTAAACCATTACAGCATTGACTTGCTTTACCATCGAGCTGTCGATCAAATGAAGAGATCACTTCCTCCACTTTTAGGCTTTCAATGTTGGCTTTGAATTGCTCAACTGGCATGCGATAAACCCCTTTCATGGTGCTTACCCAAATGCGTTTTGTAGTATCATCGTACTCAAGACTAAATATAGAACCATATGGCAGCCCATTGGCGGCATCTAATTGCTGCCACTGCCCTTGTCCACTGCGATAAAACAAACCATCGTTAAGCGAGCCAATTAAAATCCCCACGCCTTTAATGTGTAAAATGCTAGTAACGTACGCACTTTCCAAAGTGGTTTGGTCGCCTATTTTTTCTATCCCGCGTTCAGTAAAGTAATACGCCCCTTTACTGGTACCAATCACCCCAAAATTTGGTTTATCTAAAACATAGGTTACAAACTTACTGCCTAAAAAAGCATTGTACGCAAAAGGGTTTAACCCGTTGTAATTTAAACGATATAAGCCTCGCCCAGTGCCCACCCAAAAGCCGCCTTTAGTCGACGTACTAATAGCAAATACAGGATTATCACTCAGCGCACGGGCAGGGAAACTGTATAAGGTATTCGACTCGTAAAAAAACAAACCTCTACCAGTGGCAACATAAAGACGATTGCCGTCAAACTGTAAGTCATGTACTGAGGCATTACCATACTTGGCACTGTTGATGACATTGATAAACGTTTTATCGGCATCGAAATAGCCTACGCCGCTTTTGTTGGCAATCCATAACTTACCATCTGGTGATTTACTAATGGCCATAACCGCTTCGGTCATTTTAGAAATGGCTGAATGGCGCTCTATTCGCCCTTCGTGAGCAAGCCAAAGTCCCTCACTAAAACTCGCTAACCATATATTATTTTCATCATCTCTAAATATATCGGCAAACCAAATACTTTGATCTAATTGACTGGGCTCAACCCATTGCCAATCATCCGACTTCCCTCTGAACAATAAGCGCCCATAAGTCGATACCCACAAGCCACCATTGCCATCACTCATAAACTTATAAACGGCTGAGTTGTTAGCGTTAGGCAGCGGAAATGGGCGTAGCTCATCATCTAAATCTAAAAAGTAAGCGCCTAGCTCAGAAGCAAGATATAAATTGCCATTTAAAAAGGATAAGTCGTGAACAATTGTTTGTGCTAAACGATCAGGCAAGGCCACTTTAGCGGTAAGCTCTAAGCGCAATTTGGAAAAATCAGACGCGCTTTGCGTCAGGCGTAATAAATTACGGTCGTTAACCAGCCAAATTCCCTCTGGTGAGAGCGCCATTTTACTGACTGACCCTACTATTTGGGTGATCGCAGTGGCATTTACGATAGGGCTCGGATTGTTTAGCTGGTCGCGCAGCTCTATCTGGCCTCTGTCTATGTAATAAAGCCCATTAGCTGCTATCCAAATACTGCCTTTAGAGTCTTCAAGAATATCTCTAACAGGGCCTTTAATATTAAACTCTTGTGCGGTTAGCTTTTCTGGGTCTATAACAACGAGGCCGTTTTTCGTGCCTATCCATAATAGTCCTTGGCCATCAATCAGTAATTTATTGATGCCATTGCTCGGTAAAAACAGACTATTTTGAGTGTTGTAATTAGTAAAAGTGTTACCATCAAATCGGCTTAATCCGAATTGCGTACCAAGCCACATGTAGCCTTGGTTATCTTGCACCACACTTTTGAGGGATTGTGAGGGAAGTCCGTCTTTAATGTTCCATTGTTTAACTACGTAATCAGTAATTGAAGCCGTACTTGGCATGGCACACATCAAGAGTACACAAACCAATAAAAATCGCATCATAGTGCTGCCACCTAGTTAAACAAATAATAAATTAAAAGGGTAGTAAACCTACTTTTATCAATGCTTGCAAACAAATAAGCGAAAAAATACCTGCAAGTACATCATCGGCCATAATACCAAACCCACCATGAGCACGTTTATCAAGTATACGAATCGGCCCTGGCTTTGCTATATCAAAAAAGCGAAATAGTAAAAAGCCCACTAATAATGTTTGCCAATTCAGTGCTGCACCAATCATCGTTATATAGTAACCAGCGACTTCATCCCAAACAATAGCTGGATGATCATGAACTTGAAGGTCATCAGCTGTTTTTCCACATGCCCAAATACCAAATATACTGATCACCACCGCAAATACAATTTGTAACCATAACGGAAAATGCATGGTAATAAAAATAAATGGTAACGCCGCTAAAGTACCAAATGTACCAGGGGCTTTAGGCGCAAGCCCTGTACCAAAACCCAAACCAAAAAATTGATGTGGGCGTTTTAAATTAAATAATCGGTTTTTATTCAAACCTGCTCCTTGGAAAAGTGCTCAAAGCCTTTGTGCTCAAAAACAAACTTTTCACCTTGGTGTAATAATTCTATATTCCCGTCACCACTTTTGATTTGGCCGATACAGGTTGCTTCTACACCGTATTGGCGCAACTTAATATCAAGCATACTCTTATTGCTGTCTGGGACAGTGTAAAGTAGTTCATAGTCATCGCCATAGTTGAGTATAAAAGGAAGCTGTTGCTCAAAATCAAGACTCGCTTGCATCGCATCAGAAGTAGGTACATTTTCAATATTGATTGTTGCACTGACCTGTGACAAATCCAAAATGTGACCTAAATCAGCAAGTAAACCGTCTGAAATATCAATAGCTGATGACGCTAAGCCACGCAAAGCTTGTCCGGCGGCCACGCGTGGCGTTGGAAAGTTTAAACATTTATTAATATGCTTTAAATGTTCAGGTGCAACTGGCAAACCTTGTTTTTTTGACTCAATTGCCAAACCAGCATCACCTAGCGGTCCGGTTACAAAAATCCAGTCGCCCACTTTTGCGCCACTTCGACGCAGTGCTTTACCTTCAGGAACCGTGCCTTTTGCACAAATAGTAATACTGAGTGGCCCTTGAGTCGTATCGCCACCAATAATTTGTACATTAAAGTACTCAGCAATTTCATGCATGCCGTCAGTCAGCTCTGCAATCCATTGTGGATCGATACTTGGCAACGTGAGTGCAACCGATACCCATGTAGGCTCTGCACCCATGGCAGCTAAATCACTTAAATTTACTGCCAGAGCTCGATGCCCTAATGCGCGAGGAGAGATATCATGAAAAAAATGCACCCCAGCAACTAAGGTATCTGTTGTTACAGCAAGCTGACAGTTTGCTGGTACTGTGACAAGCGCACAGTCATCTCCAATCCCTAAATTAACATCGCGACGAGTGATACCGCGACCTTTAAAGTAGTGATTAATTAATTCAAATTCCTTCATACACAAAAAAGCCGACCTATGCCGGCTCTCCTTTTTAACGGTTATTTATAACAACTCACTGAAATTAATATGCAGCTTAAGTTGTTATGACTTGCGTAACTGTTTTACAGCTTTATCAAGTACACCGTTTACAAATTTATGGCTATCTTCAGCGCCAAACATTTTCGCTAATTCAATGCTTTCATTGATAGCCACTTTGTAAGGAACATCTTCACGAAATTTAAGCTCGTAGCTGCTTAAACGTAAGATTGCACGTTCAACTTCGTCTAATTCATCAAATGGACGAGTTAAATGAGGCGATACAGCTTCGTCTAGTTGCTTATGATTTACGGCAACTCCACGCGCTAAATCTTTAAAATATTCAACATCAATTTTAGTCACATCGTTTTCGATCAACATTTGTTGTTCGATATCGGCAATTGCATTGCCGCTTAATTGCCATGAATACACGGCTTGAAGTGCTAAGATACGTGCTTTACGTCTTGCTGCTGGTTTCACAAAAATTCCTTAAACTTAAATTTTATCTAACACATTAACCATTTCAAGCGCACCTAAAGCAGCTTCGCCGCCTTTGTTACCCATTTTGGTACCTGCGCGCTCAATTGCTTGCTCAATGCTTTCAGTGGTTAATACGCCAAATGCAACCGGGATATCATACTCAAGCGATACTTGTGCAAGCCCTTTATTTGACTCGCCAGCGACGAGATCAAAGTGAGGCGTGCCCCCTCTGATCACTACACCTAAGGCGATAATTGCATCATATTCTTTTTTTGCTGCAACGCGTTTCGCTGCTAAAGGTAATTCAACCGCACCGGGTACGTAAATCACGGTAATATCGTCTTCTGATACTCCACCAGTACGTTTTAGCTCATCAACAGCACCTGCAAGCAAGCTACTACCAATAAAGTCATTAAAACGAGAAATGACAATGGCAAACTTTTTGCCTGGAGCGTATTTATTACCTTCAATAATTTTCATTTGATAACCCTAAAAATAAGTTTAAGCGATTTCGGTTGCGCAAAAATTGATGCGCATTATACCACATAAATAAAATAATAACCTAGCGCGTAATTATTGTGGCTCTACGTAGTCAACCACTTCTAAATGGAACCCTGATAATGCATGGTATTTTTTAGGTAAACTCATCAAACGCATTTTTTGAATACCTAAATCAGCCAGAATTTGCGAACCCACACCTACGGTGCGCGAAGTACCTTGAAATTTACGTGGCGTCACATTTTCACCCGCATCAGCTGCGGCAAATGCTTTCACTGTGGCTTCTAACTCTTCAGTGCTTTCTTGCTTACCTAAAATAACTAAGGCGCCATTATGCTCAGCAATATAAGCCATTGCTTGCGATAAACCCCAACTACGGTCAGCATTGCGATCAGAGAGTAAAATATCGTTAAAGGTACTTTGTAAATGCACACGTACTAAGGTCGGTTCTTGTTGTTTTATTTCACCTTTAAGCAATGCATAGTGTAACTGCCCATCAATGGTGTCTTTGTAAGTCACTAAGTCAAACTCACCATGTTCAGTTGGCAATTTACATTTTGCAACTTGCTCAATTGTGGTTTCGTTTAGGTTGCGGTACTCGATTAAATCAGCAATGGTGCCAATTTTAATATCATGTTGCTTAGCAAATACTTCTAAATCAGGACGACGCGCCATGGTGCCATCTTCATTTAGGATTTCTACAATTACTGATGATGGCTCAAGCCCTGCTAAACGCGCTAAGTCACACCCTGCTTCTGTATGCCCTGCACGTGTTAACACGCCGCCTGGTTGCGCCATAATAGGAAAAATATGACCTGGTTGTACAATATCGCTTGGCACAGCGCCTTTCGCGATGGCAGCTTGAACAGTGCGGGCACGATCCGCTGCAGAAATACCTGTGGTAACCCCTTTTGATGCTTCAATAGACATAGTAAAGTTAGTTGAGAATGCAGCACCATTATTTTTTACCATTAATGGTAAATCAAGCTGCGAGCAACGCTCTTGAGTCATGGTTAAACAAATTAGTCCACGGCCATGAGTCGCCATAAAGTTAATGGCTTCTGCACTAATGTGTTCAGCAGCAATAATTAAATCGCCTTCATTTTCTCTGTCTTCATCATCCATTAAAATAACCATTTTACCGGCTTTAATGTCATCAATTATTTCTTGTGCGCTGTTTAAATTCATAAGTTGCTCGTATAAGTTGTCAATGTCGTTATTTTATAAAGCCCGCTTTAGCGAGTAAGCTCATCGAAATATCTGAACCCGTAGGTTGTTCAGCCCCTCTAACTAGGCGCTCTAAATAACGTGCTATTTGGTCGACCTCTAAATTCACTTTGGTACCGACTTGAAAATCAGCTATGGTCGTTTGCCCGCTGGTGTGGGGCACAATCGTCAGTTTAAATTTATTACCTTCAACTGCATTAACCGTCAGGCTAATACCATCAATACAAACCGACCCTTTGTAAGGAATGTATTTCATTAAATTTTCATCGGTGGCTAACCAATATTCTGTTGCTCGCGCATTGGCATTAATTGCTGTGATAGTGGCAATGCCATCTACATGGCCAGACACTAAATGACCACCGAGGCGCGAAACAGGTTGCATCGCCTTTTCTAGATTAACGGTTTGCCCTAATGCGTAATGTGCAAACCCTGTTAAGCTAATCGTTTCATTTGATAAGTCAGCACTAAAGCCGTCAATATGCTTATCAACAACCGTCAGGCAGACACCATTGGTTGCAATACTGTCACCTAACTTAACATCACTCATATCAAGGTTTTTACTTTGGATACGAATAGCTAAATCACCTTGTTTTTTTTGTAATAACGCAATTTTACCTGTCGCTTCAACTATTCCAGTAAACATAGTGCTACTCTTTATATAAAATGATTAATGAGCTTTTTTTAGTGCTGTGATACGTAAATCATCACCGATTGGCACACACTCATTAAAAGTTAAATTAATGGTATTTTGCATACTCATTAACTCTGGGAAATTTAGTAAACTTTTAGCATCGCTGCCCATTAATTTAGGAGCAATGTAAAAAACAAACTCATCAATTAAATCAAGTTCTGTCATTTTACCGGCCAGTGTCGCTCCGGCCTCTAGCCACACATTATTAAACTGCAATTGGGCAAGCGTGTGTAACACGGCCAGTAAATCTACTTTATTATTATTTTCAGGTACTTCAATCTGTTTAACAAAATGAGGCCACTGATGCGATTTATCAACCTTGGTGGTAAATATTATCACCTCACTTTGAATTGAAAATAAGGCAAGATCAGGGGTAAGTCTGTTTTGTGAGTCAATAACAACGCGAACCGGTTGGCGCAGTGGTAAATCAGTTGGTAAAGAATACGGTAACTCTTCTGGGCGCACATTTAATTTTGCATCATCCATTAATACCGTATCGGCACCGGTTAAAATTGCACAGTTTTGTGCTCGGTATAGTTGCACATCTTGGCGCGCTGCGGGGCCAGTTATCCATTTACTTTGCCCGTTTTTAAGCGCCGTTTTACCATCTATACTTGCGGCCATTTTGCAAGTCACAAAGGGTAACCCCTGCTCCATGCGCTTAAAAAACCCAAAGTTTAATGCGCGAGCTTGCGCTTCAAGTAATCCGTGAGCAACTTCTATACCAGCATCCGCTAAAATTTTCAGACCTTTGCCTGCAACTTGCGGGTTGCTGTCAACCATTGCGGCAATCACTTTTTTAACACCGGCTGCTTTTAGCCCTTCAGCACATGGCGGTGTTCGACCATAATGACTGCAAGGCTCAAGTGTTACATAAGCGGTTGCGCCTTTGGCATTTTCACCAGCCATAGCCAGTGCGTTTACCTCTGCATGACCTTGACCCGCTAACTGATGAAACCCTTCACCTATTATTTTATTATTTTTTACGAGTACGCAGCCAACATTAGGATTAGGGGTGGTGGTAAAGCGCCCTTTTTTTGCCAGTTCAATAGCGCGAGCCATGTAGCGTTTATCATCCTCTGAAAACGAACTTTGCATGGTCATTACTACTCTCCTAAGCGGGCTATTTCTTCACCAAATTCGCGTATATCTTCAAACGAGCGATACACAGAGGCAAATCTTACATAGGCCACTTTATCTAACTTTTTAAGCGCTTCCATAATGCACTCACCCACCAAATGGCTAGACACCTCGCGTTCACCAGTGGCACGTAACTGCGACTTAATAATATTAACCACTTCATCAACTTGCTCAGTGCTTACGGGGCGTTTTTCGAGGGCGCGAGTTAAGCCATTTAGTAACTTATCTTCATTAAACGGTTCGCGGCTGCCATCTTGCTTGATGACCCGTGGCATCACTAATTCAGCCCCTTCAAAGGTGGTAAATCGTTCGTGGCATTCATTACATTCACGACGTCTACGTACTTGGTGTCCCCCGCCGACAAGGCGAGAATCAATAACTTTAGTATCTTTGGCGGTGCAAAATGGGCAATGCATAACTGTGTGTTTCCGTTTTAAAAACAAAAAATGGCCGCTATTATAGCGGCCATTATCATAACAAAAATGTGTGCAGTTGTGATCTAAATTACTATTTTACTCTTGGATTAAGCGTAAACAGGTAATTTTGCACAAATTGCTTTCACTTTTTCTTTTACTTGCGCTTGTACTGACTCATCTTCGATGTTGTCTAGTACGTCACAGATCCAGCCCGCTAACTCTTTTGACTCTGCTTCTTTAAAGCCACGACGAGTGATTGCTGGTGAACCAATACGCAAACCAGAAGTAACAAATGGTGAACGTGGATCGTTCGGTACCGAGTTTTTATTAACAGTGATGTTCGCATTACCTAGGGCAGCATCTGCATCTTTACCTGTGATATCTTTATCGATTAAATCAAGTAAGAATAAGTGGTTGTCAGTTTTACCCGATACTACTTTGTAGCCGCGCTCTTGTAATACCGCAACCATTGCTTGTGCATTTTTAACAACTTGTGCTTGGTATGTTTTAAACTCAGGTTGAAGTGCTTCTTTAAATGCAACCGCTTTAGCAGCAATAACATGACATAAAGGACCACCTTGGCCACCTGGGAAAACAGCGCTGTTTAGCTTTTTGTAGATTTCTTCATCGCCACACGCAGAGATGATTAAACCACCGCGAGGACCCGCTAATGTTTTGTGTGTTGTGGTTGTTACAACGTGAGCAAATGGTACTGGGCTTGGGTAAACACCCGCAGCAATTAAACCTGCAACGTGCGCCATATCAACAAATAAGTAAGCACCTACTTTGTCTGCAATTTCACGGAACTTAGCCCAATCAACAATACCTGAGTAAGCAGAAAAACCAGCAATGATCATTTTTGGTTTGTGCTCAAGTGCTAACGCTTCAACTTGTGCGTAATCAATTTCGCCAGTTTCTTCGTTAAGGCCATACTGAATTGCGTTGTATGTTTTACCTGAGAAGTTAACGTGTGAGCCGTGTGTTAAATGACCACCGTGCGCTAGGCTCATGCCTAATACAGTATCAAGTGGGTTTAAAAGAGCTTGGAAAACAGCGGCATTCGCTTGTGAACCGGCATGAGGTTGCACGTTTGCGTAATCTGTACCAAATAATTCATTTGCGCGGTCAATAGCAAGTTGCTCAACCACGTCTACGTGCTCACAGCCACCGTAGTAACGTTTGCCCGGGTAACCTTCAGCGTATTTGTTAGTCAGCTGAGAACCCTGCGCTTCAAGTACGCGTGGGCTACAGTAGTTTTCAGATGCAATTAACTCAATATGCTCTTCCTGACGTGATGTTTCTTTGCTCATCGCGTCAAATAACTCTGGATCAAAGTCCGAAATATTCATGCTACGTTCTAACATTGGGGTCTCCTGGGCAACGTGTATGGGTATTTTTTAGAGGCTTTATTGTACGCTTAAAACGACGTTTTGCCTACGCTCTTAAGTTGAGGATATTTAAACAGGGATTGAAACTATTTCACAGCATTTTGATGATGATATTTTTTTATAAACTAATAACAATTTTAAATGAATTCTATTTACTACATTTATATAGCTTATGCCTTATGTCTAAAGCGATGCATAAACAAACAAAAAAAGCGGCCTAAGCCGCTTTTATTATCTGCCTTTTTTAGGCAAGCTTTTTAAACAACTCTGTACGCAAAATATCATAATCGTTGTGCATATCAGTGGCTAAACACGGTTTTGCTAATGCATCAGCTAACGGCTTTGGCATATCTAATTCAACATTAAGGATATCCTCAACGCTGTCTTTAAATTTGGCCGGATGCGCAGTCGCTAAAAAAATCCCCACAGCATCTGCCGCCTTATTTTCTACAAGACCTTGGTAAGCAATTGCGGTGTGAGGCTCTGCAATATAGCCAAGCTGTTGAATTTTTTTCATCACTGTTTGTGTTTGCTGCTCATCAACACTCACCGAATAAAAGTTATCATAACTAAACCAGTTATTATCTAACATTGATTGCACACGTGGCCAGTTATTAGGTTTACTCACATCCATTGCATTTGAAAGCGATTCAATTGTCGCATTAGGCGTCCAATTTTTATCAAGCATAAAGCGCGGTACTGTGTCGTTTTGGTTTGTAGTCGCACTTAGTTTACCAACTGGCATACCAATAACAGCGCCAATCATAGCCGCACACACATTACCAAAGTTACCACTCGGTACTGAAATATGCGCTGTAGCACGCTTTTCTTTTGGCAGCTGTGCAATGGCTTCAAAGTAATAACACACCTGCGCGACTAAACGGCTAATATTAATTGAATTTGCTGAGTTTAAACCTAACTTCGATTTTAGCTCTTCATCTAAAAATGATTTTTTAACCAACTCTTGGCAATCATCAAAACTACCCTCAATCGCATAACAGTGAATGTTGTCACCAAGCGTTGTAAATAACTTTTGCTGCGCTAATGAAATTTTACCTTTAGGGTATAAAATAACGACATCAATATTTGGTTTGTTATAAAAAGCATGCGCTACGGCAGCCCCGGTATCACCCGATGTTGCAGTTAAAATAGTGACTTTTTCACCTTGATTAAATTGCGCCAAGCACTCGGCCATAAAACGGCCACCAAAATCTTTAAATGCTAGTGTTGGGCCGTGAAATAACTCTAAGCAATAGGTATTATCTTCAACTTCCACCAGCTTAACCGGAAAGTTAAACGCATTCTTAACCATCTGGGCAACAGTATCACTTGGTAGCTCGTCACCAATAAGGTGCGATAAAATTTTGCCGCTGCGAGTAACAAAGTCCATATCTAGTAATGCATCAACATCACTTAATGGCGCTAACGACTCTGGAAAAAACACACCTTGATTACGCCCCAGTCCTGTTTTTACAGCTTCAACAAACGACACTTTTTGTGAATATTCTTTTAAATTATGTAATTGCATGATTCTTTATCCTATAAAACATTTAATTGACGCGTGCCGTCGTTATCTAATTTACAAATATGGCAAAAGCCTTGTTCGTTGATGTAATTTTCCTCTAGCCACTGCGCGCATTGCTCTGCCGCTTCAAGCGTTTTACATACACTAAACAAGGTCGGCCCTGCGCCTGAAATACTCACAACTTCAGCACCCAGTGCTGGTAAGCTTGCTTTGGCATCACTAAAGCCGCTTATAAGTGGCGCACGGTATGGCTCTGCTATTTCGTCTTTCATAATGCTTAATGCATCATCAAAACGCCCTGTTAACAGTAAGCTACTAAACGCCGATAAACGCTGAGCAAACTCAACCCCCGCATGCATGCTGAGCTCTTTTGGTAAAACAGAACGTGCCTTTGCGGTATTGAGCGAAAAACCCGGAAATGCGGCAACGTAATACCAGCTTTCATCAACAGGTAAAGCAATAGATTTATCAGGAATTAAATCACCGGTTAACTGTAAGCCACCTAAATAACACGGTGTGATGTTATCGTAATGGCGCCCCCCACTTACAACGGCTTCAAAATCTGCCATAAGCTCAATAAGCTCTACTTGGCTTAAATTAGTTTTGGCAAATTTATCCAGTGCAGCAAATGTCGCCACCACAGAGCAGGCACTTGAGCCTAATCCCGAACCAATCGGCAAATTTTTCCTAAGTTCGAGCTTTACCGCAGGCATATCAGTCGCAACATGCGCTCTAAAGTGCACTAAACACTGATACGCTAAATTTTCTTGCGCATCACTAGGTAGCTTATGTGCATAGTCGCCTGTACAAATAAATTCATCACTCGATGCGGCACTAACAACCGCCACATCACCTAATAAACCGCCATCAATGGGCGCAAGTGCGGCGCCCAGCGCATCAAAGCCAACGGCAAAATTACCAATAGACGCCGGAGCATATACTTCAATCATGACTGACTCCTAGCGAGATAATGTTTTTAATATGTCTGCAAATACACCCGCAGCCGTTACTGCAGAGCCAGCCCCATAACCACGAATTACAAACGGACGCGGTTGGTAGTATTGGCTTAAAATAGCCAGCGCATTTTCACCATCACGAATAACATTCAATGCATGTGATGAATCCACCGCTTCGATTCCGACTTTACAGTAACCATTTTTAATTGTGCCTACATAGCGAAGTACTTTACCTTCACTTGCTGCACTTTGAACACGGTCGTTAAAACCAGCATCTAAGCTAGGTAATTTCGCCATAAACTGCTCAACATTGTCACCTTGGGCAAAACCTGGCGGTAAAACCGACTCCACTTCAATATCGCTAAGCTCTAATTTCATACCGGCTTCGCGTGCAATGATCAGTAATTTACGTGCTACGTCAGTTCCCGATAAGTCATCGCGCGGATCGGGCTCTGTAAACCCGCTTTCTTTGGCTTTAATTGTTGCTTCAGAAAGTGATAAACCATCTTCTAGTGCACCAAACATGTATGAAAGCGAACCTGATAAAATACCACTAAACTCAAGTAACTCATCACCTGCACCAAACAACGATTGCAAATTATCGATTACAGGTAAACCTGCACCTACGTTAGTTTCGTATAAAAACTTACGATTATTTTTATGTGTTGCTGCAATTAAATCTTGGTAATACGTATATGAGCTCGTGGTGGCTTTTTTATTGGCAGCCACGACATGAAAACCTGCATTTAAAAAATCTACATATTGTGCAGCCAAGGCATCTGATGAAGTACAGTCAACTAGCACTGGATTAACTAAATGATTTTGCTTAACAAACTGCTCGACCAATTTTAAATCAAACGCTTGCTCTGACTGCGCCAGTTTTTGCTGCCAATCATCAAACTCAATCCCCTCACCATCAAGGTGTAATTGACGAGAGTTGGCAACACCATATAGGTTTAATTTAATATTACGCTTTTCAAGCCATGCTTGTTGACGCTCAAGTTGGTTAATTAGCTCTTGGCCGACTAAGCCACAGCCCAATAAAAACACATCAATTGAAGGCACATGAGTAAAGAAGTTTTCATGGCAAATTTTAACCGCGTCATTACATAATTCACCGTCAATAACGGCTGAAATAGCACTTTCTGTTGAATCTTGCGCTATGGCAACAATGTTTACTTGCGCTTGTGCAAGCGATGCAAAAAACTTAGCAGCTAAACCCTTGTGGGCACGCATGTTATCACCGACTAACGTTACTATTGCTAAATTACGTTGCACATTTACCGGCTCAATGAGCCCCGCTTTTGACTCTAAATCAAAGGCTACTTGCAACGCACTTAACGCTAGATTTAAATCGCTTTCATGCACACAAAAGCTAATGCTAAATTCACATGATGACTGGGTAATGAGTACAATTGACACGTTATCATGTGCCAATGCATTAAATACCTTAGATGCCATGCCTACTTTACCTTTCATACCTGGGCCTGAAACGGTTAGCATAGCTAAATTTTGTAGGCTTGAGAGTGCTTTTACTGGTTCATCAGATACCGTATCGTTACTAATTAGCGAGCCTTGCGCATCTGGGTTATGGGTGTTTTTAATTTCGCATGGCACCCCTGCTTTTGCACACGGTAAGATAGTTTTAGGGTGCAATACTTTAGCGCCAAAATAAGAAAGTTCCATCGCTTCTTTATAAGATAGGAAATCAACCTTAGTGGCTTTTTTGATATAACGCGGATCGGCGCTGTATACACCATCAACGTCAGTCCATATTTGGCACACTTGCGCCTCTAAACACGCCGCAGCAATCGCCGCCGAGTAGTCAGATCCATTACGACCAAGCGTTGTGAGCTCCCCTTCATCATTACTTGCAGTAAAACCAGGCATAATGTAAACCGTCGCAGGGGATTCTTTTAACACGGCTTGAAAACGTGCCTTACTGGCCACTAAATCCGCTTCTGCGTCTATGTATCCGCCGGTTGAAACAATACAATCTGTTGCTTGTAAATAATGCGCGTTATGATCGGCTAATAGACTTTGCATTAGCGATACGCTAACACGCTCACCAAAGCTAATAATGAACGCTCTGACCTGATCAGGGCAGCACTTTATCAGTGCAATACCATCAAGCTTATTTTTAAGTTCGTTAAAGTCAGGCCAGTTTTGAACTGCTCCTTGCTTTTCCTCTACCGCTGCTTTGAGCATGTTGCATCGGCTAGTCAGTGAATGCCATTGTTCGCTAAAGTCATGCCCCTGCTCTGCAGTACTAGCTAAATTAACTAACGAGTCAGTCATGCCACCTGGGGCTGACAGTACCAGTAACATTTCATCTTTTAATTGTGCCTTAGCGAGTGCAGCAACTTGCTCTAAACAGGCAAAATCAGCGAGCGATGAGCCGCCAAATTTTAATACGCGCATTTTTTATGTTTCCTCATTCCATAAAACGAAAAAAGGCCTGTGTTCTAAGTGAACACAGGCCTTTAAATTTGTTGCACCGACCTATGCCACTATCCAGTAAGAATGGTGGTTGTAATAATAATGGTCGTTACAAGACTAAATGTTTTCATAAGCTTAAGACTGCCTTAACACAGGCTATTCTGTCAACCCTAAATTAGCAGATAAAACAGTCTTTTTCATCATGAAATTTATTAATAAATGCCAAACTTATGCAAAACTGTACTCAGTTGTGTTTTATTAATTGGCTTATGAATAAAATCGATTGCGCCTAGTTGCGCGACACGTGCTTGCATTTTTTGTTGGATATCAGCAGAGATCACTAATACATAAGACTCTATTTTAGAAATTTTGATTTGCTCAAGTACTTCAATACCATCAACTTCAGGCATGGTTAAATCAAGACACAGGAGATCGAAATGCCTTTGACGCAATTGCTCCAACGCCTCTTTACCGTTAGTTGCTTGCTGAATATCGGCATCAATACATTCTTTTAAACAGCGCATTACCTGTTTGCGAGCAACGGTGGAATCATCACAGACTAAAATAGAAAAACGCATCATAATGACTCATTAATTAAACTCATACAAAACACCTAGACCCACTGTAAAATTAGTTGGTTGCCCAATCCGCAACAGTCAAAATTATAACCAAATTAGCAACGAGCAGATTATTTATTGTAACTTTTATTAACGTTATCAATAAAATGCTTAATTGCACAATACAAATTAGTAAATTAACTATTTCCAAGTAAAAAACAGCCTATCCAAACCAACGGTTCTCAAATAGAAACCCAATGCATATAGAACAGAATGATTGCTTATTTAACAACGCTAAATAGCAATATTATAAAATATATGTTTATTTTTAATCATTTATTAACTAATGTTTATAAGCGTACATTAACAGTTGAATAATTTAAGGAAATATAAGCCTCCCATGCCGCAAAAAAGTCTTTCAACAAAGTTACTCACTCGGGTTTTATCAGTTTATTTTATACTGACCTTTGTGGTGACCTGCGGGCAAATTTTCGCAGAGTACGTCAATACTAAAGATTACATACGCGATGAACTTGGCACATTACAAAAGACCTTTGGTAGAAGTTTAACCCGAGCAATTTGGGAGCTAAATATAAAGCAAACCACCACAACCGCCGAAGGATTACTCGATATACCTATGGTTGAGGGGGTTATTATTCGTGACGATAATGGCGCTATTATTTCTCAATTAGGCCGCGCGCTAAATATTCACAATCTTTATAGTCAGCAACTTGTGCAAGAAGATGTCATGGTAGAGGACACCAAAGCCGGTTTATTTGGCTATACATTCCCACTTATTTTTGAGTTTTCAGGACGAGCAACGCAAGTAGGCGATGTGACTTTATTTTCTAGTCGCGATGTAATTTTTAGTCGCATTATGCTCTCTATCTACTTTTTGATTGGTAATGCCATGATTAAAACTACTTTTTTAATCATCTTATTTTTAATTGCATTTAGAAAGTTACTCACCGAGCCCCTTACTCAATTAACCGAGCAAATTGAATACCTTGAGTTAGAAGAGCTTGATGGTCAACAGGTTAAAATAGTCACCGATGAAAATAACGAGCTTAAAGTAATGGAACGCTCTTTTAACAATCTGATTTCGAAGGTTGTTGAGTATAAAAAAGAGTTAAAACAAACTCAGCATGACCTAATTGAAAGCAATCAAAAACTGGATCAACAAAACTTACAACTTGAACAGGATGTTGCGCGTAAAACATCAAATTTAAGCCAAGCAATGATCGATCTACAGCAACAAAAATATGAACTAGAGCGACAAAAAGCAGTTTTAACAGAGGAAGTCGATTTACGAAAGCAAACCGAACAAGAACTGTTAAGCAAACAAACTCAGCTGCAAAGCTCGCTCGATGAATTAAGCTTTGCGCAAGAGCAACTGGTTGGCTCAGAAAAAATGGCGGTATTAGGCGGCTTAGTGGCGGGGATCACTCATGAAATTAATACCCCTATTGGTATTGGCGTTACTGCCACCTCTTTTTTACAAGAGCGATTAACCGAAATAGAAACTGCGTATAAAAATAAATCATTATCGTCAGCGGCGTTAGAAGGCTTTATTAATGATGCAGCGCAAAGCGCTCAACTGCTCTCTCACAACTTAGAACGTGCCTCAGATTTAATAACCAGCTTTAAACAAATTGCGGTAGATCAGGCCAGTGAAGCCCTAAGAACAATTAACTTTAAAGACTACATCAACGAAGTTATACGCTCTTTGCACCCACAAATTAAAAAAACATCTCACAGCATTCGCCTACATTGCCCTGATGATTTAATTATTAACTTACCTGCGGGAGTCATTAGCCAAATATTTACGAACCTAATTATGAACTCATTAGTGCATGGTTTTGAAAATATAAACAGCGGCCAAATCACCATAGATATTAATACTGATGAAAACGACCTCATCATTAATTATCAAGATAACGGTTTAGGTTTAAAACCGGCTCAACTAAAGCGTTTATTTGACCCATTTTTTACCACCAAGCGTGATGAGGGTGGCAGCGGCTTAGGTGCCCATATTATTTTTAATCTAGTAAAACAAACGCTCAATGGTAAAATTGAAGTAAGTAGTGAACCTGGGCAAGGGTTACACTACTGTATTTCGTTCCCTAAAAACATGTCATCTCCCCTGCCACTTTTTAAACTCGATTAAGCTAAATCAGCCGTTTCTAGAAGCGGCTTTTATTGCTATGATTGCACAAATTTTTTAAATGGATCATTCCCCTATGTGGTTTAGTAACCTTATATGCTATCGCTTTAAACAAGACGTTTCATACACACAAGAAGACTTTGATAAGGCATTAGAGCAAGATCTATTTCGTCCTTGTACTGGCCAAGAGTTGGCAACATTTGGTTGGACAAAAGCATTTGGTAAACATGGTGAAACTCTTTCTCATTTCTCACAAAAAAGTATTTTAGTGTGCGCTAAACGTGAAGAAAAAGTATTACCAGCCTCGGTAATAAATGAGCTGGTAGCAGAAAAAGTTGATCAGATTGAAGCCGAAGAAAATCGCCCAGTAAAGAAAAAAGAAAAAGATGAACTAAAAGAAAACATCTTACACACCTTATTGCCACAAGCATTTAAAAAATCGAGCTTGCAGTTTGCTTTTATAGACCAAGAAAATGGGTGGGTGGTAGTTAATAGTGCAAGCTTTAATAAAGCAGAGGAACTACTTGCTCTATTACGTAAATCATTAGGGACATTACCCGTTGTTCCTGCGTTTGCTAATTATGATTTAGACGTATTTTTAACTGACTGGCTTACTAACTTTAGTACTCCAGAAGGCTTTGCAATTGGATCAGACGCTGAACTTGAAGAAGCTGATGACAGTGGTGCTCAGGTTAAACTCAAAGGCCATGACCTATCGTGTGACGAAGTGAAGTCGCACCTTGAAAGTGGTAAGCGCGTTACCAAGCTTGCCCTTGATTGGCAAGAGCGCGTTAAATTTATGCTACAAAACGATGGCTCAATTAAACGTTTAAGCTATTCAGAAACACTTAAAGAAGAAAATGCCGATATTCCTAAAGAAGATATGGCGGTTAAACTAGATGCTGATTTTATTCTTGCATCTGAAGAAATTAAGCAATTGCTAGAAGAGCTTACACAGGGCTTAGGTGATGCTGACGATTTAGCGTAAAAGCTTTATTAAATAGTATTAAAAATAAAAGCACGATATTAATCGTGCTTTTTATTGTTCAAAAACAAGTACCAATTGCATTAAATTAGTGATCTATTATAGCGACAAAGAAATAAGTCGATAACAAGGCAAAAATTATGATACATAGTTGTTCTATATAAATAATCTTTAACGCAGGTAGCGGATTATTTAATACGCTAGAATAATCATGTTTTTAATAAAATTGGTATTAACTAAACATTTCTTTTACGTCTTCAACCATATGCAAATACTCTTCACTCTCTAACATTTCTAATGAAGGAAATATGCCTTTATCAATATACGTTTGCAGCGCTGCTGACTTATCAGATACTTGTAAGGTTCCCTCAAGGATTGCACCAACACGAATAAAGTCGATATAACTCACCTCAGCAGTACGATGATTCACATCTGCCCAGTGCTGCGCGACCTCAACAAACACATCAGGAAATTCCCACGCTTTCATGATTGAACTACCAATTTTACCACTTAAACGTTGAATCGCATGGGCTAAAAAGCTGGGGCTTGCAAACACTTCAGGGTGACGCTCTGCTTCAGTTAAAATGGGTAACACCCCAATATTATAAACTAGTGAAGCTAATGTAATGGCATCGCGATTTAGCGATGTATGGGTATTTCTTTTTAAGTAAAACTCCATTAATGAAATAGAGTGCGAGGCCACATGCAGCGTTTTATGCCACGCCTTTCCCATGTAGCCTTTTATTAACTCGTTGTTAGATACAAATAACTGCTCCATCGCCATGGCTGTGGCAATATTTTTTATTTGCCTAAGCCCAATACGTGTAACGGCTTGGTGCAAGTTAGACACCTTTACAGCTCGGCCCATAATTGCACTATTTGCGACTTTGATCATCCGCGCCGACAATGCAGGATCATGTGCTATCACATCTGACATTTGCATCAAATTAACATCGGGGTTATCTGCGGCTTGGCGAACCTTAATCGCTACCTCAGGTAACGTAGGCAACACCAGTGTGTCGTTGTTAATTCTGTCAACTAAAATAGTGAGTAAGGCATTTTCTGTAGACATAAAATATCCCTTTGCTTAATGACCTACACTTTACAGCAAGTCTTATATTATTAATTATTTCAAAGCTTAGTAGTATTAAACATATACCTAAAATAGAAAGAATTGTAGATAATTATTGATTATTTACCAGCGGCCCCTCATTAGTGCACTCTAACGTCTAATACTTGCTATTTGCTAGTATGTTTTGCTTTAATGCAAGCATGCTAAGGCACACTAATACTCATTCAGTACCTTAACTTACAGTATACAAGTTATAAAATAGACT
Source organism: Pseudoalteromonas sp. 23_GOM-1509m (assembly GCF_000518425.1). Taxonomy (NCBI): domain Bacteria; kingdom Pseudomonadati; phylum Pseudomonadota; class Gammaproteobacteria; order Alteromonadales; family Pseudoalteromonadaceae; genus Pseudoalteromonas; species Pseudoalteromonas sp. 23_GOM-1509m. The sequence goes on from NZ_JADO01000023.1 coordinate 31,057, forward strand.
TTTTAAAGGCAATATAATGATCTTAAATAAAATTAGCCAAGCAATACTGCTCTCTGGCATCGTTTTTCTTAGTGCCTGTTCTGAGCAAGCACCGTCTTCAAACAATACGCCGCAGAGCTCAGCGCCAACGGCTTCTCAAGCGCCTACAGGGCCAACACTCGTTAATATTGACCGTCAACGCTTAGACATATACACAGACTTTAGCTTACAAAGCGATTTGTCACACTTATCTGATAACCAAAAAGCCATGGTTGCCAAGCTTATTGATGCTTCAAAAATTATGGACGATTTATTTTGGAAACAAGCATTTGGTGAAGATAAACAAAGCTTTTTAGCGCAATTAGATGATGAAAAAGTACGTCAGTTTGCTGATATTAACTACGGCCCATGGGATCGCTTAAATGGCGATGAAGTATTTTTATCTGGCTATAAAGAAAAGCCGCTTGGGGCAGGTTTTTACCCAGCCGACATTACCAAAGAAGAGCTTAATAACGCTGATGTAAAAGATAAAACAGGGCTTTACTCACTCATTAAACGCGATGAACTAGGTAATTTATACAGCACGCCTTATTCAGAAGAATATGCCGTAGAACTAGCCCAAGCAGCTGAGTTACTTAGAGACGCTAGCAAATTAGCTGACGACAAAGAATTTGCCAACTACCTAAACTTACGAGCTAACGCAATACAAAGCGATGATTTCCAAGCCTCTGACTTTGCTTGGATGGATATGAAAAATAATCCTATCGATGTTGTTATTGGCCCAATTGAAAACTACGAAGACCAATTATTTGGTTACCGTGCTGCCTATGAATCGTATGTACTAATTAAAGATTTAAAATGGAGCGAGCGCCTGGCTAAATTTGCTGCCTTTTTACCTGAGCTGCAAAAAGGCTTACCTGTTGATAGCAAGTACAAGCAAGAAGTACCAGGATCAGATGCTGACTTAAATGCCTACGATGTTGTTTATTATGCTGGGCACTCAAATGCCGGCAGTAAAACCATTGCAATTAACTTACCCAATGATGAGCAAGTACAGCTAGAAAAAGGCACACGTCGCTTACAGCTTAAAAATGCAATGCGAGCGAAGTTTGATAAAATTTTAGTCCCTATCGCAGAGCAGTTAATTGTGCCAGAGCAACGTAAACACATTACCTTTGATGCATTTTTTGCTAACACTATGTTCCATGAAGTAGCTCACGGTTTAGGTATTAAAAATACTATTACCGGCAAAGGTACCGTTCGCCAATCTCTACAAGAGCATGCTAGCGCCTTGGAAGAAGGTAAAGCAGATATTCTTGGTCTGTACATGGTTGAACAGTTACTTAAAAAAGGGGAAATCACTGAAGGAACGTTAGAAGATTACTACACCACCTTTATGGCGGGTATTTTCCGCTCTGTGCGTTTCGGTGCATCAAGTGCACATGGTAAAGCAAACATGATCCGCTTTAACTTTTTTGCTCAAGAAGGTGCCTTCTCTAAAAATGAAGACGGCTTGTATAGCATCAACATGGATAAAATGGGCGACGCTATGGCTAAATTATCGCGCATTATTTTAACTCTGCAAGGTGACGGTGATTACGAAAAAGTAGATCAACTGATTGCGACTCATGGCGATATTAAAGCGGAACTTGCTAAAGATTTAGAAAAGTTAAGCAAAGCGAACATCCCTGTAGATGTGACCTTTAAACAAGGTAAAGACGTGCTTGGCCTTAATTAATAAAAACTAACCACATAAAAAAAGCGTTACACTGTAACGCTTTTTTTATTATTTGAATTATTTATCACTCATCACTTTACGAACAACCGGCTCAAGGCTTGCCATTCCCCACTGCTTACCGGTTTCAACCGCAGACTCTATATCAGCACCTTGTTGATGGGCTGAAATAGCCATTAGCGCACCAACACGATTACTGCTCGCACAATGAACAACCACTGACTCACCTTTAAGTTCTTCTAAAAGGCTAGCTAATCGTTTTGCATTGTCGATGTTTACATCTTGTGCACCTGCAATAGGAATTGCGTGATAGCTCATTCCTAAAGAATTGACTAATGCCCCTTCATCCCAGTCTTGCTCATCTGCTGCACGTAAATTAATAACATGCTTAACATTAGCTTGTGATAGTTGCTTAAACTGCACATCACTGGGCTGCGCTGCAGAAAAAACCAAGTTGTTATGTGCTGCAAAGTTTTTAATATTAGCGTTATTTACCGCATCTATAGCTACTGGCTGCTCGCCCGCTATCACTGTTGACACTGCAACTGCAGCAATAAATACACTTGTACAGAGTTGTTTGATTAATTTCATACTATCCCCTCAAAGTAACTCATTTTGATTTTTAAAAATGCGCTTTTAATTGCTCTATCTGCTCATTAGTATAAGGCACACTCGGAAACTTGCCCCATACCGGCGCAGGCCATGCAATATCTGTTTTAAAACGCGCGATATGATGAATATGTAGTTGTGGCACCATATTACCCAATGCGGCTACATTTAACTTATCAGGATTAAACACCTCCATTAACAAATGACTCAGTTTCGCTGACTCGTGTAAATAAGTAATTTGTTGCTGCTCGGTTAAATCAATAATCTCTTTTAGGCCCGCTATTCTAGGGACCAATACAAACCAAGGATATTGGCTGTCGTTTAATAGCAATACCTTACAAAGTGGCCAATCAGCCAGTTCAATACAATCTCTCGTCAGCTCAGGGGCTAAGGTAAATGATGTTTCGCTCATGTTAAAATCCTTAGATTATTTTACTGCACACTTTATAGCATTTAGTTGCAGTTGCACACGCTTGTGCTTTACCATCGAGATAATTTTATGTAAGTAAAGGCAATCCTGTGTTAAAAAAACTAAAACACCTCTCACTGGCAATTCCCCTACTCGCGGGCGCATTAAGCGCAAAAGCAGAGCCGCTAACGCTTGAACGTATATTTGATGATCCGAGCTTAGCAGGCAAATCTCCGGTACAACTTAAGTTTTCGCCTGATGGTAGCCGGGTTACCTACTTACAAGGTAAAACCGATGACTATAACCGCTACGATTTATGGGAATATAATTTAAAAGATAATACCAACCGGTTGTTAGTTGATTCGGCGCAGTTATTTTCAGGCCCAGAAAATCTCTCCGATGAAGAAAAAGCACGCCGCGAACGCCAACGTATTTTTGGAAAAGGTATCCTTGAATATAAATGGTCAAAAGATGGGAAAGCACTGTTATTCCCTCTTAATGGCGATCTTTATTACTATGACTTAGATGCTAAAAATAGTAAAAAGCTGACTAACACAGACGCATTTGAAACCGATGCGCGTTTTTCTCCAAAAGGAAATTTCGTATCCTTTATCCGAGAGCAAAACCTATATGCACTAGAGCTGGCTTCAGGTAAAGAAATTCAGTTAAGTAAAGATGGCGGTGGCGTAATTAAAAACGGCATGGCCGAATTTGTGGCGCAAGAAGAAATGAGCCGTATGACCGGTTATTGGTGGGCAAATGATGAATCTAAAATCGCCTTTACTCGCGTTGATGAAAGCCCTGTTCAAGAAGCGATTCGTAACGAAATTTATGCTGATGAAGTAAAACTATTTAACCAGCGTTATCCATTTACTGGCACCAATAATGTTGACATTCAACTTGGGGTGGTAAAGCTTAATGATCAAGCAGTTGACTGGATTGACTTAGGCGACGATAAAGATATTTATATTGCCCGCGCTAAGTGGCTAAACGACAGCAATACGCTCTCTTATCAATGGCAAAACCGCTCGCAACATAACTTAGAACTACGTTTTTACAACACTAAAACAAAACAGCAAACCGTTGCTTTAACTGAAAAAAGTGATACCTGGATTAACTTGCATTTTGACCTTGAATTTTTAAAAGATAAAAAGCATTTTGTATGGGCCTCAGAGCGCGATGGATTTAAGCACCTTTATTTATATCGTAATAACGGCCAACTTATCCGCCAGATTACCGCAGGTGATTGGGTCGTAGATAGCCTAAAAGGGATAGATGAAAAAAATGGTGTTGTTTACTTTGCTGCACGTAAAGATACCCCGCTAGAGAGCCATTTATACAGTGCGCCTTTATTTAAAAAAGGGGGTATGAAGCGCATTACTGAAAAAGGCCAATACCATAATGTCGTTCTAGCTAAAGATAATAAAACTTTCATTGATAATAGCTCATCGGTTAATAAGCCAAATTCAGCTGCACTGCGCAAAATTAATGGTGAGTTTATTACGTGGCTTGAAGAGAATAAGCTTGATGACTCTCACCCACTTACCCCGTATCTAACTGATTTAGCCCAGCCCGAATACGGCACAATTATCGCTGAAGACGGCCAAATTATGCATTACCGTTTATTTAAACCAGCAAACATGGCAAAGGGTAAAAAGCATCCGGTTATTGTAAACGTTTACGGTGGTCCTCATGCTCAGCGAGTAACCAATAGCTGGCGCAGCAAAAACTTATACTTTCAATACATGGCGCAACAAGGTTATGTAATTTTTCAACTTGATAACCGAGGCTCTTACAATCGCGGTAAAAAGTTTGAAGATGCGATTTATAAGCACTTAGGCGTTGTAGAAGTGGCGGATCAAATCAAAGGCGTTGAGTTTTTACGTACTCTTGATTACGTAGACCCTGCTCGCATAGGTATATACGGCCACAGCTACGGTGGTTATATGGCGCTAATGACCATGTTTAAAGCAGGCGATTACTTCAGCGCGGGTGTATCTGGTGCTCCGGTTACCGACTGGGCTCTATACGACACCCATTACACCGAGCGCTATTTGGGTCACCCAGATACTAATGCCCAAGGCTATATCGACAGTGCTGTGTTCCCATACGCTGAAGGCTTAAAAGGCCCATTAATGATTTACCATGGCATGGCCGATGACAACGTATTATTTACCCATGCCACTAAATTATTTAAACAGCTGCAAGATAACAATCAACAGTTTGAAATGATGACTTACCCGGGCTCAAAACATAGCCTTCGCGGTAAACAAGTTCAAACTCATTTACATCAAACTATTACAAACTTCTTTAACCGTAATTTTAATACAAAGTAACTAAAACCGGGTTAATTATTCGACTAAAGGCTGATATAAGTATCAGCCTTTTTTTATGCAGATAAGCTATATTGAAACGTCAACAAACAATAATTAAATTCATTATAAGCACCCGTTAAGTAAAAGTTCGGCCTATCCTTTTTATTGTATTTACGCAAACTAGTTAATAAAGAGAGTATTAAAAATACAATATAAGGAAAATAAAACCGTATTAGCCTATATTTTAACTATGCTTATTTAAGAGAAATAATGCTCTAATACGGGAACATGCATATGCCAAACCTCCGTCGTTTTACTATATTTCAACGTTTAGCCATTTTAGTAGGGATTGTAATTTTTGGTTTAATTGTATTGAGTATTTCGAGTTTAAGTAATCAATATAAATCGCTTAAAAATGAGCAATATCTAAAAACTAAAAATGTGGTGGAAACTGCTTATAGCATCATTACACACTACGCAGCGCTTGAACAAAGTCAAACACTCACTCGTGCACAAGCACAATCTCAAGCGATGGCCTCAATACGCTCATTGCGTTACGATGATACTAACTATTTTTGGATCAACAATTATCAGCCAGCCATGGTAATGCACCCAATTAAACCAGCCCTTGAAGGGAAAGATTTAACGAATAATAAAGACCCTGATGGCACCCCTTTGTTTGTTGAAATGGTTGATGTTGTTAAAAAATCCGGCGAAGGCTATGTGCCTTACAAGTGGCCAAAACCCGGCAGCGACAAACCCGTAGATAAAATTGCGTATGTAAAAGGCTTTAATCAATGGCAATGGATCATCGGCTCGGGCGTTTACCTTGATACCATAGACAACACCTTTTCGCAGCAACGTACTATTATCGTTATCAATGTAATGATTATGATCGTCGTTGTCGTACTTTTTAGCTACTTTATTGGTCGCAGTATTTTAACGCCGACTCGTTTAGCAGCAGAAATGATGAAAGATATATCTCAAGGTGAGGGGGATTTAACCCGTACTCTCAACGAAAATGGCAATGATGAAATATCTCAGCTTTCGAGATCATTTAATTTGTTTGTCTCTAAAATTAGGGAGTCTTTGGTGCTGGTTGCCAAAAGCGCAAACGATGTAAACGAGCATGCCCATGCAGTCGATGATTCTAGCAAAACCAGCCAGTCGTTTATTGAGCTTCAAAACGACAGTAGCACCCAAGTAGCCGCGGCAATGGAGCAAATGACTCATCAAATTCATGATGTTAGCCGTAATGCCGAAGCTGCTGAGCAAGCCGCAAATGATGCTGCTAGTAATGCATCAACGGGTAAAAATGTAGTGTCGAAAACCATTACCGCCATTGAAACCCTCTCTAGTAATATAGAAACCGTGAGCAAAGTGACCGCCGACCTTGCTCAAGAGAGTAATAATATTGGCTCGGTACTTGATGTTATTAGAAGCATTGCTGAACAAACCAATCTGTTAGCGCTAAACGCAGCTATTGAAGCTGCAAGAGCAGGTGAACATGGAAGAGGCTTTGCAGTTGTAGCCGACGAAGTAAGAACACTTGCCAGCCGGACAGGTAAAAGCACTGATGAGATTCAAGCTATGATAGCTAAGCTGCAAGAAGGGGCTAAAGCTGCAGTTGAAGCGGTAAAATCTAGCCAAGAGATTTCTATTTCTACGGTTGAACAAGCCTCTTCAGCTAATGAATCACTTGATGAAATAGACAGGCTGGTATCGGTGATCACCGATATGAACGGCCAAATTGCTCGCGCCACAGAGCAGCAAACATCCGCCGCAGACGAGGTGAATTTAAGAATTAATGATTTATCACAATCTACAGAGCAATCATTGGGTAACACCAAAGATTTAACTCGCGCTAGCGACAAACTCAAACAAAGCAGTGTTGAGTTATCAAGCGTGGTATCGCGCTTTAAGCTTAGTTAACCTTAACTCCGGGTAATAAATATCTTCCACCAATTAAAAAGCCCTGATTTTCAGGGCTTTTTAGGATTATTTATAGAAAATTATAAACAATAGCGGGCAAATAAACTGCTAACTGCCGCTGCAGTTGGTTTACCATGTTGCCAGTCGCCGCCTTCAACGCCACTACCAGCAATATCCATATGTACATAAGGAAGTGGTAAAGTAGATTCATTACCATGCTTATCTAATCCACCTACCACAGCTAAAAATGCCATAGGGAATTGATGGCCGCGCGCTGTGACAGCAGAAGCCGCATTATTACTAGAAAGCACATCGTCAGCTAAAGTGCGTGGTTTTATAAAATCATAATCTTCACGGCGTGAACGCGACACTTCAGCACCGTCAGCCCATAAATCACCACAATCGGCTAATTGGCGTGAAATATTAGCACTACGCGCGGGCCCATTCTCAACATATGCGCCATAAGGCCCCATCGCGCGCGCAGCGTGCCCTGTTAAGGTTGCCACTGTAAACAACGTTGGATTTATTTCATTTTTAGCTAAATCTTTCATTTCACTAAGTAAATCCCCCATAGCTAAACGCCCTTCGGCATCGGTATTACCAATACGTACTCGCACACCTTCACGGCTAGTAATTATTTCATCTGGGACAAAACAATCTGAACCAATAGAGTTGCGTACAACCGCTAAAAAGGCAATCACTTTAACCCCTTTAGGCTGATAATCGGCTACTGCTTTCATAAATCCAGCAACCGAGGCCGCACCGCCTTTATCGCGGCTCATGCCCGCCATAAAACCACCGACTTTTAAATCTGCACCGCCCGTGTCATAGACTAAACCTTTACCAACAAACATCAGTGTTCGGGTTACTTCGCCCTCAGGCACGTATTCAAGTTTAACAACGCGTGGATGATGACGCTCTACCGCATACGATGCGCGAGCAACGGTACTTAGCATGGGGTAATGCTTATCAATGGCAGCTAAATCATCAATCACATCAACGCTCACCGCACTGTTTTCAAATAACTCAGTACAATAATCAGCAAAACGTGGGGGGGCCATGCGTTCAGGCTCGGTGCCACATAAATCACGTGCGGCATATTGCCCCGCAGCTAACGCATTGACTGCTTTGATTGTTTGCTCATTGGCATCAATTAAGCCTATTTGAGTAATAGGTTCAATACCTTGACCATGAAACTCACGCGCTTCTAGGGGTTGCCATAATGCTTGGCATGCGCCTAAGTAAGCCACTTCAAGAGCATGTTGATAACGGCTATCCGTATTTAAAGCGGGTAAATAAATAGCAGGGTTAACACTACCTGATGCTTTTGCCTCATTAATGGCTAATTTGGCTGCATCATAATAACGACGAACGTCGTCATAATCTCTGTTTAAAGGGCCTGTTGGCGCTAACACGACACGTTTACCGGCAATCACTAACAAGGTGACTTGATTGCCTATGCGAGAGTCTACTTGGGCTTGGTCTAAAATTGCATCACGCAGTGGCGTATTTGGTAAATGAGAAAAGTCGTTGCTGATAATAATAAGTGCATCATGCGATGTACAATCTAGGCTTGCACTTACCGGCTTAGCCAGTACTGCTTTTGGATATGCCATAAAAAAGGATCCTGTTAGAAAACGTAGTCCCTATTATTATTTATTTAGCAATTTATAACCAGTGAACTGCGATAACCTGCATATTTACTGGCAACTTGGAGTTACACGTTTTACACATCTAAAATACTGAGCTGTAAATTATGCTCTGGTTGATTTTTAATACCCACGCCAATTCCTAATAAGCGCACCGGTTGTTGTAATCCACGTTGATAGGCTTTGGCGAGTAACTCTTTAAAAATAGCCGTGTTTAATTGATGCGCAGCTTGATCTGCTGAGGTCACTACAAAATTAGCAAATTTAACTTTAACACTTAATTTATTAATTTTATGTTGTAGTTGCTGTTTATTTAATCGAACCACGAGTTCATCTAACAGTTGCGGTAATTGTTCAAGGCATTCATCTAGGCTGTTTTTGTTGTATTCATAAGTATGTTCCACACTCAATGACTTACGTACCCGCTCGGTGGAAACGCGCCCTATATGCTCACCCATGCACTTTTGATATAACGACACACCAAAATTACCCACATGTTGTTGCATCCAATTAGCCCCTTTTTCGCGCACATCTTGCCCCGTGTATAACCCTTTTAAATTAAGCTTTTCTAGAGTTACTTTACCCACCCCTGGAATTTTACCTAATGGCAATTGGGCTAAAAACGAGTCAACCTGCTCAGGCAATACTACAAATTGGCCATTGGGCTTATTTTCATCACTAGCAATTTTGGCTATAAATTTAATTGGGGCAATCCCTGCAGATGCAGTCAGTCCTGTGGTATTAAAAATATCGGTACGAATTTGCTCAGCAATTAACGTTGCACTACCTTTAAAAGCAGTACTATGGCTCACATCTAAATATGCTTCATCAAGCGAAAGAGGTTCTACAAGGTCAGTATAGCGGTTAAAAATGGCGCGGATCTGTGTTGATACTTGTTTATAAACAGCCATTCTGCCAGGCACAATAACTAAGTCAGGGCAAAGCTGTTTGGCATGATAGTTAGACATAGCAGAGCGCACCCCATACTCTCTAGCAATATAGTTAGCGGTAGAGAGCACTCCACGACGACTATTTCCGCCAATTGCCAGCGGTACGCTTGCAAGCTTAGGATTGTCGCGCATTTCTACGGCCGCATGGTAAAACTACAGGGTAAAAAGTGTAAGTTTATGGAACTTAAAAACTCAAGCTATTGAATTTAAAATATTTTTAAATTTAAATAAGCTTACAGTATTCACTTACATTAATTTCAGATAAAAACTTACAATTATATCGTAGTTTAGCGTCTAAATTAATTGAAAAGGAATATGTACTAAGTAAGCCATCAATAAGACTTAGTAGTATCTTTATGCAAAATACAGTCATATGTCTCTTGCTGTAAGTAGCTACTCAATCCCTGATCCTATTAAATATTTAGTAATATTGAAACTTAGCGCTATGTGTTGCACAAGACCAGTATAGTTATATGACTGTTCTTACAGCATAAAGAAATGCCTAGAGTTATTAGCTTTGGGGGAACTTAGATACGACTAACTGGACTTCCCCTACTTTAGTGCGAAAACATCCTCATTTTATCAATAGCATCTAGTATAACTTATTGCCAACTATAAATATTGGACTTACTAAAGCTTGTTTAAACATGTGTAAATAGGAAAATTTTCTCTTACTAATAGTTAGCTTATTACAGCTAACCATGACTTATCGTTCACAGCCTAACTTCGCAAAAGTGTCAATTTCAGTCATTCAGGTATAACTCGCTTCTGCCCCATTACGCGTTAACGTAAATACTCTAATGGCAGCTGTGGGGCGAACAACGGACCTTGCTGTTAACCTCAAGGAAGCAAATCTATTCCAAACTGCTTCAGCAATAAAGAAAACAGCCAAAAGCAAATTACAGTTATTAATGAGCTGATGAGTAACGATAGCCAAAAACTGTAGCGCTGCATCAGCATGGGGAAAAGTAAAAACATGGGCAATGTGGGAAGTACATACCAAAAGGTGTACCAAGCGTGATTGGCTATTTTCTCTGACGGCTGCTTTTCAACATATAACCAAATCATGGCTAAAATTGTGACTGTCGGTAAGGCCACTATTAGTGCGCCTAGTTTATCATTTCGTTTTGCTAGCTCTGATGCCGCGACAATGACCGTAGCGGTGATCAAATACTTAGTTATTAGCCAACCCATATAATGTCCTTAAATGAAAAAACCGATTGCCTATCGGTTTTTGTTGTGACAATATAGCCAACGAATTAAATAGAGTAAAGTGTTATGCAGTTAGGTGAACTAGAAAAGTTAGTGCTTCAACATTTCTGGAATGTGAAAGAAGCGGATGCAAAGCAAGTACATAAAGTACTGGGGTTAGCTCGTGGTAATTCGTTAAATACTATCCAAAGTACGCTTGATAGGTTATTTAAAAAAGAATTACTTAAACGCACTAAACAAGGCCATGCGTATTGTTATTCAGCCAGAGTAGATCGTGAAGGCTTAATTGCTCAACTTATTTCAAATGTAACCAGTGACTTTGTTGATGATGGTGAAAATAGCTTAATTGCTGCGTTCAGTTCTGCTTCGGCACAGCTTAATGACGAACAACTCGATACATTAGAAAAAATGATCGAGAAACAACGCCAGCTTAGAAAGGAGCGGGCTTAATTATGTTAGTTGGAGATATGGCAATCGTTCTAAATTTGCTCAGTGTTTCAGTGCTTGCATTTGTGATAGGTATTGCAACTGTTGCTGTCGTATCTCGTTTTGTGTTGTTCAGACTCGAACAAGTCAGTTTTAATAGTCAAAAGTTTATATTGTGGTCACTAGTGAGTGCACCTTGGTGGATAGCCTTTTCTTGTATTAGTTACTTTATGCCTTACTCGTTAGGGTTTGATAAAGTTTTTAACATAAGCTGGTTCGAAGATTTTGCCCATTGGCACCATATCGATATTTTTAGCTTTTCAAGTTGGCACGCGTTAACCTTACTTTTAGCACTAATCTATTTAGCTTGGCGCGTAACTAAGACTACCTTTGCTAGAACCAAACAGTCCATCGCATTATCGAGTTTACTAAGCTTTACTGATGCACAAGATGCTAGGACGACTAATGGCAATCAATATTTATTGATGCCTGTTAAAGTGCCTGTTGCCTTTACTACAGGTTTTATATCTCCCAAGATATATGTATCAACCGGACTACAAACCCAAGTTAGCGATGAACAACTTAATATCATCGTTAATCATGAACTGGCTCATGTAACGGCAAGAGACCCGTTATTTAAAGTGCTTTTCACGGCACTTGCCAGCTTCTATCCGTCACGTATAAAACAAACCCTAATCGAGCAATATGTCTTAATGACGGAAAAGATGGCCGACAATGAGGTCACAAAAGAATACGACCACCTTGATATCGCACAGACATTAATTGATGTCGCTAGACTTCAAAAAGCACTTCCTACGGATTGCGATCAGGCGTCTGTTAGCTACTTCGGACATGATTACACGAGTCTTCGTGTTGAAGGTTTATTAAATCCAATTAATAAACCGTCACTTACTACTTTCATCATTACTCTAGCATTATTGGCAACTATGCCAGTACTAGCGGCATCCACTGTCGATAGTTTTCATCACTTTATCGAAACTTTTTTCATCCATTAATTAAGGATATGGAATGAGATTTAATCTTTATAAAAGCAACAGAAAAAAACCGACTGGCAATCGGTTTTTGGCTGTTGGTCTATTTTTAACAACGGGGGCTGGTTTAGTAACATCAACTCCCTTTTTGGCTAATGCGCAAATCCAGCAGCAATCACAGTCATCACATCAGGTTATAAATTTAAGCAAGGCTGTGACCATGACTCTACAAAGTCATCCTGAATTAAAAGCCTTGATAGCTCAAGAAGCCTTGTGGCAAGGTAATATCGAGCAAGCTGGAATTGGAGAGCGTCCTCAAATAGGTTTAATGATTGAAGATGCGTTAGGGACTGGTGAGCATAGTGCATTAAAAAGTATGCAATCAACGCTCACCTACTCTTGGTTGCTTCAACAAGATCAAATTGATGGCAGAGTTAATGCGGCAAAAAGCCAAGCAAGTGCAGTAATAGTCGAGCAAAAAATAAAAGCCCTCGATTTATCTGCGATTGTTGCTAAGCAGTTTGTTGAAATCTTGATAAAACAAGAGCGCCTGAAACTCAATAAATTAGCGGTATCTCAGGCACAGGAAGTGGTTGACGCTATTGCCAAAAGAGTAAAAGCAGGCAAAAGTTCTAATGTCGAAATGCGCTTGGCTCAAGCTGAGTTGGTTCGAAGAAATCTCGCTGTCGAAGATTTAGAGCACGAATTAAAAGCCAGCCATTATCAACTGTCATCCTTATGGGGTAAGCCTCAGGCAGAGCTTAAGTTAACGGGGAATTTAGTGCTTAAGCCGGAAATTCCATCTGTAGAAAGCCAGCTAAACAAGCTTAAGCAAATCCCGCAAATACAGCAGTTTGCTGATGAACAACGTATCGCCCAGTCTCAAATGGAACTCGCACGTATTGAAGCCAAACCTCAGTGGCAATTCACTGCTGGACTAAGACGATATGAAACGACCGATGATTTTGGTTTAGTGGCGGGTGTCTCTATTCCTTGGGGAAGTGAAAATAGAAATGCAGGAACAATAGCTGCCTTACTCGCAAAACAAGATGTTCTGGCAAGTCAGCAACAAGCGTTAATGCAGAAACTTGATGCACAGCTTTATGTGCTATTGCAAGAAATGGCGCATTCCCACCATGTCATTGAAACGATTCAAGCTGAAATTATTCCTGTACTAGAAACCGCATTGACTGAAGCAAGTCAGGCATTTGATATCGGCAAACTTAGCTACAACCAGTGGAGTGATATCCGTAGAGAGCTACTCAGCGCCCAAAATCAGTTACTTGATTCTTATCAATCTTTGCACTTACAACATATTGAAATTCAACGCCTAACTGGCGTGTCCGTTAGTGATAGCGAGTAGAACCGTGAGCAAACTTATGAAAAATAAAAATATCCTGTCGTCATTGAGTTTGGCGATACTTATCTCATTAACAGGCGTCGTCGCACCTAATGCTATTGCGGCATCATCACCTGCGGCTGAGCAAGCTGAACCAGAGAAAGGTCCACACCGTGGGCGCATGTTACGAGAAGGTGATTTTGCAATTGAACTCTCTATTTTTGAAACAGGCGTGCCGCCAGAATTTCGTGTTTGGGCAACAAATGAAGGGCAACCTATTGACCCAGCGAAAGTTAGTTTAAACGTAAAGTTAATCCGTCTAGGCGATGGCACTGATGATATTAACTTCAATGCCCAAGGTGACTTTCTTCGCGGTGATATGGTGATTTATGAGCCTCACTCTTTTGTCGTTGCCATTGAAGCAACTTATCAGGGTAAAAAGTACAATTGGCGATATGACAACTTCGAGGGTCGCACCACAATTGAACAGGCAGTTGCCGATGCAATGGAAATCAACACTGAAATTGCAGGCCCTGCGACAATTCATCAAACCATTCCTGCTTATGGAAAATTAAGTTTACCTGTGGGCGCTAAGCGAAACATTGCAGCGCGTTTTGATGGTGAAATCACCAAATTACACGTCAATTTCGGTGAAATCGTTAAAAAAGGGCAAACGCTATTCACAGTAGAAAGTAATGAAAGTCTTAAGCCCTACGTTATTAAAGCGCCCATTAATGGTGTTATTACCCAGTTATTCGCAAACGCGGGTGAGCAAACCAATGGTAAAACCTTACTCACCATTACCAATTTTAATCGCCATATTGCCAAATTAGCGGTTTATCCTTCGGATTATTCCAAGGTTAAACTGGAAACGCCAGTTACGTTAAACATTGAAGGTCATAAGAACCCCCTTGTAGGTGAGGTGTCATTTATTGAGCCAAGCGTGAGAGATGATCAAGCAAGAATGGTTTGGGTTGAATTAGCAGATGCTGAACTTGCAGAAGGAAACTTCGTTAAAGCAAATATTGAAGTAGCAACAATCGATGTGCCGCTTGCTGTTAAGCGTGTTGGTTTGCAAAGTTTTAGAGATTTCACCGTTGTCTATGCCAAAGTCGGTAAACAATACGAAGTCCGTATGCTTGAGCTTGGAAGAGCCGGAGGTGAATGGATTGAAGTTCTAGGTGGATTAAAAGCAGGTACAGAATACGTGGCTGATAATAGCTACATCTTAAAAGCCGACATTGAAAAGTCTGGCGCATCACATGATCATTAGGAGCGTATAAATGTTGGAATCAATTTTACGCTTTTCAATAAAGCGCAAATTCCTTGTGATGGTGATGGTACTTGCTGTTTCAGGGCTTGGTATCTGGAACTTTACCAAACTACCCATTGATGCTGTACCAGATATCACCAATGTTCAAGTAATGATCAATACTGAGGCGGCTGGTTTTACACCTTTGGAAGTTGAGCAAAGAGTAACCTTTCCGTTAGAAACTGCGTTATCAGGTTTACCGGGCTTAACCTATACGCGTTCGGTTTCTCGCTACGGTTTATCGCAAGTGGTAGCGATATTTAGCGATGATACGGATATCTATTTTGCCCGTCAGCTAGTCAATGAACGTTTGTCTGCGGCACGAGCTGAGTTGCCTCAAAGCTTAGAGCCTCAACTTGGGCCAATAGCTACAGGTCTTGGTGAAATCTTTATGTTCACGGTTGATGCTGAGCCTGATGCAACACATGCTGATGGCACGCCTATTACACCAATGGATTTACGAACCGTACATGACTGGACCATAAGACCACAGTTAATGCGTGTACCCGGTGTTGTAGAGGTGAACCCTATAGGCGGATTTGAACGGGAGGTTTTAGTCGCCTTTAAACCTGAAAAGCTACTTGCTTTTGGACTATCACAAGCCGATGTGGTTAATGCCATCGCACAAAACAATCAAAATCAAGGCGCAGGCTTTATAGAGCAAAATGGCGCACAGTGGTTATTAAGGCTGCCCGGTCAGGTTACTGATATGACTGCCATTGGTAATATTCCGCTTAAGTCGCTTGATGGTTCATCAATTTATATAAAAGACGTAGCCGATATTGAAAACGGTAAAGGGCTAAGAACTGGTGCTGCTACACAAAATGGTCGTGAAGTGGTGATGAGTACGGTGTTCATGCTTATTGGCGAAAACAGCCGCACCGTTGCCCATGCCGTGGGAGAAAAGCTCAAAGAAATTAACGCCACTTTACCAGAAGGGATTGTCGCAACCGCTGTTTATGACCGCACTAAATTAGTTGATAAAACCTTAAAAACCGTACAGCTCAACCTAATTGAAGGGGCCATTTTGGTTATTGTTGTGCTCTTTGTACTACTAGGCAATTTCAGGGCTGCATTTTTAACCGCATTAGTGATCCCATTTGCCATGTTGATGACAGTAACAGGTATGGTGCATACAAGGGTGAGTGCAAACTTGATGAGTTTGGGGGCGTTAGATTTTGGTTTGTTAGTCGATGGTGCCATTATTATCGTAGAAAATTGTCTCCGCAGGCTAAGTCAGGCTGGAAATAACCCGTTATCGCTAAAAGAACGCTTAGAGTTAGTGTTCGAAGCAACAAGAGAAGTGATACGTCCCGCATTATTTGGTGTATTTATTATCACCGTAGTTTATCTGCCTATCTTCGCTCTTGAAGGCGTAGAAGGTAAGATGTTCCATCCAATGGCGATCACTGTAGTTATTGCATTACTGAGTGCTATGTTGCTTTCGGTAACCTTCGTACCAGCAATGGTTGCCTTACTATTTAAAAAGCCAGTAAAAGAAAAGCACAGTCCACTTATTCGTGGCGCTGCGGTCCTTTATAAACCTGCTTTGAAATGGGTATTGAAAGCACGTTGGTTAGTGATAATTGCGGCATCACTTTTAGTTATATTTTCTGGCTATCAAGCGACTAAGTTAGGTAGTGAATTTGCGCCTAATCTGGATGAAGGTGATATTGCCATGCACGCCTTACGTATTCCCGGTACGTCACTATCTCAGGCTGTAGCACTTCAGGAATCGTTAGAAGATAAAATTAAGCAAATGCCAGAAGTTGAACGTGTCTTTGCTAAGATAGGCACGGCAGATGTGGCAACCGATGCGGTTCCACCAAGTGTTGCAGATAACTTTATTATCTTAAAGCCTCGTGAATTATGGCCTAATCCAGACAAAACTAAAGCACAAATCGTAGAAGAATTGGCCGCACTTGTTGAGCCGATTCCGGGCAACCGCTATGAGTTCTTACAGCCCATTCAAATGCGTTTTAATGAGCTATTAGCTGGGGTTAGAGCCGAGCTTGCCATTAAAGTATTTGGTGATGATTTTGAAACTTTAACCGCATTAGGTGATGAGATAGAAGGTGCTATTTCGCAAGTTGATAACATTGCAGACATTCAAGTCGAGCAAACAACGGGATTACCACTGCTTAACTTAGTACCAAAGCGTGAAAAATTGATGCAGTTTGGTATTAGTATTAGCCAAGTGCAATCTCAAGTGGCAACTGCGATGGGTGGTACTGTCGCAGGTAAGTTTTATCAAGGCGATGTGCGCTCTGATATTGTAGTACGCCTAGCAGAATCAAAACGAAATAATATTGATGAACTTCCTTATTTACCGATTATGTTGGCTGACGGTCATTCAGTGCCACTGCAAGAACTTGTTGAAATTGAGCTTGTATCTGGTGCTAACCAAATTAACCGCGAAAATGGTAAGCGTAGGGTTGTGGTTACTGCCAATGTTCGCGGAAGAGATTTAGGAAGTTTTGTTGCGGATATCCAAACTGCAATTAATGAAAGTGTTGAAATTCCGGCTGGTTACTGGGTGGAATATGGCGGCACCTACCAAAAACTGCAATCCGCTTCTGAGCGACTGAGTATTGTTGTACCAGTCACCTTAATTATGATTGTCGGATTGTTGATACTAGCGCTTAGCTCATTTAAAGATGCAATGATCATCTTCACAGGTGTTCCATTAGCATTAACAGGTGGTATAGCTGCTCTATTGTTACGTGATATTCCGTTCTCAATTTCGGCAGCCGTTGGTTTTATTGCCTTATCGGGCATAGCAATTCTAAATGGACTGGTTATGGTGTCGTTCATTAGAGAGTTACGTAAAAATGGATTGGCACTTGATAAAGCAATATTTGACGGTGCACTTACTCGACTTCGCCCTGTATTAACAACCGCCTTGGTCGCATCATTAGGTTTTATTCCGATGGCTTTAAATACAGGGATTGGCTCAGAGGTTCAGCGACCTCTCGCAACAGTAGTCATTGGTGGCATTATTTCGTCAACGATTTTGACTCTGTTTGTCATTCCTGCCTTATACAGAATTTTACACAAAGAAAAGGAGTCTATTTTGACTGATGTTGAAGTATTGGAGTCTCAAGATGCCAAATAATATGATTAAAGCGTTAACCTATTTGGCAGTTGCGTTGCTGGCACTTGTTAGCATTGAAGCCTTTGCTCACGGTGTTGATGATAAAACCAGAGCGTTTTTGGAACAGAATACAGGTGTTCAGTTTATTCCATTCCTATACATAGGCGCTAAACATATGATAACGGGATATGACCACTTATTGTTTTTAGTGGGTGTTATCTTCTTTTTATATCGTAGCCGTGACGTACTGTTGTACGTCACCATGTTTACTATTGGACATAGTACAACTCTGTTATTTGGTGTGTTAAGTGACATACAGGTCAACGCTTATTTAATTGATGCCATTATCGGTTTTTCCGTAATTTACAAGGGCTTCGATAATCTAGGTGGCTTTAAGCGTTGTTTTAATTGGCAGCCTAATACCCAATGGGCGGTGCTGATTTTTGGTCTATTTCATGGCTTTGGTTTAGCTACCAAATTACAAGAATTTAGCCTAGCTGATGAAGGTCTTATTACCAACCTGATTGCCTTTAACTTAGGTGTTGAACTTGGTCAATTTGCTGCGCTCGCACTTATTTTGATCATGATAAATGCATGGAGAAAACTGCCGTCATTTCAACGTTTTTCGACAGTCACGAATACTGCACTAATGAGTGCTGGTGTGATGTTGATGGGCTTACAACTTACTGGTTACTTTACTATTTAATCGATTTTTAACTTATAGAAATACAGAAATAAAAGAGAATTTTATGCAACATACAGTTAGTACCAAAACACTCGTTAAAGCGAGTATTTCAGCAGTCGTTGTCGCGGCTATTGCACTGGTTACCTTTATCTTACCAGCAGAGTACAACATCGATCCGACAGGTATTGGCAACAAGTTAGGTTTAACAGCACTTGCACAAGCGGCTGAAATGGAAACAACGTCATTAGAGACAACTAAAGGCACGGATGAGTTTCAAACAATAGAAGTGACAGTCCCTGCGGGACGCGGCATCGAATATAAATTTTATATGAAGCAGCATGAAAAAATGACTTATGAATGGTTAACCGATGGTGCTCCATTGTACTTCGATTTACATGGTGAGCCTGAAGGTGACACAACGGGATATTTTGAAAGCTATGCTATTGCTACAACTAATGAAATGAAAGGCAGTTATACCACCCCATTTGCAGGCTCTCATGGTTGGTACTGGCAAAACAAATCAGATAAACCAGTGTCAGTACAGCTACTGGTTAAAGGGCAATACGAAGTTATTGGCCTTAAACAATAACGAATTTAACTTTACGAATTTCATACCAAATGGAGACTAAAATGAACAAACTAATATCAATCGTTGCGCTTTGTGGTGCCTTGCTAACTAGTAATGTACAGGCACATGGAGATCATGGTGTCATCAGCGGTCAGAAAGCTGTTATCATCGCTGCAACACATATTCAAAAAATGACGTTTAAAGACGCTGGTTTTGAAGTCGGTAAGTTAGATGAGTCATGGAAAAATATTGATAAGTCGCAACTTTCGATTGCTAGCGTTGAAGACAATTTCTATGTAGTTAGTGCATCTAATGCTAGCAACGAAGATAAGCTTTACTTCCAAATTGCAAAAAACGGTCAAGTTATATCGGTTAAAGATAAAAACGACTTTTAACAAAATAAGAAGGCACCTTTTGATAGAAGCAAGAGGTGCCTTTGTTTTGTACCAAGTCCGCTTTTGGCATAGAACCACTGGTCGGCTTTAACTCATTTCTGTCCAAAAACGAGTTTACCCGACCCTCCGCTTTTCGCTCAAATAAGACCCCGAAAAATGGCTCATATAGCTATCTAGGCCAACGCTTTCAAAAACAGAAGTATATTTCCGATAACTACCTTTGAATTCCTATAAACGGAAGTTTGCTTCCGAAATATAGCAATATTGGGTTAGAAACCGGAAGTTTACTTCCGTTTTGTACTTTAAGTTTATAAACCGGTGTTTAATGAAAGCTGGGAAGTCTAGAGGTACAAGCAAACATTGGGTTATTAAATTTAATAATTAGCTTTTAGCTAAATTTAGAAAAACTTTAAAGCTGGTAGTTTGATTATTTGAACTGACCTCTATATTTCCACCGTTTGCTTGCGCTAGAGCTTTAACTATTGCAAGCCCTAAACCAGCTCCATCGCTGTGTCGTTGGCGCGATTTATCGGGTCGATAAAAGCGGTCAAATAAATAAGGTAAATGCTCAGAAGGTATTCTCTCCCCAGTATTAATCACTGAAATACATATTTTATCAGCGGTAAATATTTCACTATTTACTGTGATTGATGAGCCTTTTGGGGCATACCTTATTGCATTGGATAGGAGGTTTGATAATAATTGGCGAAAGTGTAATTTGTCACAATAAAAACAAAGGTTTTGACCTTTTTTCTTAAATGTAATCAATGAGTCTTCAGCCAAAGCATCAAAGTACTCAAATAATGCTTCAATTTCATCATGGCTTTTTAGAGTATTTTGAACGGGTTTAACCAGTCCATTCTGAGTTTTTGCAAGCCAAAGCATATCACTAACCATCTTAGTTAGTCGTTCCAGCTCTTCTAGATTAGAAAACAATAATTCTTGATACTCTAACAACTGTCTTTTTTTAGATAAACCAACCTGTGTTTGAGTGATTATATTTGTTAGTGGAGTACGTAACTCATGCGCAATATCACTAGAGAAATTTGATAAACGAATAAATTCACCTTGGAGCCTGTCGAGCATCGAGTTAAACGACTGCACCATATTAACAAGCTCAATAGGCACTTTATTTTCATCAAGCCTTACATCCATCTTATTAGTTTGGATGTCATGCATTTTCTGACTCAAACCTCGTAAAGGGTTCAATCCTTGATGTATAGCAAACCAAGCCACCAATAAAATGAGTACCGCAGAGCCAAACATAATAGCCCAAAGACTTTGTTGAAATTGATTGAGAAAGTGTAAATGAAAGCTCATGTCTATCGCTGTAGTAATTTTGTATTGCTGTTGCCCAGTACTTAAATTACTCACCAGAGCTCGGTAGGTGTGGGTATCATTTTGCCATGAGGTAATGTTGTTACGGTTAAAGCCAGCTGAAGCATTAGCACTCATTACAAAATCACTAAAATCTCGTTCAGAACTTTGAAAAATGAGCTCTCCTTTTGCGGTATTTACCTGATAGTAAACACCGTGATGACCCGCTACAGCGTTAGATAATTCATTTTTAAGTTTCAGGTTTGATTTATACTGTTGTCTTAAAACTAATTCAATAGATTGATTAATAACATGCAGTTCACTACTATCTTGCTGGAAAAAATGATGTTTTATCGAACTATTTATTAAGGTGGCAACTAAAGTTAAGCACGCAATAACGGTTACAGCGACAAACAACACAACACGCATCGTAAGTGATAAAGGCCGTGACTTAATAGCCATCAGTTTCAACCTCTAATTTATAGCCCATACCACGAACCGTATGAATTAATTTAACAGTAAAGTCATCATCAACTTTTGCTCTTAGCCTACGAATGGCAACATCAATCACATTGGTGTCGCTATCAAAATTCATATCCCATACTTGAGAAGCAATTAACGAACGTGGCAGTACTTCACCTTCGCGCCGTAACAATAGTTCAAGTAAGCTAAACTCTTTATTACTCAATAAAATACGCTTGCCTGCACGTTGTATTTTTCGCTTTGGAATATCCATTTCTAAATCAGCAACTATCAGTATATCGTCAACTGTTTGTACTACACCACGGCGAATAAGAGTGCGTACTCTTGCTAAAACTTCAGCAAAAGCAAAAGGCTTTATTAAATAGTCATCAGCACCAAGTTCGAGCCCCTTTACTCTATCGTCTATACTATCGCGAGCAGATAAAAATAGTACTGGGGTTTTGTTATCTGCTTCACGTAGCGACTGTAAAATTTTCCAACCGGATACGTCAGGTAACATGACATCAAGTATTATTACATCAAATAAGTCGGTCATTGCTAGGTGATGACCGTCAAGTCCATTGCGCGCCAAAGAAACCTGAAAACCAGCTTCACTTAGCCCCTGTTTTAAATAATCTCCTGTCTTTGATTCATCTTCAACAACTAATAAGCGCATACAATTCCTTCATTAAAGTCCTAACAACTACCTCTGCAAATATTATGCAGTATCTGTCACTACAGCAACATGACACCAACATTACAACTTTGTAATGTTCGCGTCATGTTTAAGACAGGTCTATTTTCTATACTCAATACATATTCTGGTATGAAGGAGTAAGGAAATGGGGTTTAAAAAGTCATCACAACAGGTTAGCACACCACGAAGACGATTTGTTCAAGGCTTAATTGCAGGAGGTGTACTTGCTGCTTTTCCGAGTGTATTACATGCTGCATCATCTTTAGTAACAGGAACAATAACAGGCACTGTGCCCGAACTTAGCGGCAAAGTAATTGATCTGGTTATAGATGAATCGCCGGTTAACTTTACTGGCGTAGTACGTATGGCGACAACTATCAATGGCTCTATACCCGCCCCTACCTTGCGCCTCAAAGAAGGCGATGACGTTACTATTAGAGTAACAAATAAGTTATCAGTACCGAGTTCAATTCATTGGCATGGCATTATTTTACCGTACCAAATGGATGGCGTACCTGGTATCAGTTTTAAAGGCATTATGCCTGGCGAAACCTTTGTTTATAAATTTAAATTACAACAAAGCGGTACATATTGGTATCACTCACATAGTGGCTTTCAAGAAATGACTGGCATGTACGGTGCATTAATTATTGAACCGCGAGAAAAAGATATTATTAGTGCAGATAACGAGCATGTTATTCAATTATCTGATTGGACTGATGATGACCCAATGGCGCTGTTCCGCAAATTAAAAATACAGAGTGATGTATTTAACTTCAATCAGCCCACTGTTCCAGAATTTTTTGATGACGTTTCAAATAGCGGTGTTTCGAATGCTTTGCAACGCCGCAAAATGTGGAATCAAATGAGAATGAATCCTACAGATTTAGCTGACTTATCTGCATCAGCAATGACCTTTTTAATGAACGGTAGTACGCCAATGTCAAATTGGCGAGGAATGTTTAAAGTTGGAGAAAAAGTAAGACTTAGGTTTATTAATGGCTCAAGCAATACTTTTTTTGACGTTCGTATTCCAGAACTAAAACTAACAGTTGTACAAGCTGATGGGCAAAACGTTGAACCAGTGACAGTTGATGAATTTAGATTCGGCCCTGGTGAGACCTACGACGTAATTGTTGAGCCTAAAAATGATGCCTATACGATTTTTGCTCAAAGTATGGATCGCTCTGGTTACGCAAAAGGAACTTTATCAAGCTCGCCTAATATTGATGCGCCAGTACCTGCACTTGACCCTGTTGAATGGTTAACGATGACCGATATGATGGGCAATATGACCCACGGCGGTGAGCATTCTGCAATGGCAGGTATGGCTGGCATGTCAGGTATGAACTCTAAAGAAATGGATCATAGCGCTATGGATCACGGTCCAATGGCGATGGATCATAGCAAACATGGTATGTCTGAAAACCCATTAGCGGTTGCCAGCTCTAAAGTGCGTCATGCAAAAACGGAGTATGGAGCTTCAGTTGATATGCGCGTTGATATGCCGAGAACAAATCTTGATGATCCTGGTATTGGTTTACGTAAAAATGGTCGTCGTGTTTTAACACTTGCAGATTTACACTCACTTGAAGGGATCACTAACCAGCAAGAGCCAGAAGCTGAAATTGAGCTGCATTTAACCGGAAATATGGAACGTTATAGCTGGTCATTTGATGGCTTAGAATTTGGTAAAAGCACGCCAGTGCATATGAAGCATAACCAACGTTTAAGAGTTATTTTACAAAACGATACCATGATGACGCACCCTATGCATTTGCATGGTATGTGGAGTGATTTAGAAAACGAGCAAGGTGATGTGCAAGTGCGACGTCATACGATACCTGTTCAACCCGCACAAAGAATCAGCTTTTTAACCACCCCTCACGATGTAGGTCGCTGGGCTTGGCATTGCCATTTATTATTCCATATGGATGCCGGTATGTTTAGAGAGGTAGTCGTATCATGAAACAATTAAAACTATCTAAATCATTAGGTTTATTAATGTTAACAGGGGCTTCATTAATTAGTTTCCCTTTATTAGCGCAAAGTGAAATGGCACAAATGAATAGCGCTAAGATGCAACCACAAGGAGGAAGTGCACCTAAAGATGCAAGAGACCCCCATGCTTACTCTGCGGGAACAACTTTAACAGAAGGCCCATATGCGCTTGAGGGCAATGAGCGATTAACACTCGCTGATGAGCATCCATTTTACGCATTACTAGGCGATCGTCTTGAATATAACGAGCAAGCAAACGCAGGTGTATTTGACTTACAAGCATGGTACGGCACTACCTTTGATCGATTGGTAATTAAAACCGAGGGTGATTTCAGCGAAGGAAGTATTGAAGAAAACCAAACCGATATTTTATGGGGTCACGCCGTATCAGCATATTGGGATACTCAAGCAGGTGTTCGTCTTGATTACAATAAAGAAGGTGAAAATCGGCAATGGTTAGCTTTTGGCTTACAAGGTTTAGCCCCTTATTGGTTTGAACTTGATATGACAGCATACGTAGGTGAGCGAGGCAATACCGCATTTACGTTAGAGGCAGAGTACGAACTATTACTCACGCAAAAGCTAATTATACAACCGCGAGCCGAAATTACACTTTATGGCAAAAACGATAAACAAAACGAACTTGGAAGTGGCCTATCAAGCAGCGCGATTGGCTTTAGGGTTCGTTATGAATTTACACGCCAGTTTGCGCCCTATATTGGCGTTGAATGGAGCAATAAATTTGGCAATACCGCCGACTATGCCACATCAAGTGGACAAAGTAACAACAACACCGCATTTGTTGCGGGTATTAAATTTTGGTTTTAATCATTTTAAATAAGAGGTAATTATGAAGTTTTTTAATTCTGCAGTAGCCATTTTAGGTTTAGTGCTTACATTTTCCGCATCAGCGCATATATCACTCAAGCAATCAACACCTGCGCAAGAAGCCATGTTAATGAAAAGCCCAGAGCAACTTTCGTTAACTTTTGGTGGTGAAGTAAGGCTAGCAAAAGTCATCATCAAAGATGAAAAAAATAAATCAATAAACTTTGATTTCAAACCCAGCGCCACCCCAAGCACAGACTTTAATTGGTCATTACCGAGCCTAGCCCAAGGCACTTACACGGTTAAATGGACAGCACTGGGTGGTGATGGACATAAAATGACCGACACGTTTAGATTTATGGTACACAAAAGTGAATCGCATAAGATGATGCAAGAACAATCTAATACCCACAGCAAACATAATCATTAAGTAGCAACATAATGCAATTAAGTGAATGGTCAGTACTCTTATTATTATTAAAACTAGCAAGCTATATAGCAATTGCAGGGCTTGCGGGCACTTTATTAATGCGCTTTATGTGTGGCAACAGCAATGTTGCAGGGCATCAGGTAATTAGCTTTTATCAGTTCTTAAAACGTTGGCAAATTACGTGTGTAGTTACAGGTAGTATTGCTGCACTTTTACAAGTACCAATAGAAGCTGGAGCAATGGCTGAATCAGGCTTTATGGGAATGTTTGACCCCTTTATGCTTGAAATTGTTTGGCAATCAGTCATAGGTGACCAAGCAACGTTTAGAATACCAGCGCTTATTATTGCTCTAATTAGCGCATGTATGTGGAGTGTGGAATCAGATGATAACGTAGCAGGTTATAAAAACGGTGCCGTTATACTAATCATGCTTGGGTTTATCGCTTATAGCTTCACTTTTACTGGGCACAGTGCAAATGAAAATGGGTTAGTGAAAAGTATTTTAACCTTTCACCTTATTGCCATTGCGAGCTGGTTAGGGTCATTGTGGCCGCTTTACAAAAGCTGCACTTTACTACCTACCAGTGAAGTAAAGCGGTTAATGCATTACTTTGGTCAACTCGCTATTGTTATTGTATTTGTACTACTTATTTCGGGCTTAACTCTGCTCCTGCAGTACCTAGAGTCATTTTCTGCGTTGTTTACATCAAATTATGGGCAACTAATTTTATTAAAGCTGTTACTCGTCAGCGCGATGCTGTTACTAGGTGCATGGCATAAGCTTTTTTTAGTCCCGCAAATCACTCAACAACACCATATAAGTATATTAAAACGCTCGATCACTGTTGAAATATTAATTGCCCTATTTGTACTTATTACAACAAGTGTATTTACAACACTTGTTGGTCCGCCTATTTAACGATTAATAAAAAAGGAAAATGTATGTTAATTAAATCCTTTAATTTAAAAATTTTATTGCTACTAATTTTTAGCACTGTTAGTTCTTTTACTGTTAGTGCACATGACGATGAAAAATATTCAAAAAAAGGCAAGGCCTTTGTCAATGTTGATAGCGAGGCTGCAAAAACAGTCAGCCTATTTCATGCATCTCTAAAACAAGGCAATCGCGAAGCTGCACGTAAATTACTGGCCGACGATGTCATCATTTTTGAAGGCGGAAGTGTTGAGCGTTCTGCAGATGAATACGCGAAACATCATATGATAGCGGATATGAAATTCTTAAGTGCTGTTAATAGTGAACTACTAGAGCATCAAGTTTACACAAATGGAGACATAGCTTACTCAATTTCAAGAAGTAAAACTCAAGGAAAGTACAAAGGAAAAGATATTAAGTCTATGGGAATGGAATCAATCACATTAAAAAACACCGATACAGGTTGGAAAATCACTCATATTCATTGGTCAAATTAAGGAGTTAACAATGCGAGTAATCTACATTACCTCAGCGTTATTTTTATCATTAACTATGTCATTTTCGGCGATAAGTATCGAAAAACAACATAAAGCATTAATAACTTATGAGAATTCAGAAAAACCTAAAATTGAGCTTACCGTTTATAAAAGTAAAAATTGTGGATGTTGTAATAAGTGGATTGCTCATTTGAGCGAAAACAATATTCAAACAAAAGCAATTAACGTCAATGACATGGGGACGATTAAATCTCAGTATCAAATAAAATCAAATATGCGGTCATGCCATACAGCCGTTTCAGCCGATGGATTTGTATTTGAAGGTCATGTTCCCGCCAAACATATAAAACAGTTTTTAGCTGAACAACATCCTGAAAAGACGATAGGGCTCTCTGTTCCCGCTATGCCTGCTGGTACGCCAGGTATGGAAATGGGCGATCGCTTTTATAAATATAATATTGAAATGCTTACGCACGATTTACAGCAAAATACTTATAAGCATATTAGCAAATACGCTGAGCAGTTTTAACACTTATGGCACAACTCTTGATGTAATATTAAACATTGATTCAATGATTAAATATATAGTGGGTTTACGCCTAATAACCTGTAAGAATTACCCATTGGTATAAATGATATACAAAGTAAATGATAGAAAGGAGCCATCTAATGTCGCAGTATTTAAAGTTTTTCTTAATGATAGCCACATCAACATTAGTCATGTTTGTACTGATGTATTTGAATACTTATCAGCTAAGTCATGTTTTTTTTAGTGAAACTCGCACTTATATGGCGCTTTATATGGGAGCCATGATGGCAGTGATAATGCTACTTTTCATGCTCAATATGTATAAAGATAAAAAGAAAAATATAACAGTACTCATTGCTAGTGTTACCGTATTTGCGGGAAGTTTATTTTTAGTTCGATCACAAGCGACTGTTGATGATAGCTCATGGATGTCGGCGATGATCCCACATCATTCAATTGCAATACTCACCAGTGAAAGGGCAAAAATCAAAGATAAGCGAGTCCAAGAGCTTGCAACAAATATTATTGAGGCACAGCGTCGTGAGATTAAAGAAATGCAGTGGTTACTAAAGGATATAGAGAAAAATGGCCTAGCAGAAACTCAGGAGCAAGCACAATCTAGGACCGTACCGGATTTTAATGCTAAGTAAAATTTTATACCAATACATAAAAGGGAGCTAAACATGAGTAAATCAGCCCAACTTTTTAGAATGGCCACAGATGAGCATATTTGTCCGTTTGGTTTAAAATCAAAAGACCTACTAGAGCGAGAGGGATATACAGTTGATGATCAGCTATTAACTTCTCGAGAGCAAACAGATGAATTTAAAAAACAACACAGTGTAGAAACTACACCTCAAACATTTATTGATAATAAACGTATAGGTGGCTATGACGACTTACTCGATTACTTTGATAAGCCAAAAGCTGGGCAAGAAGGTACAACTTACACGCCCGTGATTGCGATTTTTTCGGTTAGTTTTTTGCTTAGTGTGGCATTTAGTTTTGCAGCGAATAATAGCTTATTATCAATGCAAACCGCTGAACTGTTTGTAGCCCTAACAATGGCAGTGTTAGCAATACAAAAGCTTCAAGACTTATTTAGCTTTACTAATTCATTTATAACCTATGACTTAGTCGCTATGAAAGTAGTCAGGTACGCCTATGTTTACCCATTTTTAGAAGCATTTGTTGGCATTGGAATGATAGCCGGATTACCAGCCTATATTATTGCCCCTATTTCATTGTTCATAGGTGGGGTTGGTGCTGTTTCAGTGATAAAAGCAGTCTATATAGATAAACGAGAGTTAAAATGTGCGTGTGTAGGCGGTGACAGTAACGTACCACTAGGGTTTATCTCCCTAACAGAAAACCTGTTTATGATCGCTGCCGGTATTTGGATGTTTGTTAAGTAAACAACAGCTTTAATTTAAAAACATGATGATGTACTAGTGTGATTACCAAGGGATTATGTCGCTCTAATTACCGAGCGACTTTGTCGTAAATAGCATATCAGCTGTACTAGCTCATATCAGATCTCACAGTTTAAGTGAATAAGTTTAGACTTCATCAGGCAGACTGCTATGAGCGAAAAGCAGACATTGACCGTTAATCGTTTCAACGACGGCAATTAGCCATACGTTGCATGTTTGCTCCCTTACTGGTTTTACGATATCCAAAACCGACATAACGACCATTAAGCAAATACCAAAGTAAAATAGGTATGTGCTCCAATCATATAGCCAAAGAGGATAAAGCGTTAATAGCACTGCTACAGGCCCTAGAATGCTGAAGACAGCTCTGGTATGGTTTTTATTTTTGTGCCAGTTGTATAAGTTTACCAATAGTTCCAAAGATGCAAAAATAGGTAAAAGCGTATTTACAGCTATTCCTTCGAAGTGAGAGAAGAAGCCTAGTCCTAATGC
>NZ_JADO01000024.1:0-38810 GCF_000518425.1 Pseudoalteromonas sp. 23_GOM-1509m
AGGCTTCTTCTCTCACTTCGAAGGAATAGCTGTAAATACGCTTTTACCTATTTTTGCATCTTTGGAACTATTGGTAAACTTATACAACTGGCACAAAAATAAAAACCATACCAGAGCTGTCTTCAGCATTCTAGGGCCTGTAGCAGTGCTATTAACGCTTTATCCTCTTTGGCTATATGATTGAAGCACATACCTATTTTACTTTGGTATTTGCTTAATGGTCGTTATGTCGGTTTTGGATATCGTAAAACCAGTAAGGGAGCAAACATGCAACGTATGGCTAATTGCCGTCGTTGAAACGATTAACGGTCAATGTCTGCTTTTCGCTCAAAGCCGACCTATAGAATAATTGCTTTAACACGTTTTGGGGCAGAAACGAGTTAATCATGAATGACTGCTCATGGCACTTAGCCAAACTTCGGCAAAGAGCGAATAGCGGACATCAACGTTCACTTCAGCATTACCGAATACTGAACGGTTTTGAGCTAAAGTTTTTGCGCGGCACATGGAAAAGAACTGCGTAGAGTTTGGTGCCAGATGCAAGTCCATGCTAGGGATTTACTGCTGACTAAATAACTGATCCTAATTGTGATACACTTGCTTCAAGCCATGCTTGCCACCTGGGAACGGAGCCGCTGTGTCCATAAAGTGGTATACCTGCTCCAGTAAGTCATCCATGTTCTTACACTGATGGTTACGGGTTATCGTTTCATGCAACGCATGCCATAGCTTTTCAATTTTGTTGTGCCACGGGCTGTATACCGGTAAAAACAAGAGCTTGAACTTTGGGTTCTCATTCAGCCATTTCTGCGTTTTTTTGCTCTTATGGATGATGTAATTATCCACAATTAGCGTGATACTTTTCGCTCGCCGGTATTGCCCTTTCAGTTGCTCCAACAGCGCAATAAACAAATCACTGGTCTTGCGCTCACCACCAACATAACTGATTTGTCCTGTCTGGCTGTGCAGTGCCCCCGCCAGATAGTGTTTCTTATTCTGGCCGGGTGTAGCTACCTTACGCTGTTTACCTTTAAAGCCCCAGTCGGCACCAATCTTCGGATTCAGGTGGATATCCACCTCATCCTGATAAAACACCGGATGGTCCACGCTGCAATTTTCAAGTGCCTCCCGCATGGCTGCTAACTTAGCTTCTTTATCTGGGTCTTGGATATACAGCGTCGGTGCCGCACGACGCCAGACGATGCCGACTTGTGGCAACCACCGCCTGAGAGTTGAGCTATGAATAACGATACGGTAAAGCTTATGCAGTAGCAGTGCGAATAATTCACTACTCCAACGCGACCGCTGATAACCCAGTGTCCTCACCAACAGTTTTAAAACACCGCAGATAAAGCCTTTGGGCTGACTTGGTGGTCGCCCAGCACCCTTGGTTTTAAGGCCATCTATACCTGCTGCTTCATACCAGGTTACCCACCGGTTTACTGATGAACGGCCTGCTTGCAAAACACGGGCTACTTGCGACTTGGTTTCACCTTTTAGCACCAATAACACCGCATTTGCCCGGCGGCACAGGTCTTTATCTCGGGTTTTATGTACAATTTTCTTCAAGCGGCGGGTTTCTGCGCCGTATAAAAATGCTATTTTGTTCATACTCAATGCGGTTGTTGATTGGTTATGTTTGGCGACTGATCTGATCGCGCAAACCGCATTGAGTTCCCTTCCTCGGGTGATCTACTATTTGGAACAGCTATTTAGGATGCCAGCCCATACCTTTCTAATTCATATGTAACATTTTTTCTGTCGTACTGGCATCAAGATAACCAGAACTGAGCAAACAATCTCAAAGGTTGTACAAAATAACACTAAAGTTTTTTCATTAAGTTTTATTGTTATGCTCTTGTGGTGGCTTTCGCCACCACTTTATTAGTTTTCAAGTTCCACCATATCTTTCGCTGCAATGTCACCAGACACTAGCTTTACAGTTGCGAAATGATCATTCACAATTTTAGTAATTTGTACCGTTCCTACCTTTTCGATAGTGTAGGGATCTTCACCTTCACTCAATACTATTCTTTCATGGAATCTAATAACACTGTATTTTTGCCCAACCTCTGCGCCATGCTTAGCACCAATACAGATTAGAGTTCGATTATCAGAACTTTCTACTACCTGACCTCTCATCATGTATTTATGATAAAAAGTGGTATTGGAACAACCCACTAAATATAAACCGAATGTAAGCAATAAAAGAGCTTTTATATAGGGTGTTTTCATCACTGTTACCTCATTTGACTAACTAATTATCTATACACTTTTTTATGAATTCATTTGTTTTTCCGGCCAGCCCCCGAAGGTGCTTGATGACAACTCCAAGGCTTATGAACAGAGTTATCTTTGATGTTCCGATCAACAAATTTATAGTAACTTTCTTTAGTATGTGTCCACCAATCATCATGAACATCTGCGCCATACTTACGGATTACCTCCTCAATCCCATCAAGGCTTACGTTTGCGGCATCATAGGCAAGGTGTATTTCACCTTCTTTGATGTTGTAACTAACTTCATCTATACCAAAAAGCTGATCTATTTCTTTTACTAACTCGTCACAGCTTTCTTCTGTGACATTGCTAAGCTTTAGATTTCGAACAACTAAATTTTGCTCTCTAACGCCAACTCTATGATTTAAATCGCTCATAATTTTTCTCCTAATGTTTGTGTGAATGCTGTTGATTGCTATCTTTCATTTCTTCCATTTTGCGGTTCATCTGCGGCATCATGTTCCCCATCATTTCTAAATGATGTTCAGCCATCTTGATTTGTTGATGCATTGGCATTTCTTCCATGTTTTTATGCATGGATTGCATCATCTTCATCATTGAACGGTGATGTTCAACCATCATCTGCTGTTGCTTTTCAGGATCTTTTTCAGTTTTAATGACATGGACTTCCTTTTTCATTTCCATCATCTTTTTGTGCATTTCTCCCATGTTCTCATGTGGTATTGCCATGCCTTGATGCATATCAGCTTTGTTCGCACCTTCATGTTTATGCTCATTGTTTTGGGCAAATGAGCTAGTGGTTATCAGTAGTGAACTAATAAATAAAATTGATTTAGTTAACGTTTTCATGATTTTTACCTTCTACACTTTTATTAAAATTTGGGATCCAACTTGGTGTCGATTCCATATACCTGTGGTACTCCGAACCAAACTCAGCAATCGCTTGTGCTTCTTCGCGTTTCGCTAGCTCGACGTAAACAACGACTAAGATCGGAAACATCGCAAGTGTTGGGATTGTCGGCCACTGCAATAAAAAGCCGAACATGATTAGAATGAAAGCTACATACTGTGGGTGGCGACACCTTGCATACCATCCAGTTGTAGCCAATTGATGATGTTTTTGCGCGTGATGCAATACATTCCATGCTGAAGACAACATAAAGAAACCTGCAACAATAAACACCATACTCACTATATGAAATGGGTCCCAATGGGCATCACCTTGAAATCCAAAGAAAGTATGTAATAAATGCCCATTTTCATGCGCAAAGAAATTTACTTCTGGATAGGTCTCCGTCAGCCACCCCGACAGAAAATAGATAGTTAAAGGAAAGCCATACATTTCAGTAAATAGGACAACAATAAAGGCAGAGAACGCGCTTAGACTTCTCCAATCAGTTGATGTTTTTGGTTTGACAAAACTAAAGGCAAAAAAGATAAAAATTGCTGAGTTCAGTATCACCATCGACCATAAGCCATAATCATATGTTTCATTCATCACTGCTTTCCTTTTTATGTGATTCCTTACGTGCCTTTTCTAACCCTTGTATGTAGCCATCGTGATAGGCTGCATTTTTATCCGTGAGTTCTTGAAAGCTCTCTTCCTTTTTTTCATCAGGCGCATGTGAATGATCGTGACCATGTTTACCATGACTGCCATGCATAAATACGTGCATCAAGGGGCATAGCAATAAAATCAAGTAGGGAAGAAATTGCAGCATATGTTGACCATGCTCAAGCACTAAGAAGTAGGTCACTGCGGCAATAAGTGCCAGTGCAGCCCAGCCTGTAGGTGTTGACCAAAAATTAGGGTGTTGATTTTTCATATTGCCCTCCTAAACGACTTTTAAGACACCGCGATACATTTGCATCTGACAGTGAAACTCATGCTCTCCCGGTGATAAGTTCAATAGGGTAATTTGAGTAATTTCATTTAATTTAAGCTGTTCGCTTATATCCAATGAAGGAATAAGCATTGTTTCAGCGCAGGGGGATTGATCTTTGCGCATAAACTTCAGAGTGACAGGTTGGCTAGCAGACACCTGAATTGAGGATGGGGAATACACACCACCCCTCACTTCAATGAGTACTTCATTACCTTGAACGATTGTTTTATTGGGTTTATATAGCCAAAACCACCAAACAATCAGCGCGATTAACATTAAGCCTAATAAGTTAATAACCATCATTGTGATTCTCCTTAATGCTCTTTTGCTTTAAAAAAGCGAAGTCGATTTGCATTTGACACTACAGTCAATGACGAAAACGCCATTGCAGCACCTGCAATTACAGGGCTAAGCAGAATGCCAAAGAAGGGATATAGAACCCCCGCAGCAAAAGGAATCCCGGCTACGTTATAGACAAACGCGCCAAACAAGTTTTGTTTGATATTTCGTAAAGTAGCTTTGCTTACCGCTATGGCATCAGCAAGGCCATGAAGTGAACCACGCATTAGGGTAATGTCAGCACTTTCGATAGCTACATCAGTCCCTGTGCCTATGGCGAAGCCAACATCGGCTAACGCTAGCGCAGGAGCATCGTTGATGCCATCTCCTGTCATACCAACAATTTCGCCGCCTTCTTGTAGCTCTTTCACCTTGTTGGCTTTATCTTCTGGCAGCACTTCAGCAAGAAACTCACTAATACCCGCTTTTTTAGCTACGGCGGCAGCGGTTTCCTTGTTATCACCCGTTAACATGATGACGCGTATACCATTAGCCTGAAGCCGTTTGATAGCAGAGATTGAGTCTGACTTGATAGGATCTGCAACAGCAATGATTGCTGCAAGTTCACCATCTACAGCAAAGTACATAGGTGTTTTGGCTTCTTTGGCTAAAGACTGTGCTTGTTCAACAAAGCCTGTGAGGTCTACGCCTTTTAACTTCATTAGTTTATCGTTTCCGAAAAGCAGGGCTTTGTTGTTGCAGCTTGCTTCTACACCAAAACCCGTAATGGCGTTAAAGGCTTCAATTTTTAGTAACTCAATATCCTGATCTAACGCACTTTCAACAATCGCTTGCGCTAAAGGATGCTCTGAGCCGCTTTCTAAACTTGCTGCAAGCTGTAGTACGTCTTTTTCGTCAGTAGCTTTTGCTAAAATAATATCGGTTACCTTAGGTGCCCCTTCAGTAATAGTGCCCGTTTTATCTAAAATCATGGCAGTGATTTTAGAGGCGGTTTGCAGTGCCTCACCGTTGCGAATAAGCACTCCGGCTTCTGCTGCTTTTCCTACTCCCACCATGACAGACATGGGTGTTGCCAAGCCTAAAGCACACGGGCAGGCAATAATAAGCACAGTAGTTGCTGAAACGATGGCAAAAGCAATGGCTGGCTCAGGTCCAAAGTTAAGCCATGCTAGCGCACTTAACACAGAGATAATCATCACGACAGGTACGAAAAAAGCTGAAATAACATCGGCCAAACGGCCAATCGGCGGTTTTGAATTTTGTGCTCGTTTCACCATATTGATGATTTGTGCAAGCGCCGTGTCTTTACCAACGCGTGTGGCTCTAAATAAAATCATGCCTGATTTGTTCAAAGTACCTGCGACAACCTCATCTTCTTCAGCTTTTTCAGCAGGCATAGGTTCGCCTGTCAGCATGGACTCATCAATAGAGGTGTGTCCTTCCAATACCACGCCATCGACGGGAATTTTTTCACCCGGTTTTACCTTCACAATATCGTTAAATAAAACCTGCTCAATACCTATCTGAACTTCTTTGTTGTCACGAACCACGGTTGCTGTTTTGGCTTGCAAGCCGATAAGACGTTTAATGGCCTCAGAGGTTTTACCTCTGGCTTTGATTTCTAATGCTAAACCTAAATCAATTAAGCCAATGATCATGGCGGTAGCTTCAAAATAAACATGCCGTGCCATCAATGGAACAGCGTCAGGTGCAAACACGACAACCATCGAATACAACCAAGCTGTACTTGTTCCTAAAGCTATTAGAGTGTCCATATTAGCGGAGTGGTTTTTAAAGCTTTTCCAAGCGCCAACATAAAAATGCTTACCTGAAAAATACATAACACCAAAAGTTAAAATGCCTACAACCAGCCAAGACATGCGCTCAAGGTTTGTTTCAACCGTCATTTCTCCAACCACAATGCTGTAGATCATCAAAGGAACGCCGAGTGAAAGGGCAATAAACGTATCGCGCATTAGCTTTTTGTAATATGCAAAATCCGCAGCCTCTTTCTCATCAAGCGCATCTGTTGCTGAGCTATCATCAATTGGCTTCGCGTTATACCCCACTGACTCAACAGCTTTGATCAACTCTTTTGTTTTAGCTGTCCCATAAACTGTTACTGTCCTATCAGCAAAATTCATTTCCGCACTGACGACTCCAAGAGTTGCCTTCAACGCCCCTTCAATTTTGCCTACACAGCTAGCACACCCAGCACCTTCAATGATAAGCTGTTGGTTATGTGATACTTTCTCCAACGTATTCTCCTTACTTTTACACGAAGAGGATTGAGCTTTTGCCTGACAGCAACAGCCTGATTCAGTTTTTATATTTGTGTTAGTAGCCATCCTTTTTCCTCCTATGCTTTTTTAATTTGCTCAAAGTTTTCGATGAGATGACAAACCATGTTTGCAGTCGGTGCTTTGTCTTCCATTTCTTCCCATCGAGAAAGCGCAGAAGACATTTTTCCTCGAAGTGCCAACATTGCTTGAAACTGCTTTTCTGTTTCTTCAAGCCGCTCTTTGATCAGGCTTCTGACTAATGGGCACGCACTTTTACCATCTTCAGATTCATTAATAATTTCCTTGATATCTGCAACGGAAAAACCAAGGTTTCTGGCACTTAAAATGAATTTAAGTCTCGATACTTCTTTATTCGAGTATGACTTGTAGCCGTTCACTGACTTAGCAGGTTTTAACAATCCTAATCTGGTGTAATAGCGCACCGTATCAGCAGTCGTTCCAAGGCTTTTTGCCAGCTCCGCAACTTTCATATTCACTCCTCAGTTTTTTAGCTAAGTTTGTACTCTCATCTTCAGCTTAGACCTGTGTCTAAGACACAGGTCAAGTACTAATTCTAGTGAATAAGCTAAAAACTAATTTTTTGGTAAAAGAGAAATCTCGGTCAAAATCGACAGCATTAAGTACTGTAAATAGCAATAGTTTGAGCATGTTCATCATGCCTCCAAAAAATATTGTGCTAATTGTTCAAAACGGTTGGTAATTTAAACCAATCAGTAAATCGTTTTATTTTTGATGGGACTGGCGAAAAAAAGGCGCACTGATCCCGTGATTAGCCAATAATTGGTGGACGATAAAGTAAGAGATGGATACCAGATTTTGGTAGGGGTATACGCTGTAGAATTAGCTCAGAATGAATATTGCAAATACCTTCGTCTTGCGCTTCCACAAGATAGGCATTTAAATGAAAGCTTGTACAAAAACCGCCTTCACAACAAACACAATCACCAGCTTTACATTTTTCACAGTCTTCATCACCATGACGGTTTTTAGAATCTTGCGAATTTTCAGTGTGATAGTGACTATTGTCATTCATTGATTGATGATGCATATTTTTGCTTGGTTGTATAATATGCGTGTCGGAAGATCCATTTTGATGTTCTTCACAATTCATTGGTTTAGCAATAGCAAAGCCATGCTGCGTAAGCAACAGAGTAATTACCACTATTTTAAACCACTTGAAAAGTCCAAACATTTTAATTCCTTATTTATCACCTACAATATTAGCCACTTTATAAAAATAATTTTATGATCTTGATCAACCTTTGAACTAAAACCTAAACTTTTTACTTTTTACTTTTTACTTTTTACTTTTTTAAACAGCTTTAACTTCACAAGTATAAAAGGGGTGTCTAATTTATACTCATGAGATTGAAGCCAAGCATGAGCACCATTAAAAGAAATAAAAACCCTACGCTCATAACTAGGTATTGAGTAATGGATCATTTTTCCAATTGTTCAGCTTTAAGCGCAGTACTTTGCAACAATCGGTTCTATCCCGGGCACATCCAATTCCCGTTCATCAAAAGTGATAAAATGGCCTATTGTACGTCTTTCAATGGCGATGTTTTTTGCCTTGACTCTTTAACCTTAACCATTCGCCAACTTTACTTCTTAGCTGATATTCCACCTTGATAGGTATACACCAGACTGGCACCGATTGAAAACAAGAAGTAGCTTACTATTACTGCTCTTAGTTCTTTCCAAAAAAACTATTAGCTAGGCCTTTCCTAACATAACTAAAATGGTTTAAATCCCAAAAAACGAAAGCTACCATCAATATAGTTGCGGTAGCTCTCATCAAGTCAATATAGTATTTCTTCATATCAGAGCCAGAACTTGATACCTGCAACAAAAGCAGTATCACGAGTACTTTGCCCATTTAACTTCGCAAAGTCGGCTGTATTACCAAATTTATTTGTCCACTCAACGCCAACATAGGGAGCAAACTGGCGGGTAAACTCATAACGAACCCGAAAACCAATAGCACTGCTAGACAAGCCACTACCAAGGTTATTTTGGACGTCATCCTTACCGTAAAGCGTCAACTCTGCTCGTGGTTGAACAATTAACTTTTGAGTAAGTAATAGCTCATACTCAGCTTCGATCGAAAATGCACTATTACCTTGCTCTCCTAAATACGCAGTCATATCAATTTCAAACCAGTAGGGGGCTAGACCTTGTAAACCAAAAGCTAGCCATTTGCGGTTTTCACCTTCGTTATTGTAATCAAGTCGAATACCGACTTGTGTATCCCAATAAGCAGATATTGCGTGGCCCCATAGAAAATCTGTTTGGTTCTCCTCTAAATTACCTTCGCTAAAATCTCCTTCAGTTTTGATGACTAATCTATCAAAAGTAGTGCCATACCATGCCTGAAAGTCAAAAACACCTGCGTTTGTTTGCTCATTATATTCAAGACGATCCCCTAGTAGCGCGTAAAATGAATGCTCATCTGCCAAAGTCAGTCGTTTGTCGCTACTGAGTGCATAAGGGCCTTCAGTCAAAGTTGTACCTGCTGCATAAGCATGGGGGTCTCTAGCATCTTTAGGTGCATCTCCACCTTGTGCTTGCATTTTAGAATCACCCATCTCAGTCATCTCATCTTTTGCAGATACAGATACAGATACACTTATAAGGGGCAAACCTATTAATAATAGTCTTAACGTATTGGTTAGTATTAATTTTTTCATGATACAACTACCTCTCTAAACATACCTGCATCCATGTGGAATAATAAATGGCAATGCCATGCCCAGCGACCTACGTCATGAGGTGTTGTTAAAAAACTAATTCTTTGCGCTGGTTGTACAGGGATAGTATGGCGACGAACCTGTACATCACCTTTTTCATTCTCCAAATCGCTCCACATACCATGCAGGTGCATGGGATGTGTCATCATTGTATCGTTTTGTAAAATAACTCTTAAACGTTGATTATGCTTCATGTGAACTGGCGTGCTTTTTCCAAATTCCAAGCCATCAAATGACCAGCTATAACGCTCCATGTTTCCAGTTAAATGTAATTCAATTTCAGCCTCTGGCTCTTGCTGGTTTGTAATTCCCTCAAGAGAATGTAAATCTGCAAGTGTTAAAACACGGCGTCCATTTTTACGTAAACCTATACCGGGATCATCAAGGTTTGTTCTAGGCATATCAACACGCATATCAACAGAAGCTCCATACTCTGTTTTTGCATGACGCACTTTAGTGCTAGCAACAGCTAATGGGTTTTTAGTCATTCCATGTTTACTATGATCCATTGCCATCGCTCCATGACCCATTGCACTATGATCCATTTTATTAGAATTCATGCCCGACATACCTGCCGTATCAGCCATTGTAGAATGCACACTATCATGGGTCATATTGCCCATCATATCTGTCATCGTTAACCACTCAACGGGGTCTAAAGAAGGTACTGGTGCATCAACGTTAGGTGCCATTGATAAAGTACCTTTAGCATAACCTGAGCGATCCATGCTTTGTGCAAAAATCGTATATGCATCATTTTTTGGCTCGACAAGTACATCATAAGTTTCACCGGGACCAAATCTAAATTCATCTACTGTCACAGGTTCAACATTTTGTCCATCAGCTTGTACAACTGTTAACTTCAGCTCAGGTATTCTTACATCAAAAAACGTATTGCTAGAACCGTTAATAAATCTAAGCCTAACCTTTTCGCCAGCTTTAAACATTCCACGCCAGTTTGTCAAAGGCGCACAACCATTCATTAAAAAAGTCATTGCAGATGCTGATAAGTCTGCAAGATCTGTAGGGTTCATTCTCATTTTATTCCACATTTCCCGGCGTTGTAGCGCATTTGAAACGCTGCTATTTGAAATGTCATCAAAAAACTCTGGAACAGTAGGTTGATTAAAGTTAAATACATCGCCCTGTACTTTTAACTTGCGAAACAAATCCATTGGGTCATCATCAGTCCAATCAGACAATTGGATGACATGCTCATTGTCAGCACTAATAATATCCTTTTCTCTTGGCTCAATAATTAATGCGCCGTACATACCTGTCATTTCTTGAAAGCCACTGTGTGAGTGATACCAATATGTGCCGCTTTGTTGCAGCTTAAATTTATAAACAAAGGTTTCACCCGGCATTATACCTTTAAAGCTAATACCCGGTACGCCATCCATTTGATACGGAAGAATGATCCCATGCCAATGAATTGAACTCGGCACTGATAATTTATTAGTTACCCTGATAGTAACGTCATCACCTTCTCTGAGGCGCAAGGTAGGAGCTGGTATTGAGCCATTGATTGTTGTAGCCATTCTTACAACACCTGTGAAGTTTACGGGTGACTCATCTATCACTAAATCTATTACTTCTCCACTTAGTTCGGGCGCAGTACCTGTTGAAGTTCCAGCAATCAAAGATGAAGCTGCATGAAGAACACTTGGAAAAGCAGCTAATACACCGCCAGCAATTACACCTTGTACAAAGCGTCTACGTGGCGTAGAAACTTGATGTAATGGACTTTTAATTCTCATTTTGTACTCCGTTATTTAACCAATAAATTAATGTGACCAATGAATGTGCTTAATCTTCCATTCACCATTTTGTTTTTCCAGCACCATCGTTTCCATGCCTTGATAATCGCGTTCAACACCTTTATGAGTACCTGTAGTTTGACTACGCGACGCAGAGATAGCGGTATTTCCAAGTATCGTCACTTGATGTTCAAGTGTGTCGCTCTTCATCGCTGCTAAATACTTCATATCCGACAACATATGATGATGAGCATATTCATCAGCGCTCCTTTCAACGCGGCCTCCCTCGAAAATGGTGACATCATCCGCTAACTGCGCTCTAGCCTGTTTTTGATTGCCAGTTTCAAGTGCTTGATGAAATGCCAAAACAACTTTTGCGGCAGGGGTATCTATACCTTTAAACAAACCTTTGTCTTTGTTCTTATCACCATGAGCGTTTGCTGCGAAACTAAACGTCATTAATAAAACGAGTAATATATTTATTGTTTTCATTTTCATTCTCTCTTTTAGGTTTTAATTTGCAGGGCCAACAACACTAGTAAGCCCAGCCGTTACAGATAAAATGGCAAAAGCTACTACCATTTCTATCGAGATAGATTTAGATAAAGCCTCTCTGCCTTGACTATTTTTAAGTTGTGGAACGAGTATTAGTTTATGTTTAGCAGCAAGTGCCAAAATAGACACTACAAGGGCCAATTTAAACAACAGTGTTTGTCCGTAACTTGAGCTTATTAGTGCATCAAGACTTCCGACCAATTGAATCACGAGCCAGAGGCCTGCTACCAACAATAGGCTCAATGTAAAACTTGCTTGTTTGCCAAAGCTTTCCATCAGCAAATGAAGTTCTGCATAACTTAGCTGATGGCAAGCCTGTTTTAGTGGCAATAACGCCCCAAACCACCATGCCATAACGAGCACATGCAAAATAAGCAAGCCTTTTTCAATTGTGCCTAACTCAGAAATATGACCCAGTAACGTGAATGAGTATGCAAGGATTAATAAACTCAACATTAAAGCGCTTTGTTTTAAGTACGAGTTCACAGCGAGTTTGAACCTTAAAGCTAAAGCGATTATTGCGGTAACTAGCCCAAGCGCTCGAAGCAAAGCTCCAGTGCCGACAGATGAGTCCCACATAATAGCCAATATATCAGCGTCTATCGCCCCCTGAATTCCCTCTTCTGCCATTGCACCAGTACTGGCAAAGAACCAAGTAATATTAGCGATCAAAGCCATAGCTATATAAGTTCTTGTCCACGTTAAATTCGCTATTACAGTATTAGTATGAGATTCATTATTCTCAAATATTTGCCTGAAAAATGTATAACCAGCAATACAGGCAAAGCCGACGTAAAATACAATTTTTGACAGTACAATGACTGTATTCCAGATATACATTTCCATATCAATCACACCGCCTATTTTAGTGAACCATAAAGCCGAAGCTATGTTTCATTTTATGACCATCGTTACCTAAGAAGGTTACATCCACAGCATAGTTTGCAGGAGCTAATTTAGGTAGTTTCCATGTAAATTTGCTAGTAGCGACTTTAGAAGGCTCGAATCCAAATTTAAATTCTTCGCCTTGTTTATTGGCCAATGAAACTTTTACAACACGTACCTCTTTGGTGAACACCAAAGTTAACTCTTCTGGAGGATTCATTAGCATTGCATTATCAGCAGGCACACTTTTTTCAAGATGCACATGCGCAAATACCGCACTACTAAAAACGACACTGATTACGGTTAAAAATTTAATTAGTTTTTTCATATTTACCTCTATTTTAGTTTATTGAAATTGCTATTTATGGTTTCTTAACTTCGCTAAGCATTACTTTTTAGCTCCGCCTTAGAAAGCTCCTTGTTAAAGGCGTTTAATTCTGGCTTTTTAACGATTGAGTAAATTACTGGGAGCACAATAAGAGTGAGTAGCACAGCACTTGTCATTCCGCCTACCATAGGTGCAGCAATACGACTCATAATCTCCGAACCTGTTCCTGTACCATATAAAATGGGCATCAAGCCGATAATGATTGTTGCAACTGTCATCATTACTGGACGAACTCGTAAGCCTGCACCGTGCAATAATGCATCTTGATATGCATCATCAGAGATAGGTTCAGCTCGCTCTTCAGCTTTTTCCTTAAGCTCAGCAAGTGCCTGATTGAGATAGACCAACATTATCACACCAATCTCAACCGCTACCCCAGCTAGAGCAATAAAGCCCACGCCAACAGCCACAGAGAAGTTAAACCCTTCCAGATACATCAACCATAAGCCACCAATCATCGCCATCGGCAAGGTAACGATAATGATAGCCACCTCACTAAACGCTCTGAAGTTTAAGTAAAGTAGAATAACAATAATGGCGAGTGTTAAAGGCAATACATAGGTGAGCTTTTCTTTCGCTCTTTCCATATATTCGTATTGCCCAGCCCAAGTAATTGAATAACCTGCTGGTAGTTTTAGATTATTAGCCAAGTGTATTTTTGCACTTTCAACATAAGTACCTACGTCAACACCGTCTATATCGATAAACGTCCAGCCATTTAAACGAGCATTTTCACTCTTAATCCCCGGCGGACCGTTCTCAACTCGAATATCTGCGACATCACCTAGTGCAATGCGTTGACCACTTGGTGTTACAACAGGTAATCGTGATAGCTGCTCAGGAGAGTCTCGATAGTCTTGCGGATAGCGTAAGTTAACAGGGTAACGCTCTTGACCTTCTACCGTTTGGGTAACGTTCATACCACCAATAGCTGTAGAAACCACTTGTTGAACATCTTCGATGTTTAACCCAAAGCGACTTGCCTTATCGCGTGAAATATCAACCTTGATATATCGTCCACCTGCAACTCGCTCTGAGTAAACTGATGCTGTGCCTGTAACTTCGGGTAAAATTTGCTCTATTTGTTGGCCGATTTCCTGAATCACATCAAGCTCTGGTCCGGCGACTTTAATACCCACAGGCGTTTTTATGCCTGTTGCTAACATGTCGATTCGGGTCTTGATTGGCATAACCCAAGCATTCGTTAAGCCCGGAAACTTAACCAATTTATCAAACTCAGCTTTTAACGATTCAGTAGTCACACCCTCTCGCCACTGCTCTTGTGGCTTCAATTGAATAAAGGTTTCAATCATGGTTAAAGGTGCAGGATCGGTTGCAGTTTCAGCTCTTCCTACTTTACCAAATACAGTTTCAACTTCTGGCACAGTGCGAATAAGCTTGTCTGTTTGCTGCAATAACTCCCTTGCTTTACCAATTGAAATACCGGGATAGGTAGTAGGCATATACATGAGATCGCCTTCATCCAATGGCGGAATGAATTCACTACCAATTTTATCGACAGGCCAAAAGCCAACGATAGTCACTAATATTGCTGCTACTATTGTCGATTTTGGAAACTTCATGACTTGCTTTAAAACAGGCATGTAGATAGCAATCAATAATCGGTTTAACGGGTTTTTCTTTTCAGAAACAACTTTGCCTCGAATAAAGTAGCCCATCAAAACAGGCACCAATGTGATCGCCAAACCTGCTGATGCCGCCATTGCATAGGTTTTTGTATAGGCGAGCGGAGAGAACATTCTTCCTTCTTGCGCTTCCAAGATAAATACAGGTAAGAATGAGACTGTAATGATCAGTAAGCTAAAAAATAGTGCAGGGCCTACTTCACTCGCAGCCTTAGCAACAATTTGCCAGCGATTTTCATCTGTTAGTGGTGTTTTCTCCATATGCTTGTGCATATTTTCAATCATCACTATTGCACCATCAGTCATCGCACCAATCGCAATAGCGATACCGCCTAAAGACATAATGTTGGCATTGATGCCTTGCATATACATGATAATGAACGACACCAAGATACCTAATGGCAGAGTAACAACTGCCACAATAGATGAGCGAAGATGAAATAGGAAAGCCACACAGACAATAGCAACGACTGCAAGCTCCTCTAGCAACTTGCTCCAAAGATTATCAACAGCACGATCTATTAACTTCGATCTGTCATAAACAGGGACAATCTCCACCCCCTCTGGTAGAGAAGATTTAAGCGATTCAAGTTTTTCTTTTACCCCGTTTATGGTTTGTTGAGCGTTTTCACCAAAGCGCATAACGACAACACCACCAACAACTTCGCCTTCACCATTAAGCTCTGCGATACCACGGCGCATTTGAGGCCCTAAATTAACGGTAG
Organism: Pseudoalteromonas sp. 23_GOM-1509m; assembly: GCF_000518425.1. Lineage (NCBI taxonomy): Bacteria > Pseudomonadati > Pseudomonadota > Gammaproteobacteria > Alteromonadales > Pseudoalteromonadaceae > Pseudoalteromonas > Pseudoalteromonas sp. 23_GOM-1509m. The sequence continues at coordinate 15,440 of NZ_JADO01000024.1, forward strand.
CAACATCACCAATACGCAATGGCGTGCCTTGTTCGTTAATACCAAGTGGGATTTTCTCTATATCACTAACTGATTGAATATACCCCGTTGCGGTAACCATATATTCAGCTTCAGCCATTTCCACAACGGATGCGCCAGTTTCTTTGTTCCCTTTTTGTAAGGCTATTTGTATTAAACTTAGAGGAATATCGTAAGCTCTCAATTTATCAGGATCTACTTGCACTTGATACTGCTTAACCATACCACCAACGGCGGCAACTTCGGACACGCCCGGAACAGTTTGTAGTTCATACTTTAAGAACCAGTCTTGAATGCTTCTTAATTGGCTTAGATCATGGTTTCCAGACTTATCTGTTAAAGCGTAAATGTATACCCAACCCACACCTGTTGCATCAGGTCCTAATTGAGGTTTTGCCGAATCAGGCAGGCTTGATGCTACTTGGCTTAAGTATTCAAGTACTCTGCTTCTAGCCCAATACAAATCAGTATCGTCATCAAAAATAATGTAGACGTAGGAATCACCAAAAAATGAGTAACCACGAACAGTTTGCGCCCCCGGCACTGATAACATCGCTGTAGTAAGAGGAAATGTCACTTGATCCTGCACTACTTGTGGTGCCTGTCCCGGATAGCTCGTCTTAATTATCACCTGCACATCAGAAAGATCGGGGAGTGCATCTACTGGTGTTTTTTGTAATGAATACAAACCACCAAACGCGATAATTAAGGTAATCAACAAAACAAAGAAACGATTGCCGATAGACCATCTAATAATTGATTCAATCATTATTTTTCTCCCACTTAATGATTAGAATGATCAACAGCAGCTTTATTTTCCTTGCCGTGTTGTTCATCTGATTCAAGAGAAATGTCAGTGATAACTAAGTCATCTCTAACCTCAAAAGTGAAAGTGACATTATCACCGACATTGAAATCAACCATTTCTATATTGTCCGCGACGATAAAATCCATCGTCGCAGCAGGTCTATCCCACTTCTCTATTGGGCCTCTGCTAATATTTAGAATCCGTGTATCAATATCAATCGCATTAATCAAACCAGATACTGTTGCTGATGATACTTCAGGCTCACTCATGATATGAATTCCAGTAATTTCATATCCACCGTCTTCGGTTTTGCTCACTTCAAAGTGCAAAGATTGACCTGACTTTAATGAGTCAATATCGACTTTTTCAGCCACAGTAAAATCCATAACCATTTCAGGCCAATCCCAAGCTTCAGCAGGGCCATGTGAAATATTAACCATGCGGTGCCCTGCCATAACACTATTAACATCCCCTTGCATCCAAACAGAGTTAGGCACTTCATCATGAGTCATTCGTTTAAAGTCAGAGCTTTTACTTGATTCAGAATCAATCAAGAATTGGGCAGATGTCACCACAACGTCATCTTCATTTAAGCCGTCTAATATTTCGATGCTGTCGATATCAACCCGGCCAATAGTCACTTCAATAGATTTAAATTGCCCATCACCTAACGCAAGTACTACTCTGTCCTGTTTACCTGTTCTAATAACGGCTTCTTTAGGCACGAGGATGGTGCTATCAGCTTGATTAGCGTGAATAGAGACTTGTGCAAACATATTTGGTTTTAATTGATAGTCTGTGTTATCAAATTTCAATCTCACTCGGAGTGTGCGTGTTTTACTGTTCAATGTTGGATAAACATAATCAACGACACCAGCCCAGTCCTCACCGGGTAAATAATCCAGTGTCATTGATACAGGAAGTCCTTTTTTAATTAAGGCTGCGTCACGTTCAAACACTTCTGCTTCAACCCAAACTTGATCTAGCTGGCCAATGCTTAATAAGGTGTTTCCCGGCTTTACATAAAAACCTTCTCTAACCTTCAAACCATCGACAACACCTGCTTGTGGTGAATAAAAGGTAATTGTTTGCTGAACCTTTCGTGTCTTTTCTAGCTTTTGAACAAAGTCTGCTGAAAGCTGTAACGCTTTTAGGCGATCTTTGGCTGCTGAAATTAAAGAACTATTGTTGCGCTTTAACGCTATTAACAGCTCTTCCTGAGCATTAACTAACTGAGGAGAATATAGTGTATAAAGAGGCTGCCCTTTCTCTACAGGGTTACCTGCTGCTTTGATGTAAAGTTTATCAATCCAGCCATCAACCCGTGGATGGATATGAATTAGCTTATCTTCATCATATTGAACATAACCTACCGTTGAGATTTCAGTATGCATATTTTTCAGTTCAACAGGTGCAGTGCGAACCCCAAGGTTATTCACTACATGAGGCGCAATTTTTACTGCTCCGGGGCCAAAGTCATCACCAGATGATCCTTCCTCATACACTGGAATTAGATCCATCCCCATAGGCGACTTACCGGGCTTGTCCCGGCGGTAATTAGAATCCATCGGTGCAACCCAATACAGAGGCTTTTTTTCTCCTGATGTTGCTTCATTACTATTACTGTTTGAGCCAGTACCTTGATATAAACTCAATGCTCCAGCACCAAGTGCTGCCCCAATGATGATGGCAATAATTGTTTTTGTATTCGTTGACATTATTTTTCTCCAAATTGCTGACTGGATAAGTGCTGATTAGTTTTGTGTGAAGTTTGCATCGACTTATGTTCAGCATTTGAGTTAGATTGAGAATGTGCAAAGAAATAGTTGATACGAGCAACTGTTTTAAGTGCGTCAACATCAATTCTTAAAGCTGATATTCTGGTATTTAATTCGGCAATTCTTGCTCGAACAACTTCGGCAAAATCGCCATCATCATTTGTGTAGGCTGTCAATGACGCTTCTGCTTGGTCATGAGTTTGTTTAAGGAGTTGTTCTTGATAGATAGATTGTCTATCTGATAAGCGTTTAAGCTGTCTTAGTTCTTTTTCTAAAACACTGATCATTTGCTTTGTCAGTAATAGTTTCTCGGTTTTAATAGTCTCTGAATCTGCAATAGAAGCTGCAACTTGCTTATCTTGTCTGTTCTCGGTAAACAAGGGTAAATCAAACGTTACCCCAACAGAAAATAAATCAGCTCGGCTATCACCAGAGGGCATATTGTCGCGATAGGCATAACTAGCATTAACACCCCATTGCGGCTCATATTGCTGTTTGGCTAACTCAATTCCTTTTTCTGAAGCTTTGCGTTTTATATCAATCGCAAGTATGGCTGGGTGATTCGAAAGCTCCTGAGCCAATAGATTTCTTGAGTAATTAGATGCTTTTAGGACTGTTGGATTATTCAATTGAATCGAAGGCAATTCTTTTGAGACGCTAAACTCTAATGGTTGCGCGTCAAAGTTGAATGATTCATTCAAACGATCCGCATCGTAAATATGAAGCCACTCATTGAGACGAGCGATTGTCGTTTCTAGTTTCTGCTTTTGCGAAGTTAATCTGTCATCTAACTGCACGATTTCCAACTGAGCACGAATAACATCTTGCTGTCTAGTTTTACCAACAACGTTTGAATAGCTAGCTTTAGCCACTTCCGCCATCTGCTCAAAGAGAGACCAATCATCTTCAATCAATTTAATAGTTTGTTGGGCTAAGTAAGCATCTAACCAAAGTTGTGACACTTGGCTTTTCAACTTAGCTTTACGATCCTCTCGTAACAGTGGAAATTTCGTGGACTCAATTTGTAACTGGTCTTTCTTGATCTCTAGACTGTCGCCTCTCGGAAACATTTGAGAGACGCCAACCTTTAGCTGAGTCATTCCTTCCTGATCTAAATCCCAAGTATCTGTTGGTAAATTCATTATCCCTAGCGATACTTTCGGATCAGGCAAAGTACCTGAAGCAATACTTCTATTTTCAACTGCACTTTGTTTCAATCGGCTACCATGAAGCCAAGGATCATTTTGCTGAGCTAAGGTGATAGCTTGTTCAAGCGACACTACTTTCTCAGCTTGAGCTGAGAATACAGATAAGCCGAGTATTAATGCAGTTGAAAGTGAAGTAAGGTTTGAAGAGTTCAATTTCATTAGAATTGCTCCTCGTATGTCTTAACTTTTGCATAGACTTTGCTCGTTCCATCTTTAAATAGAATTAACACGTTGTATGGCATAAAGCGGTCATCGACTTCCATACCGGGAGAGCCAACTGGCATTGCTGGAACTGAAAGCCCAATCGCATTGGGATGTTCTTCTGATAAGAACTGCTGAATAAATTTAGCAGGTATATGACCTTCAAAGGCAAATCCATTTCTACTCACTGCCGTGTGGCATGAGCGGTAATTAGGTTTGATACCATACTTAGTTTTGATGTTGCCGATGTTTCGGAAATCTTTGGAATGCGCAACGATCCCTTTGTCTTCAATATGAGTTATCCATTTTTTACAACACCCACAAGTAGGGGTTTTATAAACGATTAACTCCAAAGGTGTTACGTCGTTATTGTGTGCATGGTTATGTTCGTTGGCGTTTGCAAACGCAGGTGAAAGCAGCATTACTACTGCTATTTTTAAATACTTATTGATCATTTTTGCCCCCAGACATCGCTGGAAAATATCTATAGCGCTACGACGCTATATTGACTAACAGAAAAATTAATTACATGTGCGAGAAATTTGGACGCACTAATCCTGTATTAGGCAAAAATTGGTGGACGATAAAGGGAAGTGGAAATTGAATGAGGTTGTTTAGATTGCAGAGCAGCTACAGATTCACTGAATATTTGAATATCTGTCGAATCAATACTGGAATTTAGGACTGTCGTAGATGAGCAAGCATTTGCAGGACAAATACATTCAACGTCACAACAATCTTCTGATTGACCATTACTGCTTTTATTCATATCACCATGATCCATGTTCATGTTCATGTTCATGTGTGATTCGTGAGAACCTGATGACATTTCGCAAGGCATAGCAGAATACGCAAATGCTTGCCCTACAAAGGCAACCAGCATAAGCGTCATTACTAAGACTTTTGAAAATGCTTTAGACATAAAATTCTCTTACAAATATACATCTCTAATACTAATGCAAATTTTTGACTAAGTCAATTGATGCTGTATAAACATTTATGAATATTTGCTGAGGGATCCCCTCGAATTTGACCATAGTATCAGCTCTTTTCCAGTTTGATGACACCCCAGTCAAACTCTGCGGCCCAGAGCGTGACTTGCCGTCTTGCCGCTTGTATCTCTTCTTCAGTTAAGCCCAGCTGGGCGGCCTTTGATAATCGCATTCCCAGGTAGTTAAATGAGAGTACTCGCCGATGTTTGATGCTGTTAGCCTGAAACTGCAAGTGCTTCCCGGCCAGCTCTGCCGCCAGCCCTATCATGTAATGCAACCAATTTGCCAGTGCCGCCAATAGCAACAGCACTTCCAATCGTTCGCGTTTATAAGTACGGTGGGCTTCGCTACCTAAGCCATAGGTCTGGCTTTTCTGGTCGCGGAAGCTCTCTTCTATTTGCATGCGTTTGCCGTAGCATTTGGCAATCTTCGTCGCGTAATCGAAGCAATTGGGCAAGGATGAGACCAACAACCACGGCTCTTTATATTGCTTGTGTTTGTCGGATTTTCGCAGCTTCCAACCGGTGCCCACCAGCACGGCTTGAGTGCGATATTGCTGGGCTTTGGTCAGCTTAACCTCACCCAAGACTTGGGGCGTAGGGCGTGCTTTTTTGTAGGCTTTGGCAACCGTGATATAGGCATCCTGGCCGGGTAGTTGCAGTGTCTGGTTGCCACGAACTCTGGCAATGTAATGCCAGCCGAGCTTACGTATTTGCTTAAACCACGGCACTTTAAAACCCGCATCGGTAATAATCACCGGCTTAAAGTCTGCCGGCAGTACCTGCTTTAACCGGTATAAAAACGCCCTGTGTACGTGTGGGCACGTATACTCGTCCATCGGCACAACAACTTGATGTAACGTCAGTGGGCGACCTTCCAGCGCCAGGCTGGCACGCAGGATAAAAAGGCGCTTTTCGGTGTCGGCATTGCTCCAGTCCACTAAAATCAGCGGCTGTTTGCCCTGACGTAGCAAGCGGGTCATTTCGCCATAAATAAGCGGCGCCTCTGCTTGAAGCGCTTCATTTCTTAGCAAACGGTCAGCTCGTTTGATGCCGTGTTTTTATGACGTTTCACTGTCAAAATTACGGCCGATAGCCGTTACCGTGCATTGGCCATTCTGCATCAAGCTTTGTACTGCCGCCCCCACAGCTAAAAATCGGGCTTTGTGCATACATTTGGGGGTGACAAATGAGAGGAAATCGGCGAGCATTGTTTTTACATTCATGGCAGCATTCATGGTTAGGTGTTTTTGGCGAAAGATCAGATCGGGAACTGCCATGAATGTTCCCTTCGCCTCTAACTATTTGTTTTATCTACGCCATTCGTGGGGATTCGTCAGCTATATTGCTTTAATTAAACTTACAAATACTTTTAGGTACATCTGATATTTGTGCAAGCTATAAATTCGTTGCTCACCATTGACTAGAAGTGTCCGCTTTTGGCACTCTCCAGCCACTCGACAACATAATAATTGGTAAAGTATTTTACTGTGTCTGATGGCGCTTAGCTTATCCGACCTACTCTGGCACTAACTGAAAATACTTTTACTCTAAATTAAAATTGAAGCTCTAATCAAAAAATATCAATTTTTGTGCCCTGTTTTACTTCAAATTGTAGTTATTCTCAAGCTGTGGCTCAAAATCATCTGAAATGATGGTACCCACAAGCCCACACTTGATATCTAATATTTCATAATTTATACGTTGATGTTTGTCGAATCAAAATATTTTAACTAGCTTAAAGGCAGACTGGTCAAAAACTTAAATACTTATAAAACTAAAAAAGCGCCTGATTAACTCGGAGCGCTTTGTGTTTAGGACAAATAAACAGGTTTTATACAAATTTAAATAACAAATATTTGAGCGCTATCTTCATACTACGCTTATTGCTTTGGCAATATTGCTCATAGTTAATTATGCCAATAGCCATTTTGCTACAGAATAAAGTGAGCGAAATAAACCACGCAAAATTTTGAGTTGATTGATATTGAAAAAATAGTATAGCTGAGCCAATGAATGCAATAGTCGAATAGACGACTTCTATTCGATATTGATTAATAGTTTTCAATATTTTGTGCATTAAAAACCATCATCAAACGAGTCAAATGCATCAAAACAGTCATCATTGTTTGAATCGGCTATCGAATCTTCAATCTCATAAACAGTCATTACCCTGTCTGGCTGGCCCACCACATTGCCACCAACATCTACGATATTAGTACTGGCATTTGTGATAGGTAATCCTGTTGAGGGGTTAATTGCGATATCAATAGCGTCGTTTTTCATTTTTTAAACCTTATTAATCATTAATTACAACTTCACAATTTAATGATTTCGTGATAAAAAACAAACTCGTTTGACTGCGCAGTTCAGCAACAAACAGTTTGGATTAAGTAATTAGCCCTTCCCTTACTTCACCTAATTTTATTAAGTAAAAACCCCTTATTATTTTCTAAAAAACTTTATTAATTGTTTAATTTGAAGGCGGTTTTTGTCTGAAAGATAGGTTTTCAGATCGCATTTTTCGGCACGAAAAACTGCAAAAATAGCGCCTCAGAATGAGGCCAACAAGCGCGTAATGTGTTGTAGGCGAAGCCGTAGACACATGGAGACAGCGCGAATGTACAGGCTGGTCTGTACTAACCGCGATAGTGTTTCGCATCAGCGAAATTCGATTAAAATTTTGCAAAAATTGATATCGAACCATCTATTTTCGTAGAAAATAAAAGCGAAGAAAAATGCGGATAATGGGGCACCCATCGCATTGTCTGAAGCGGCAGTATGGCGGTTAGTACAGAGCGTAGCTCGGTGCATTCGCGCAGGGTCTACAACGCTAGCGCGATAGCGCGTCGAGTCAGCTCGTTGCGGAGCAACACCAGAGCTGACGGGCGTTTTAGTCCCTATGGTTAAACAACGAAGTTGAGAGACCATCCGCTGAAAGCGGCTTTTGTTGCGATAATTATCGCGACAATGATTCCGTGCATGCTGTCAGAGCATCTCGGAATGAAAAACGGCAATGTAATTATAAAATGATGATAATTTTTGTGTTGCGGTGCTAGTTAATTTTAATAATTAACTCACTAAAAGGATTTTGTGAATTGACTCAGAAACCATCAAAAGATTTAGAAACGAACAACCTACTTCTCACTCACTACCCTCGCTATTTTGATATTGATATGCGGTATTATCCAGGCGCAAACAATCATCAAAAAGGGGTTAACAGAACCAAGCTCTCGGTGCTTATTGCAATTCGGTTTTCTATTGTTACACCAGGGATTATTCGCTGGCTCTACGGCATTAATCATCGGTTATCCTTAGAGCATTTAAACCGGCTAGAAAAGGACAGTTTGTTGCGTGTTGTAAAAACACACCGCAGTCCAGATGGTCGTGTCTATGTTCCTACCTATACTGCTGCCAAATTTGCCGAGGAACTTATGGGCATCGACATACATTTTAGAGCGAATAAAAACCCTGCACTGCAGTTCAATAGTAACCATGTAATGCATAACCTGATTAATGCATTTGTAATGTTGCGCGGTATACATAATTACCATAGTAATGAGACATATGCGCCCATGTGGAATGGGTTTATTACTGAACCTGAATTTCAACGAATTAACGGCCTATCCGCTACACGAACTGTGGATGGCGCTGTGCTTCTTCCTGATGGCTCAATAGCCGCTATTGAGGTGGAACACAGTTTCAAAAATAAAACTGCACGACAAGTCATTTTGCTAAAATATTTGGCCTCGTTAAAAAAAAGCGATTACAGTAAGATTTTTTTATTCTCTCAGTCGGTCAAAATTTTTGATGATATAAAACGATTACATGAGCAGCTATTTACGGAACTACCTGAACGTTATGACAAAAAAACACGAGCACCACTTCTCAGTGAAAGTGATGCTGAGCTGCTGCGTGCCTCAATAATATACCGTACTAAATTGTGTGAAGAAATTAATGAAATGTTTTACTCGTAATGCAGTAGCATAAACATTGAGACATTATGATTATTTTAGTTGCGTAATTGATGAGAGTAATACGACTTAGCTTTATCGTCACCAAGAATTTTTGCATATTCTACACAACGCCTTATATCTGCTTTTGCCAATCTAAAAGCGGGGTTTTCGTTTTGGTTTGATAGCTCATAGCCTCCTAATCGATTGAGGTTTACCCGAGCCCATACCCCCTCTTCATGCGAGCCCTTTTTTACCTTCGGCCGACGAGCTAACCTCGGCCTAGCTATATGCTGACCGTCGGATTGAGGGATGTATGAAAACTCGATGGCGGTAATACAGTTGCCAATTTTTTGTGGCTTAAACGTTACGCGTATGTCTGTGTGGGCATTAATTTTTTCTATAGCAGGTAGCAGTACGCGATTTTTAAAATCCCGCCATGCTCCATATGATTCAGATAAAAACAACTTCTTTTTCATCTCTGGTAGTTGTAAATTCATAACTACAGAGCCCCGTCGTTTGTAATTTTTATAATTTCGCACCTCGTTTAGGAGTCCATACAACCGAAATGATGCTAACGTGTTAAGTTTTACTGTGTTATGAAAAAATAACTCTGTGAAATTACCCTCTATATTAAAAATATAGGGCTCTATTTCTTTTGAAAACTCTATATTAATGAATGAGCCCTGATTTTTTAGCTTTTCATATTTAGCGCTACTCACCCAAGGGATTGAAAACGCTTCACCACTATCATCTAAAATAGTGACAGATTTATCTCTTAGTGACTCTGCGGCAGAACTCAGCTGCTCATAAACGCTGTGCTTACTCAGACCGAAACACTTGGCATATTCCGTTGGATAAATCAGAATTTTTCCTGGGTTAGACTTTTTGGAATTAATTTTAGACAACGCTAGATTTATTAATCGCTGCTCATTAATATCGAGTGAATAACCCGCATGCAACAGCTTATTAGCGAAAACAATTTTTGGAGAATTCTTACTGCTCACTTCTCTTCCTCATTTTTAGTTGATGCTGTTATGCTAACCGCGCCCCAACCAATAAAAGAAATTTCGGTAAGTTTTTTGGTAAATAAAATTTTTATTTATTCACGGTAAAAGCGTCCCCCTAAACCGTATAAATTGCCTACTCAATTCCTATAAATAGTCACAATAAACACATAAATTGCCCACTAACACTGGGAATATTACAATTTATTGCAGTGACTTAACCCCCTCTAAAAGTATAAAAATAGAAAAATAGAAAATTAAATGAAAAGTTGTCACTTTTATTTTTTATTAATTCATTTAGTACGGTAAAAAAATAATTAATTATTTTTTTAAATCTTTCTTATACTGCCACTATAATTTGTAATGATGCTACTGAGTGAACTAACTGAAATACGCACAAGGGAGATAGATATAAATCTACCTCCCTTGTGCATTTGACCTATCCGCCTTGCCAAACATTATTACAATGACTGCTCTTTTGAGTCACCGCAACGAAACCCTGTATTTGCGCAGGACTCCCTCCCAGGTTTGATACTCAGTAACTGAGTAAAATGCCCTATTAAACGCTATTGCAGTTAGGGCAGCGAATCAGCAAATAATGATTCATGGCATATTTTGGGAGACATGATTAGGCTGTCATTTTGATTTTGAAAATAACCATTGTGACCTAGTTCAACTGCTAATTATTTCCAACTTGACCCTAAGAAAAAACATCATCCTCGAAGTCACACGGCAGCTCCACACGCTCTACTGGGTCGCTAATCAGAGCATGCATAAGTTCGTAGGTGAGTTTTCGCATGGCAAACTCATTTAGTGTTTTATTCGCTGTAATTTCAGAGCCAATAACCTCCCAAAGCTCATCTAAATTCGCATTATCACTGCGTAATTCTAATAAGTTTATCTGATGGTCATTCGTGGTAATTACTCGGCTAAATGTGTGTAATAAATTTAAAAAATCCAATGTTGATACATATGCATGTTTCATGTTTTCACTATCCTTGTGTGGTTTGTTATCAAAATCGATAACTCATTATTAAGTAATAAACAGGTATGGGTATTTAAATCGGTTTACGAAAAAATATTATAAAAAAGCGAACAAATGTTCGCTTAGGGGGGCTATGCATTGTCGATAATATCGACCCAATCATTCTCTGCTGCTGCAAAAAATGTAGTTGGCGTTTGCATAAATATTTGCTGGAACTCCTCAGAGAACAGCTCACAAAACTGTGTTATTTGCTCTATGTAGATAAGTAAAAAAAGCGTCATATCTACTCCCTCTAAATATCGACTTTCAAAACTTGGATTTTTTTCCAACATACTATTTGAAATACTAATTCCAAGTACATTTCCAACGCTATCTCTATGTAAATAGATGTAATGATTGAAATTTAACTCCATCGCTTGCTCGTTAACTACATCTGCTAGCAATAAAATTGTAGAGCAGTCATCCCAAGGGGATCTACTGGCTCGAACGTATTGGCGAATAAATTGAGATTTAGTATTTTTCATGATTTGTCCTCGTTAATTGTCCTGAAATTAACTAGGGCCAAACGGTGGGTAAAAATAGAAAATCACGTTTATGTAGGCTAAATTTGCAAAAAAAATAAAAACCATTAAGGTTAATATGACTCTACAACTTCGAGAATGAATAATATGGCGGAATATATTTGGTTATTACCTGCGAGCGTATTGACAATAGTTTTAGTCGTACTTATTAAAAAGTCCAGAAAGTGAACCTATATTTTAAGTACATAGACAATTCAGTGTGAAAAATACTTAAGCCTACCTATTTGTAATTAAAACATTGAACAATTAATGAACCAACCCCAGCAATTGCTTAAAAAACATACAGAGCATATTGCTTTATCCTCCATTTATCTAAATAAATTTGAATAAAATTTTGTATATTTCTCTGAATTTCAATCAAGATGAACTGTAACTCTCCATTTAGTGGGGGAATTCAGAAGTTTATCCAAAATATCCCTAAATTTTGAAAAATTTTGAAAATAGTTATCATAGTACTGTTAGTTTGATTAATTAAACCTTCAAGCTAACCAATTCTTTTATTAATAACTTAAAGGTTTCTATGCAAATTATTTCTTCTAATAATAATGGACTTCAAATGCAAAAAGGATATGCGCTAGCGATAATAACCAATAAAGGTAAGATTATTCAGTCAGGTATGGTTGTTGAGTTAATGGTCTTTGAAGCAATGATGGATCAAACTATTAAAACCTTTTGTGCTAGGTTTACAGGTATTGATCCTAATTATTTTAAAGAACCTAAATAGCTAAGCCCTTCAACTAAGTAATATTGAATATGGCCTGTTGAAAGGGGAAACTTGCAACAGGTCACTTCGTAATTACGTCAAAAGTCATAACCACTAACTAGTTCACCCGTATGTTTATGCAGACGCAACAAACGCTTCTTATCATTATGAAATTCCAGTAAAAGCTCAAAGTAGTCAGCATTTGAGGCACCTAATAGATGCTCAAATACATTATTGAGACCACCTTTATCGCCGCTAAATGTATTTAACTGTAAACTGATGCTTTTAAAAGTGTCTTTAACTAGTTGGCGAATAGCTAAACGTTCGTCGTTGGAAAGTTTTACAAGGTTTTTAGTAATTGATAACCACCGATCAGTTACTTCATCACGAAATGAGTTATCAATTTTAGCGAGTTTATTTTTATTAGTATCAATCTGCGTTTTTACATCACGCGCTTGTGATTCAAGTATTGATATTTTATTAGCTATTGCTTGAGGAGGTGTACCGTCGAGTGTCAAAAGTATTTCGGTTAGTGAGTTTATATTGTCATTAATCTTTTCAAGCTGTGCAATAAGTACCGACTCTTCTATATTAATTAGTTCGCGGTCACTGCCTTTTAATAAAATACGTTGCAGGTTTACCTTATCCTGGCAAAAAGTAACAACAGCATTTTCAACCATTTCAATTTGAACAGTAGAGCTCATTGTACAATTATTACTGCGACGAGCCTCAACACAGCCGTAACGCTTGTGGCTGCTTTTGACCTTATCAATACATTTTTTACGATAAACAACATGCGAACCAACCGATTTACCACAGCTACCACATTTAAATACACCAACGCCCGATAAAATCCCCACAAACTTTTGTGTATGTTTCGTGGCACCTCGTTTAGATGAATCTGCGACTAAAAAATCAAACTCAACTTTACTCATTAATGGCGGGTAATAACCTTCCAGAACGTAGTCAACATCGCCTACTTTTACATTTAACTCACCTATAAGAGAGCGGCGCTTTACCTCTTTATAAACATTAGCCCCAGTGTGGTTAACAGTTCCCGCACCAAACTCACCGTTAATAAGTTCAGCTATTTTAATACCACCATAGCCTTTTTGAAATAGTTCAATCTTTCGTAACATAATTGCTTTATTACGCGGCTCTAGCTCAAATAATTTTTTGTCGTCATTCCACACCACCCATCTAGGTGACATGCCACACTTAACTCTAAAACCACGTTTGCCGGCTAACCAGTCTTGGCATTGTTTTGTTAATGCAGAGCGAACCCGTAAGGATTTAGTTTCACTTTCTTCATTAGCCCGTATTAGTACAAGAATAATATAAACCAAATCCATCGGATTCTTTTTAATGTTTTCTTTATTGTATTCTTTACGGTCAGCAGCAGTGATCACGGTAATATCTGCATTAATAATTTGAGCAATAATACCCTGGCTTTCTAGTGGTGCAGCACGAGAAATACGGTCCAAACTTTCAAGCACCAAAATAGAGCCTGGAGGTACTTTTCCCTGCTCAACCGCAGCTAAAAATACACCCAAAGCACCACGTGTAATATTAGTTTTATGAAACGCACTTAACCCCATATCACGCATAGAAAGTGAATCATCAAGCTCAAGTCCCTTTTCCTTGGCAACCTCTTTTGCAAAACTAAGCTGCCGATTTAACGAATGCCCCTTAGCCTGCTCGATCGTAGAAAAGCGTATATAACTGTAAAGTAATGGCTTAAAGGTATTTCGGTATTTCATCATATTGATTCTCTGCTGTTGTTAAACACAGTATAAATCAATACAATATAAGCATCTACTATTACTATACTTTGGCTGGCCGACTATCGCGGTAGACACGCATATTTTTCGTGTATCTAACCGTACCAAGCTTGCCATGGGTAAGAACGTTGTTGAAGTAGAAAAAAAGCTATTAAAAGTTGTACCAGCAGAGTTTAAAGTCGATGTACACCACTGGCTGATACTGCATGGTCGTTATGTTTGTACAGCCCGCAAACCAAAATGCGGCAGTTGTATAATTGAAGACTTGTGTGAGTTTAAAGATAAGACTGAGTAATGTTTAGACTGCTTTGATACGATAACGGACATTAGCATCAATAGTTTTCAGAGATATTTTTAGTATCCATTAAACGTAGAGCTATCATCATCTTGACAGTCAACTAAGCCGCCACATTGATCATATAAACTTTAATTAAAAACACCAGTAGAAACTAAGACTTCACTTTAGAATTCATTACTCTAAGATATATAACCCTAATCATGATGAAATAAGGCAATACGTTTTCTATTATTATGAAAAATCTATTATCCATCCGCTCCTATAGCACAAAGCCAGTTCGTCACTCACATCAATTTAATCAGTTGGTTCTACCTTTACGTGGTGTCATAAATATATGTGTTGGTGATTTCAATGGAAAAGTTGCACCAAGTGAATGTGTTGTAGTTAAAGCCAACGAAGAGCACCTGTTCACTGCAAACACTGAAGCTAGGTTTGTAGTCGTAGATATGAAAAATCTTCCGCTAAATATTTCATCTTCACAATGTATTGTTTTTGCAATTAACTCATCTCTTAGAAGTTACTTAACTTTTATCGAAAACCAACTAGAAAACAAAGTTAATGCTCAATTAGAACAGGCGATGTTCGAAATGTTCAGCTTACTGCTGGCAGAGCAAACTTTATTACCAAAGGTAGATAGTCGCATTGGTACAGCAATATCCTTCATAGAGCAAAATATTGCAGAGCAGCTTCAAATTAAATGTTTAGCTGAATCTGCTTTCCTGAGTGAAACACAGTTTAAGAAACTATTTAAAATACAAACAGGTATGACCGTGATGAAGTACGTAACAAAACTTCGAATGGAAAAAGCCCAAGCATTACTTACGCATACAGATTATCCGTTACCAATTATTGGTGAAAAAGTAGGTTATAAAGAACCCTCAGCCTTTAGCCGAAAGTTTTCACAATACTTTGGTCTATCACCAACTAAATTCAAAAAGTAAACTTAGTCGGAATTGTTAACTATTGCGTCTTAATTGTTAAAAACACCCTACATAATTAGCATACTATTTCTATATTGAAGTTATTATAAATAAGTTTCATTGTGGAAAATCATCACGGAAGTTTTAAAGGTGTTATGGCGATTATTGTTGCTAGTTTCTTGTGGGGGACAACTGGTACTGCTGCAAGCTACTCCCCAGATGTAAGCTCTTTGGCTATTGGTGCATTCTCTATGGGGATAGGAGGAGTGTTACTTGTAATCACAGCTCGAAAAAAGCTACTTATAGATTATAAGCTGATGCTCGAACAGCCTAAAATATTTCTCTTAGGTGTCGCTTCTGTCGCTATTTACCCATTAGCATTCTATACCTCAATGCGCTTATCAGGTGTTGCCATTGGTACTGTAGTATCTATAGCCACTGCACCTTTTTTTGCTGGAATCCTTGAACGTCTTATTAGCAAAAAGGACATTTCATTGCAATGGATGTTGAGCTTTGTCATTGGTGCTATAGGTATTGCTCTGTTAACTTTAGGTAAAAACCAGAGTAATAATAATGCTTACAGTATCAATCAACAGGGTTTGGGGATTATTTTAGGTTGTATTGCTGGTTTAACTTATGCAGGTTATTCATGGGCGGCAAGGTGTTTAATTGAAAGTGGCGTTCACTCAACATCGTCCATGTCTGGGCTATTCGGTTGTGCTGCACTATTGTTACTTCCTTCATTATGGTTTACGGGTGATAACTTATTTTCAAGTTCATCTAATGCTTTCGTATCTTTATATATGGCAATAATTCCAATGTTTTTAGGATATTTATTATTTGGTTTTGGCTTGAATTATATAGATGCAAGTAAAGCGACATTAATCACCTTAATTGAACCATTAGTTGCAACTGTTTTAGCTATAGTCATTATTGGGGAAAAATTTAAAGTAATAGGTTGGGCAGGCGTAGCTTTAGTATCACTATGCCTATTGATGCAAACAATCAAACCTCAAAAAAACTAAGGTTAGCCGTCAAAACAATGTAGATATATAGCCCTAAATATGCTCCTGAATTTGCTAAGGCTTAATGTCAGCATATGGCTAAAAGCAGTCCATAGGTTTTCCTTTTGCTATCTACCTTAATTATCTTTTGGCTGGCCGACAATTGCAGTTGATACGCATATTTTCCGTGTATCAAACCGTACTAAGCTTGCTATGGGTAAAGACGTGGTTGCGGTTGAGCAAAAGCTCGAAAAAGTGATCCCCAAAGAATTTAAAGTAGACGTGCACCACTGGCTCATTTTACATGGATGTTATACCTGTGTGGCGCGAAAGCCAAAGTGTGGCAGCTGTATTATTGAAGATTTATGTGAGTTTAAAGATAAGACTGAATAGCTCCCACCTGTTAAGATACGAAAGCGGACCTTAGCTTTGGCTTACCCAGTGTCATGTTGCGACATCGCTGGCTTAAGTTGTGTCGATTTCCACCCAAAAAAGAACAGATAGGTAGCAAACTGATCTTTTAAATAAATTACCCACAAGATGTGCTTAGTAACTGTCTTCACTAAATTAATGTTACATCTATATTCTTGCAGGGGGTTATGAAGCAACCCCACTCTTGAACGATAAAAAAGCTAAATGTGCTGCCTTACCTGAACTGTAATTATCTAGATGACTCATCTTGTAACCTGCGTACAATAAACCTTCAAAAAAATAAAAACCCCAATCAACACAGAAGTGCTTACTTAATAACCCCTCATCTTTCGCAAGTTTTATCAATTCTCGTATCTCGTTATCTTGCTGTTGTATACGAACTTGAAGCTTTTCACTTTTCTGAAACATCTTCTCGAATTTTTGCAAAAAAGCGAATTCCTCGTATAACGGCAAAGTATTTTCGAATACAAGCCTAATAGCATCCAATGAGTCTTTAGCTTTATTTTCAACGGACATATTTACTTCATCAAAGCGGTCTAAACAATATAACGCAATCTCTTCTTGAAGCGCTTCCTTATGCTTAAATTGGCGGTACACCGTTGCTCTACCAACTTCAGCCCTTTTAGCCACGTCAACTAGCGTTGAGTCCTCATTTTGAATAAACAGTTTTAACCCCGATTGAATAATTTTTTTTCTCGAATTATTTGTTCTTGCATCCATTTTATGAGACAGCCTTGTATCATCTATTAAGTTCCATTATGATACAGCAATGTCTCAAAAGTTAAAAATGAATTCTGTGGAGCAAGAGAGTGAATAGACTAATCGGTATTGACTTTGCAAGAGCGTTAGCGCTCTTTGGTATGGTTATTGTCAACTTTAAGTTAGCCATGAACGCCGATATTGGCACACCACAATTAATAGAGTTTGCGGCTCTATTCGAAGGTCGGGCTTCGGCTTTGTTTGTTATATTAGCGGGTATAGGTATTGCGTTTTTAACTAAAAAATGTGTTACCAGTGAATCACTTGAACACATCAAGCAAGTAAGAACCTCTTTGATAAAAAGGTCTGTTTTACTACTTTTGATTGGCTTGGCTTTTACACCTATTTGGGAAGCCGACATCTTGAAATTCTATGCATTCTATTTTTTGATAGCTGCATTATTATTTACTCTTAGCAGCAAGAAACTGCTCAGTGCATCTATCGGTTTTGTTTTTGCATTTCCATTAATGTGGCTATTCTTTGATTACGAAAAAGGATGGGATTGGCTTGAGCTTAGTTATTCTGGTTTTTGGACAACTGAAGGAGTGATTAGACACCTTTTCTTTAATGGTTATCACCCAGTTTTACCATGGTGTGGTTTCTTGTTATTTGGCATATGGTTGGGTAAACAAGATTTATCCAATGCTAATGTAAGGAAGTCTTTGTTTACATGGTCTTTAAGTATTTTACTTATTGTAGAAGCAAGCTTCTATATGCTGAGAATGTGGGCAGGAGATGACCCGTCTATTGGCATGTCAAAAGATGAAATTGAGTTTTTGTTAACCACGTCAATAATACCGCCGTTGCCACAATATATGTTTTCAGCTGCAAGCTCTGCTGTTCTTGTTTTGCTGGTTTCTCTAAAACTAGCAAGTGTATTTCCTACCAACCGGTTAATTGAGTGGCTAAGCAAAACTGGGCAGTTAACGTTAACTCTGTATGTAGCACATGTCATTATTGGCATGGGAATTCTTGAGGCAACTGGCTTACTCGTTAACCAAACCATAGACTTGTCAATATTTTCCGCATTGGTCTTTTGCATAATTAGCATAATTTTCAGTGTGTTTTGGCTCAAGTATTTTAAACACGGGCCTTTAGAATGGATTTTTAAAAAATGCACTTAGTAGGCCAAAACATTGTTTTAAAAAACTAAAACTATTGAGACTGTTAGCTGTTTAATTAGGGTAAATAATGCTATGTCGATAGTAACAGTCAGGAAGTTAATAAAAGCATCCTATAGGTATTACCTTTTGCATCTACTTTTATTATCTTTCGGCTGGCCGACTCAAACCTTGATAAGTTTGCTATGGGTAAGAACGTTGTTGAAGTAGAAAAGAAGCTCGAAAAAGTAGTGCCTAAAGAGTTTAAAGATAAAGCAGAATAGATCCGTAAATAAAAAACGTTCATTTAGCACGATTGTTAATACTAAACCTCAATTATCAGGCTTATAAGAATAAGCTCAATGATTAATTCGTATTCCAGTGTTACTTTTTTGTTTATTCAAAGTAGGTGTCTAACTTTGGCACCTTTCATTTTTCATACCTTGTAAATCAATTCAAATAAAATCTGTTTATTCGTGATTTGCCGTAATTATTGGAACATTTTCAAAGTATTAATTTCACAAGCGTCAATCCTTTAGTTATGCTGTTGAGCATTATGAAATTTTATTACGAGAATTCCTATGCTACCAATACTTCGTATCTTGTTAATTGAGCAAGATCCAGTCACCTTACAAGAGCTTTCAACGAATCTATCGAAGACCATTGCCAATTTTGAGCGAGATGATATTCATATCGATATTATTGAGCGTCTTGAGCTAAAACAAGCGTTGGACATTGTAGAGGAAGATGGTGATATTCAGGCTGTAGTGCTTAGCTGGGATTTGCAAAATAAGGTTGGCGAACGCACTTATAGTCGCTTTATCGAGCAGTTAAAAGGGATCCGCCTTGAGCTGCCTGTTTATGTTATTGGCGATGATACGAAGGGGCTAGAAATCGTTAATGAGTCGGAGGAGATTGAGTCTTTCTTTTTTAAAGATGAGGTAATTTCTGATCCTGAAGCAATTTTAGGCTATATGATCAACGATTTCGATGACCGCTCAGAAACCCCATTTTGGACTGCGTATCGCCGTTATGTTGGCGAAGCAAACGATTCTTGGCATACACCAGGTCACAGTGGCGGCTCGAGCTTTAGAAATTCTCCTTATATTAAAGATTTTTATCAGTTTTATGGTCGTAATGTGTTCGTGGGCGATCTGTCGGTTTCTGTTGATTCGTTAGGATCATTATCAGATAGCACCAATACCATTGGCCGTGCGCAAGAGTCAGCAGCGGCGACGTTTGAAGTCAAGCATACCTATTTCGTTACCAATGGGTCGTCTACCTCAAATAAAATCATCTTGCAGACATTGCTGCGTAAGGGCGATAAAGTGATCATCGACCGCAATTGTCATAAATCTGTGCACTATGGCATTTTGCAATCAGCGAGTTTACCTGTTTATTTGTCGAGTATTTTAAATCCTAAATATGGCATTTTTGCGCCGCCGTCGTTGGCCGATATAAAACAAGCGATAGAACAAAATACCGATGCAAAATTGCTGGTTCTCACCGGTTGTACTTACGATGGCCTACTGAGCGATCTGAAACAGGTGGTCGATTTTGCCCATCAACATGGTATTAAAGTATTTATTGACGAGGCATGGTTTGCTTACTCGCTGTTTCATCCAAGCCTACGATACTATTCCGCCATTCATGCTGGCGCTGACTACGTCACTCATTCGGCACATAAAGTGGTATCGGCGTTTTCTCAAGCGTCTTATATTCATGTTAACGACCCTGATTTCGATGCTGATTTCTTTCGTGAGATTTACAGTATTTACGCCAGTACATCGCCAAAATATCAGCTTATCGCGTCGCTTGATGTATGCCAAAAGCAATTAGAGATGGAAGGCTATAAGTTACTCAATGCTTTGTTGAACCATGTGGAAGAATTTAAACAACAGATGGCTTCACTCAAACAAATTAAAGTACTAGGTAAGCAAGACTTTATGGAAATATTTCCGCACTTCAGTGGTGATAACATGGGTCACGATCCGCTAAAAATTCTTATCGACATTAGCGAATTACCCTATTCATTAAAAGATATTCATAAGTATCTGCTGGATGAAATTGGCTTAGAAATAGAAAAATACACCCACAGCACCATCTTAGTGTTACTGACGCTTGGCGGCACGCGCTCAAAAATAATTCGTCTTTATAATGCGCTCAAAAAACTCGACAGCGGTAAAGTGAAGTTGTCAAAATCGACGCGACGATCTCGCTTGCCTGAAAACCTACCCGCTATAGACCTTGCGTGTATTCCAAGTGATGCTTTTTATGGCGAGCGCGAATCTGTGCCTATCGGTAAAAGTAACAACCGTATTTGTGCCGGTTTAGTCACCCCCTATCCGCCAGGTATTCCGCTTTTGGTGCCTGGGCAGCATATTACAGAGGAACACATAGAGTACCTTAAAGAGCTAGCTGGGCAAGGTTTGACTATTCAAGGGAGTTTTGATGGTGAAATCTATGTTCTTAAGGGCAAAGTTAATAAGTAAAAATATACTTTAATACAGCCAAACTCCCCATAACTAAACAGCAATATCACATGATATTGCTGTTTAGTAGAGTAAAAAGCTGATCCTCACACTCCAAAAATAAATGAAGCCAGAATGCAATGATACAATTGAAGAACAAAAAAGCGCTTACACTTCTGCGGATTGCAGCTCTCATTGTTACTCTTACTAGCATATACATTTTTGCCCCTTGGCAGTTTGCTTTATATTACTTTCACCCACTGCCCGCTAATGTTCAAGCACAAACACAAGAGGCTATTGAACAAGGAATTGATGGCATTATTGTGTATATTCATAAACAAGGACAGCAACCTGAATATTTTGCAAATGGTTTGCATAATAGAAAGCACAAAATACCCGCTTACCCTAGTGCACTTTTTAAAATTGGCAGCATTCGAAAGTTATATGATGCAGCAGCGTTAACTAAACTTTCAGCCGCTGGACGTATTGATGTAGATAAAACACTGGCTGATTATCTTCCATCGTTAATTGGACGCATTGAAAACGCAGATAAAATAACACTACGAATGATGGTAAAACACAAAAGTGGCATACCCAATTACACAGACACTGATAATTTCGATTGGTCAATCACCTACCCTGACCCACTTGCATTAGTACTCGATAAACCCGCTGATTTTAGCCCTGATGCTGACTATGGCTATTCTAATACCAATTATTTGTTGCTGCGAAAAATTATGTCTAACGTGCTGGGTTATGATCATAACCAATATATTAGAGATGAAATTTTAATGCCACTGGGCCTAACGCATACGTTTTCATCTGTACATGAAATCAATTTAGTAGATTTGATGAGTGGTTACTACGTAGGTTATGAGAATGATTTTAAAGCACTCGATCAAGGCTATGTGGCAACCGCACAAGATGTAGGCGACTTTATTTTTGCTTTAAACAAAGGCACTTTTTTCGACGAACAAGAGCAAGCTTTGTATGCATCACTTTATAAGTATGAACACACAGGTTGGGTATTAGGGTATTCAAGCATTGCTCGTTATTATAAAGATATCGATACAGTCGTTGTGCAGTTTATAAATACTAATGGCGATGATACTGTGATGCTCACAGAAATAATTTATAATCGGATTATTGATATTTTAACTGCGCAGCAATAGTAGTTAAAACTAGCTGCGTTATAAAAATTTATATGAATTTTAAAGAGGATTTAAATGCGTTTACTACACACCATGTTACGGGTTGCTGATCTAGATAAATCAATTGCGTTTTATACTCAAGTACTTGGTATGAAAGAGTTACGCCGTGCTGATAACGAAGAGTACCGCTATACCCTCGCCTTTGTGGGCTACGGTGATGAAACTGACACAACAGTGCTTGAACTGACCTATAACTGGGATACCGACAGCTATGATTTAGGCAATGCCTATGGTCATATCGCGATTGAGTTTGATGATATCTATAAAGCCTGTGCTGATATCAAGGCCGCTGGCGGTAACGTAAGCCGTGAACCAGGTCCAGTAAAGGGTGGCACAACAGAAATAGCGTTTGTAAAAGATCCAGATGGCTACTCAATTGAACTTATTCAGAAAAAAGAAAATATGAATAAATTTTAGTAAATATATTTAATAGGTTTACTAAGCGGCTTTTTAATTATTTAAGCTTAACTCTGATACAATTTTAAAAAAGGTGCTGTATGCACCTTTTTATCGTAATTGACTATCTTTACTGCCACGCCGATTAAGCCCTTTAGAAAGTGCGCCTTTACCTTCTAGTTCAACTTGGCAGCTTACACAATACTTAACACCTGGTAACGCAAGTCTTCGTGCCTGTGGTATTGGTTCATCACATTCTTCACATAGCTCGGCACTGGCTCCAGAAACTAAGTTACTTCTAGCATATTGCACAGCATCATTAACGCTGGCGTCGATTTGATCTTGAATTGCACCATCGCGTGCCCATCCACTTGCCATATAACCTCCTATTTATTTGGACGTTTATATGTAACCTAACATAGGCGAAGTATATTTAAGCTGAATATAAGAAAGGGAAAGATGCTAATAAAATTTAGGAGTTATTATATAAAATATTTAATTTTGAGATTTTAACTTCACTGAATAATTCTGAGGTAATAATAGAAATGCAGATAAATTGATTTTAGATATTTTTAGTAAAAGCTGTCTTACTAATAAATAGTAGGTGGCGTATCAAGAGATTTTCACTCTTTTTAAAGTTGCGGATAGAGTGTGTGGTGTCACACTGCTGTATATATTACTTAAAGTAAGTGGCGTCCCCAAGGGGATTCGAACCCCTGTTACCGCCGTGAAAGGGCGGTGTCCTAGGCCTCTAGACGATGGGGAC
>NZ_JADO01000025.1:0-24798 GCF_000518425.1 Pseudoalteromonas sp. 23_GOM-1509m
ACGAGTGCCCACACAGATGATTGCTTTATATTGTTAAAGAACGTTGCGACGTTGTCGCTAGGGATGCGTATAATACATCCTTTATTTTTCGAGTCAACACTTAATTTTAAACTTTCTTTCGATGATTTAAATTTAAGTTTTACTTAACTCTCTGAGTAGCTCATGCCTCGCTATGCTTTGGCGTTCCCCGTCTCAGTGGGGTCGCATTATAGGGAGATCCGAAAACAGATCAACCTTTTTTTTAGATCTTTTCACCGTTTGCTCAAGTTTCAAACAAACGAGGCTAAAATAGTAAAGAAACGCCTTACTATCGGTTGTTTTTTACACTCTTATTAACTATTTGCTATAAATTTCATTGCTATGTTCAATTAAGACGTTAAGATAGCAAGTTCACAATGTTAAATTAATGTTTATTTCCTGTTTATTGGTAGATCAAAAATGAAATTACCCGATCAAAAATCTTTTATCTTCGCAGTTATTCTTGCTGTTGTTGGTTTTGTTATCGTTAAGTTTGCGCTTGCAAGCCTAGCATTAGACCCTGCACTTCTATTCGGTGCCGGTTTATTAATTGGTGGACTTGTTATTGCTGCAATGTCATCAGTAAGTACAGAAGAAGCCGAAGTAAAAACAAAAACACTTTATGTTGGCAATCTTCCTTATCGTGCAAATGAAGGTGTAGTGCGTACTTTATTTGAAGAGCAAGGCAAAGTATTTAACGTTCGTTTGTTAAAAGATAAGAATACTGGCAAGCGTCGCGGTTTTGGCTTTGTTGAAATGGCACAAGCAGATGCTGATAATGCAATTGCTAAGCTAAACGATAGTGAGTTCCAACAACGTACTTTGAAAGTACGTGAAGCAAAACAAAAACAAGAAGATGATTCTAACTCTTATCGTTCAGAGTCGGATCAAACAGTGTAACTTGCTTAACCGCTAGTTTATCACTACATACATCAGCCGTTGCATAATAGTGCAGCGGCTTTTTTATGCCTGCTTGATTATCACTTAATTTGAGTAAAGAACTAACTCGCTTAGCAATGGCCGCACCAGAGTCTAATAACTGTACTTGCGTATTAAAGTAATCACTAATTGGTTTAGCTAAAATAGGAAAGTGAGTACAGCCTAATACCAGCACATCTATATCGTTATTAATATTTAATCGGTCTAACTCAGTGTGCAACTTATCAAGATCTAAGTGCTGGGTAAAAAAGAGAGTCTCTGCCAAAGTAACTAGTTCAACACTACTATATAAGCTTGTGGTTATAGACGAGGCATGTTCTTTTATAAGTGCATCAGTATAGGGGCTTGATACCGTTGCGGGAGTTGCCAATAAACCTATATTCTTTGATTGCGTTAATTGCGCAGCGGGTTTAATTGCAGGTACAACCCCAACAATAGGAATATCGGTAATTTGGCGTACCGCACTTAATGCAGATGTTGAAGCGGTATTACAGGCTATAACAATTAAGTCGACATTAAGTGACTCATCTTTAATAAATTGGATCAATCCGCATAGGCGATTAATGATGGTTTGTTGCGACTGTGCACCATATGGCAATAATGCGTTATCCATAAAATAGCTGTATTGAGCATGAGGAATGCTTTGCTGAATATGCTCAAGCACGGTGGTTCCACCTATACCTGAATCAAATACCATGATGTGCGCTGACAAACTACCATTCCTACTCTTTACTAAGAACGGCAGTTTGCCATGTGGCTTTTATAAAAGAAAGTAGTTTTACTCAGTGCCTAGCTTTGCAGTAGCGGCGTTTAATTTATCTAAGTTTTCAAACATGGTGTTAGTGTAATCAACCAGTTTATCTATTTCTTGTTGATCTTGATTTAGCCATTGAATGATACCTGATAGCTGACTTTCTAATCCTAGGGTTTGCGCTTTAGAGTAAGCTGATTTTAGATCATCATTAAAAGGGGCTACAGTTTCGGCAATGGCTTTTTCTGATGTTGGCTTAATTTGTTCATACTCTTTAATTGCTGCCACAGTTTTGCTTTGACGTAAGTCCATTGAGAATGCCACCAGCTGTTCATTACCTAAACTGAGTTCTTGGGCTTGCTCAAATGCTTTGTCTAAATCGCCACTAAAAAAGGTTTTACTGACATCTTGTAACTCTGCCATTAAATCATTTATGGCTTGCTGCTCGTCTTCATTAAGCTCCCCGTTTACTGACATCGAGAAAGAGAGCTCACGGGATTCAGAAAATTGTGCACTAAATGATTGTGAATCATCTGTTTGTTGATAACGACTAGATGATTGCGATTGATAAGCATCTGCAAAACTAATACTCACCTCATCACCTTCTGCTGTGGTAAATGTGTAATCAGCACTATTGCTTAAACTTACATATTGCGTCTGGCTAACAGTAACGCTTGCAGGTTGTGGGTTAAATAAGTTCTGCTCAAATTTATCGAGACCACTAAAAATACCCTCTTTAGATTTATCAATACCCTCTTCAAGGTCTTGATTGAATACCCCCATGCCTTTTAATTCATCCACAGCCTCATCAACACCCGTTTGCACTCCTTTACGTGCCTGATTTAGCATATCTTGCAGTTTGTCGTTATCGGCACCATTGGCTTTGGCTTTTTTTACCGAGCTTGTTACAAAGTCTAAAACATTTTTTACGACTTCATTAAAATCAAACAGTGGTTTGTCTTTTTTGGTTTCGGCGACCGGCAAACCTAATTCTTTTGCCATTTTGTCACCTAACACGGCAGCAGCCAGTTCTTTTCCTCGTTGCTGATAATTATTTGGTGGCGAGTCTATTTTAGGCTGTGGCATTGCCTGTTTAGTATTGTATTTATTAGCATTGCTGTTTGGAACAAAACTAAAGTTACCTATTTTCATGAGAAGACTCCTATTTAGACTTACTCTTTTATCGGCCAAGTAAGCCTATACTGTAGTAAAATGCTCAAAAAAAGCTCACTATATTTGATCAAAACTAGACAAATACGCTTCGCTCCCTACAATAGCGCCGATAAACAGATCTCAACGATAAGGTTATACCGTTAATGGCAGTTATAAATATAGATACCACGCAATACGATGCACAATTAAATGAAAAAGAGCAGCGTATTACAGAGCAATTTCAACGTTTCGGTGTAAAACAGTTAGAAGTATTTAGCTCTGAGCCCATTAACTACCGTCAACGTGCAGAATTTAGAGTATGGCACGATGGCGATGATCTGTTTCATATTATGTTTGATCAACAAACGAAAGATAAAATACGTGTCGATACCTTTGACCCTGCAGCACCCTTAGTCGGTGAAGTTATGCAGGTGATGATTGATAATTTAAAAGGCTGCGAAGTACTACGTCGTAAATTATTTCAAATAGATTATTTATCGACCCTCAGTGGTGAAATTTTAGTGAGCTTGCTGTATCACAAGCCACTTGATGAACACTGGTTAACTGAGATCAACGCCTTAAAAGAAAAGCTAAGCAGCCAATATAAAATTGACTTTATTGGCCGCGCTCGTAAGCAAAAAGAAAAATTGGGCGATGATTTTGTCACTGAGCGTTTAATGGTTAACGGCCAAGAGCTAATCTATCAACAAGTAGAAAATAGCTTTACTCAGCCTAATGCGAAGGTCAATATTAAAATGTTAGAGTGGGCACAAGAGTTATGTAAACCACTAAACAATGATTTACTAGAGCTGTATTGTGGTAATGGAAACTTTTCTATTGCACTTGCTGGTTCATTTAATAAAGTGCTGGCGACGGAAATATCAAAATCGTCGGTGCATTCAGCACAATATAATATTGCTCAAAACCAAGTAACTAACTTAGATATTATTCGCATGTCGAGCGAAGAGTTTACTCAGGCAATGAAAGGCGAGCGTACTTTCTCTCGCTTAGATGGCATTGACTTGAGTAGTTACAACTGCCAAACCATCTTAGTCGACCCGCCTCGAGCAGGCATGGACACGCTTACGTGTGACTTAGTGGCAAATTATGAAAATATTATTTATATCTCATGTAACCCAGACACATTAGAGCGCGATCTTGATCACTTAACACAAACCCATGAGGTTAAGCGCTTTGCAATATTTGATCAGTTCCCTTACACACATCACATTGAATCTGGTGTATTTTTACAACGTAAATAAACTAAGTATTAAATAGCGCATATTATAAAAATAAAAAAGCTCCTAAAGGAGCTTTTTTATTTTGGCCAGACCACTTATTTATTTGCTAAGTAGTTAATGAGTGCTGTTACATCTTCTGGCGATGAAATACCTGACTCGCCACCTAAGTTAAGCTTATATTTACCATTAACAATAAATGTAGGAACGCCACGCAGTGCCCCTTTACCTTTAAAGTAATCTTGGTCACGTTTCATTTTAGAGCTAAGTGTACGTACCGAGAAGCTTTCAAATAATTTATCAAACTTGTCGCCATCTACGCCTTGAGCTAAAAATACATCTTTTACATCTGCAAGCTCATTAAAACGAGCGCGCTTTGCATGGATATGATCAAACATCGCTGAAATAATTTTATCTTTTTGAGGTAGTACTTCAGCTGTAGCTAATGCTTGGCTGATCATGGTTTGATGTTCTGGGTCACGTACACCCACAAAATCTACATGGCTTTTCTTAAACTTTACGTTTTTATCTAGCTTAGGTTTGATCTCGGCCAGCAGTGGTTCCATGTTATTACATGCAGGACAGTAAAAAGAGAAAAACTCTTTTACTTCTGGTTTTCTGGTTGCACGATCAGAGACGACATCGTAATGCACGCCCTCTTCGTAAGTGGCAGCAAAACTGGTTGCAGCTAAAGGGAGTAATACAGCAAGTAACCCTGCTTTAACTAATTTGATCATTATTGTGGTGCTCCAAAAATTATAGTTTTAGTAAAAAGCTAATTAACTCATCAAGTTCTTGTTGGCTCTTGATTGTATTAATATTGATTTTGTATTTGTCATTTACGATAAATGTAGGCACGCCAGTTAATGCACCAAGTTCAGAATATTTATTCTGCTTATCTTGCATGGCACGTTCAGCTGCTATGATAGGCAAACTAGCGATGTCGTTATCAAATGTCGCGTTATCAATTGCATTAAGCTCTAATAACTTTTTAACGTCTTTAATTTCAGTTAATGGCGCACGTTGTATATGAATGCTTTTAAAAATTTGCGCTGTTACCGCTTCAGCTTGACCGTGTTTCTTTGCGATTAAGTAAGCAAAGCTTAAATTACTTTGCGCTTGTGGTGAAACGCCTCCCAAAAAGTTGACATGATTTTTTACAAATTCAGCCCCTTCAGGTAAGTTTTCTGCAATCCCTTTGGCTACCGGCTCAAATTTAAAACAATGTGGGCAATAGAAAGAGAAAAACTCGGTTACATTCGGGGTTTTACTTTTTTCAACATCAATTACAGTGTATTGATTACCCGCTTCAAAGTTAGCAGCTAATGCTGCAAAAGGTAAACATAGAATCAGTAAACTTAGTTTTAATTTTTTAAGCATGAATATCTCGTTATACTTCTTTTTAAATAAAAATATTATGGCAATAATTTTAACGGGGCTTCTTGCAAAGCTGCAAACTGCTCTTTAAGCGCTAAAATTTGTTGCTCCCAGTATTTGTCATCTGCAAACCATGAAAAGTTCCGTACAAAAGCAGGATCACTCCAACGTTTTGCAACCCACCCCATGTAATGAATCATACGCATAGCCCGAAGCGGTTCGATCAGCTTAAGTTGTGAGTGATCAAAATCGCAAAACTCTTCATATGCATTCACTAAAGTGTCTAACTGTAACAGCTGTGTTTGTCGATCGCCACTGAGCATCATCCATAAATCTTGAATTGCAGGACCTTGACGGCTATCGTCTAAATCAACAAACATTAATGCATCTCCTGCCCATAGGATATTACCAGCATGGCAGTCACCATGTAAGCGAATGCCTTCTACATTTTTATATTGCTGTTGAGTTTGAGCAATGACTAAATCTAAAATAGTGTAAAAGGAAGTCTCTAATCCCATAGGGACTAACTTACTTTTTTGTAAATGAACTTTAGCTGTATCTAAATATTCATCACAGGTAACGGTGGGTCTTTGGGTAAAGGGTTTCGTTTTGGCTACTTGATGCATACGACCGATTAAACGCCCGAGTACATCGAGTTGATCTAAATTGTCCACCTCAAATAAACGCCCGCCTACACTTGGGAACAAAGTAAACAAATACCCTTGATGTTCAAACAAGCTTTGCCCATTGTGTTTTATTGGCGCCACCACCGGTACTTCGGCGGCAGCTAGTTCAAAAGCAAAGTCATGCTCTTCTTGAATTTGCGCTTTGCTCCAGCGCTCAGGGCGATAAAACTTAACGACGTAACGCTTTGCACCCTCGGCCACAAATTGATACACCCGATTCTCGTAGCTATTTAGCGCTAACAACCCTGACTCAGCATAAATATCCACGCTTTCTATGGCATCCAAAATAAGATCTGGGGTTAAGTCAATAAAGCTAAATTTACTCATATACTTCTTATATAAAAAGAAAAGCGGGAATATCCCGCTTTTTTGTTAATAACAGTGCTCGTTTGCCTTTAATAAAGCGACTTATCGTGCCTTAAAAAAGTTGCTTGGCTGCGATATTTTATTATCGGGCTCGTTTATTGGCGACAACACAAAGTTAAACTCGGTCATTGGCGCTTTTAAATCATAAGGATCCATTACCAGTGATAGCGGTACATTATGCGATTCACCAGCGTTTACTGTAAAGGTAGTATCACCTAAGTATTTATAATTATCTAACCCTGTTACATCAATAGAGAATGTTTGCTCGTATTGTGCTTTGTTAATTACTTTTAAGGTATAGGTGTTTTCAACTAAACCATTAAAATCGACACGATACAACTGATTGCGGTCGCGAATAATATCAAAGTCCATGGTTTTACGCATGGCGATATTAGCAACTAGCGCACCGGTAAGTAAGATTAAAATAACACTGTAACCAATCAGCTTTGGGCGCAGCGGATGGGTTTTATTCTCTGGTGTTTCTAAATTACGCTCGGTGGTGTAAGAGATAAGGCCCCGAGGGTAATTCATTTTATCCATTACGCCGTCACAGGCATCAATACAAGCGCCACAGTTTATGCACTCATATTGCAAACCATTACGAATATCGATCCCGGTTGGGCAAACCTGCACACACAAGTTACAGTCAATACAGTCACCTAAACCTAACTCTTTAGGATCTTGTTTACGAGAACGTGGCCCTCGGTTTTCACCACGAGTTTCATCATAGCTTACAGTAAAAGTGTCTTTATCAAACATTGCTGACTGAAAACGTGAATACGGACATATATGTAAACACATAATTTCTCGCATCCACCCAGCGTTACCATAAGTACAAATAGTAAATACAATGATACTAACTAAGGCATAACCGCCTACATTAAAGGTAACAAATTCAGGCAGTAGTTCGCGAATAGGCGTGAAGTAACCAACAAACGTTAACGCAGTATATAAAGAAAATAATACCCAACTAGTGTGCTTAGCTGTTTTACGCCAGAACTTGTCAAAATCCATCGGCCGTTGATCTAACTTTTTACGTTGGTTAGCGCTGCCCTCAAACTTTTCTTCAAACCAAATAAAAATGAAGGTCCATACTGTTTGCGGACATGTATAGCCACACCACACTCGACCATAAAAAGTGGTAACCAGAAATAAGGCAAACGCTGCTAGCATAAATATAAATGCAAGAATGGTGAAATCTTGTGGCCACAGGGTTAAGCCAAAAATATTAAATTTTTGCTCCATTAGCTCAAATAAAACAGCTTGTTGACCGTTAAAGTTGATCCATGGCAATAACATAAACGCCAGCATGCCTAAAAAGCCAATACGTTGTCTTAGTAATTGATGGAGTCCTGAAACAGCACGCACATAAATACGGTTGCGTGGGTTAAATCTATCTTCTTGACGGCTCAGATCGGGTTTTTGGATCTTAACCTCTGTTGGTATGTTTTTTACTTTAATTTGCTTATCCATTGAAGTTCCTCAACGCCGCTAGGAAATAAAAATTCAGCAATCTTTTTGTACTTTTCGCCTAAGTGTAGCAACTTACATGCTAAACATAATACGCTTTAGGTCGCACTTGTATACTTTCAGATATTTCAGAAATATCTAATTACTCCTCTTATTATACGCATATTGGCTAAAATTACTGACTAGATTGCTAATAATTTATTCAACTTGTGACTTGCTTTTAAGGTGTATTTTATTACACTTGCCGGCTACTAACGTGTTGTTTGGATCAAGGTTTGTGTATTTATGAAGAAATTTTTTATACTAGTGGTTGTGATCCTAGCATTTTTTACCATTGATCACCCCTTGATAAAAGAGCCTCGTGAGCGCTTACTCGGTGATGGTATAGGCTTGTTAAGCAGCACAACTAAAGTCGATCGTTTTCCTGTCGCAACCATGACAAGAAACAAAATCAATAAACAGTTAGCACTTTCAAGATCCGAAGAGGACTATATTGATAAAACGTTTACCAATGATGAGTCAGTAAAGTTGTTTGAATTACGCTATTGTCGTCAAGGCGATCTAAACCTTTACTTTTATTCAGAACGTTTAACAACGGTATGTCGCATTATAAAAGAGTCATTAGCGCAAGCGAGAGTGAAATAATGGATTTTTCTGGATTAAATAAAAAAGCAAGTAACTCATTTCACAAACACCGCACTATGCTTAAGCAGTTGGCACAAGGTAAAACACTTAAATGTGAGCATTGCCAGGGTGTATTAACGTTAAATTTAGCCACCAGCGAACCTGGTAAGGGAGTAATACAGTGCAAACAAGGTTGCACTGATATTGAATTAGAGATTGGCGCTTAAGGCTTTACCTACTTATTCATCCCACCCTTCATCGGTATACAAACCACTATTAAGCGCGACAATTTCTATAAGTTCAGCAAAACCTAACGCAAAGTCGCCCATTAATTCATACTGCTGCGCACACAAATGTAATTCATCGATATTATTTTGCTGTGCAATCTGTGCAATCGTTGGTTTATCTAATGCAAAAAAGCTAAGAGTCGCCTGTGCGCTTTCAAGCGCTTGCTTGTATTGAATATCTAGTTGCTCACTCTGGAGTAACTTATGAGTATACGTTTGGCTTGCAGTTAAAAAACCTGCAGACCACTGCTGACAAAACTCACGGTCAAACTCAGCGGGTAACTTATAACCAAGTTCAAATACTTGTTCACTTACTTGATGATGTAATGCCATAAACAAAAACAACATGTCTTCATCAAGGTCATTCGCGGTATTAGGTAGAATTTGCTCTAACCATTGATGTACTTCTAATGGCTCAGGTGAACAAATAGTGCCAAATAAATAACCTTGGCTTTGAATAAGGCTCATAGCGCCGGGCTGGGTAGTTAAAAACTCGCTGAGCAGTTTGGCGTGCTGCTCAGTAAACTGAGGTATTTGCATTAAAACTCTTTTTTATAAAATATTAAAATTTAAGTGGATACCGACCTTGGTTATCTGGTCTACCTAAAAACTTCACCGCGTCATGAACTTCTTTCGGTAAAGTGAGATCAGGTTTAACATATCCCGCTACTTTAAAATCAAAATTGGCTTTTAGTGTAGCATCAGCCTCTAACCCTAATCTATTATTTGGCTCGATAAGTATGGCTACATCGCCCGACTTACAACTTAACTTACCGCTTAAATCGCCTATATTAAACCAACCAGTTAGCCCTTGCACATCAATATCAGGGCTGGCTATTTCACCTTGTAATGATTGGCAATAAGGAGCGCCTGAAACGTACTCATCGAGCTCTAAAATAACGCGCCCTTTAGCAGTAACCGGTAACGGTAAATCAATGCGCTGCATAGCACGCTCAACCGTTGAACGCACTACAGTATCAGTTATTCTAAGTTCATCATTTGTGAGAGAATAACTAATATCTGCATACCCAGAAATGTCATCACGTTCGCGAGGATTACCAAAACGTAAGTTAGTATTTACTTGAGCTTTAAATATTGACCAGCCTGATATATCCCAACGTACATTGTTCAACTGTTCACCTTGAAAGCGAAGCTGCATTATTTGACCTTGCCATAGCGTACCAAAAGTTTGCCCTACCTCTAACTGCGCAGGTAAGTAAGGTTTAGCAAAATTTAAAGCCACTGCAGCGGGCAATTTAATAACGCTAAAAACAAGAAAGCTAATTACAAAAACGATGGATAAAATTATTATTTTTTTCATTAACTACTTCTCTAATACTAAACGACTAACGCGTACATAACCGGATTTATCATCTTGGCTTAAATCTAAATTTTCTACGCTTAAACCATGCTGATTAACCAGCTCGTCAATCCATTGGATTAATTGATTAAACTCCACTGAGTCGAGTGTTAAACGAAGTGAATTATCATTTGGCTGCATTTTACTAATATTAATGCTGTAACGACCGCGCGTATTATTCACTATTTGGCTGAGATTTTGATTGCTCACCGTTTGCGCTTTACCTGCTGCTTTAAGTTTAACGATACTGTCGTCTACCCATGCTAGCAATTCTTGTTGTTTTATTTGTGATTGTTGCGCATTTTCTATTGCCGTATTTAAGGGTCTAAATATACCCATTACCAAAACAAAAATAATAAATACACCACCCGCAACCATTATTAACTGCTGCTCTTGTTCTTTTAATGAACCCCAATATTTCATGAACTGCTGTTTCATTGTGCACCTCGCAGTCTAATTTCGCCGACGATATAATCACCATCATTATTTAACGACCCCTGCTCAACAGTCACACCTTGCTGCTCAAGAATGGCTTTAACCTTACCAAAGGTTTGAAAGTCTTTTGCACGAGCACGAATACGTAATTCATTACGGCGCTTATCAAAACGTAAGGTTTGCGGTGTAAATTCGCTCACTTGTGAAAATACACTCACCAGCTTGCTGGTTAAATCTAAAAAGCCAGCATCGCTCGTACCTTGTACTTTATCCAGTGCTCCCTGTATTTGATTTTTAATTAAGTGAGGGCGCACCCGCGTGCCTGGAAAGGCTTTTTGAAATCGCTCTACTACTTGTGATTTAGCTACCTCAAGCTGCGAATTAAGCTGATGTAATTCAACCGCTTTAATAGCCACACTCGATAGCAAAGCAATAACACTAATTATGGTGGCACTTTTCCAGTAACCCCACCATAAAGCCGTTTTCTTTTTAATCGTGTAAGGCCCTTGACGCAAATTAAATTTAAGCTGATCTAACTGCTTAGCAAATAATGCTAACGGCAGCTCATAGTCACTGGTTTGCGGATGCAAGGTAAGCGTTTCGGGAAATTGCTCTGCAGGGCTGTAATGTTTTATATCAGGGTTACCTAAAGCCGTTAGATATTCCTTTAACCAGCTGCTTTCAACCGCACCGATATGCCAGTCACCTTTTTTAAATAGCCATTGCTTGTTGAGCTCAATTGCCGCTACACAAGGCTCTTCTGCACTGGGCAATAACAAGCCATCCGGCACTATTTTATGAGCAGTGAGCTGGTGTTGCTCAAACACCTCTAACCAGTGCTCAAACCAATCGCGATTCATTAGCGCAACCCTAATTGCATGCTGCGCTTCAACCATTGTCGGCTCCCCTAGCGCTATATAGATATCGTCTATATCACAGGCAATATCCTCTTCGAGCATATAAGGCAGTGCTTGCTCTAGCTTACGGTTCCATTTAGTTGGCAGTATCACCGTTTTTAATTGCACTTGATCGCATGGTAAAAGTACCACGAGCTCTCGGGTTGATGCTTTTTCAGTTAACTCACTTAACTGGCTGGCATTTTGTAACTCGCCACTGGCTATTATTTCTTGTTCTTGTGGTGAGTATATTAACCAGTTAAGTAAGTCTTGTTCGGTTTGACCCGTGCGGATCAACAGTATCTCTGTCACTGTACGCCTCCAAATTTTCGCGCCAGTATCGTTACCTCGCCATTGCTGGCATACAGTAATGTGGTCATCGAAAAACGCAAATCAACAAATTTTGCCTGCGTTTGTAATTTAAAATATTCACTTTTCACACTAAAAAGTTTTTCTACTGCTTTGATGTTTTTACCACCTTGTTGTAATACAGATTCAAAAAACTCTTCAATATTATCAAAACCATTTTCAGGACGCGCTGCAATTACCGCTTGAGCGCCTGAAACACTAAGTTCATCTATTAAGCCACTGAGTAATAATGCTTGCTCTTCAGTGATTGTATTAACATTGATTGAAAGTAATGTGCTGCCTGGGATCACACAGACAAAAGGCAGCACTTTTTCCATAACCAAAGGATTAAACCCTTTAATTAAACGCAGTTCAGACACCGATGCAAATAAGCTATTAGCCGTCATATATGGAAACTGACGAGATAAATACTCCCCCTCTTCGGCACCAGAGCGATAGGTTATACTGTTCTCATCAAGCCAATCAAACACACTGTCGGCCATCCCTTCTTCTGATTCATCACTGGGTAAATCATCTATATTTTCTAAAATAGCAAACAACGCTTTATGTGCTGGGTTAGTTTTATTACCGCTATTTGGGTCTGGCTCAACCCCAAGCGCGTTTAAATTTAAACACGCTTGTAAATCAGTCAACTGGCCGCTTAAAGTGCCGTTCTCAACAGGGTACTTTACATCGCCTTGCTTTGCCCAGGGCTGCGCTAATGTGGTTTTTTCAGGATCGTCTTTTTTACTTTGAATTAAACCTTTAATTGCTAGCTCTTCAGCACCATAGGCATACCATTTCGCTTGTTGCTGACTTTGTAAATTGGTACTTCTTTGTACTTGCACCATTAAATTAGCACTCATTTCAACGGCTAAAATAGCTGCAAGCGCTACAATAAATAACACAATAACCAAAGCCGCGCCGCGCGAAGATTGTTGGTTCATCAAGGCGTACCCCGGCCATTAGGTTGCGACGGGTTAGTCCCCTCAGTTACTGGTTTAGGTAGCTCTTTACCGAGTCCTGGCACTAAAAACACACGCCTGATAGGCTCCGCATCCATTTGCTTTATAGTTACCGCAACGGCTTTAGGTAATGCCTTAATTTGCCAGTCTTCTTGCCACTTACCGCTACCATCTAAAAACTCAAATTTAAGCTCTTCGACTGCGGCTAAAATAACTTGGCTACGAGGCTCCATATTATCGAGTTGATCGACATAAATGCGATATACGCGTTCTAACTTGTCATCAATGACGCGATAACCAACAGCTTGTAACTCTGAGCGAGGAAGTAAGTTAATGGGATTCATCCAACCATCACGTACAAAGGCAATACCATCAAGCTGGCTTTCTAAAATGTAGCGTCCAGCAAGTAAGTATCCCTCTTGAAAATCTCCAGCTTCATTACGTACTTGGCGTTTAGTCATTTGGCTAAAGTCTTGATCCATCAATCTAAATGCAGTTTGTAAGCCATTTAGTTCAGCAATTTTTTCATCTGATGCTTGTTTAGCTCGCGTTGTGGTATCAAGTATTTGGTGGGTGGCCATAATCACAAACGCCAACACACCTAGTGCCACCATCACTTCTAATAATGTAAAACCGCGCTGCTTCACTTAAAGCTTACCTTTATTTAAGTAAGTG
This sequence comes from Pseudoalteromonas sp. 23_GOM-1509m, assembly GCF_000518425.1. Taxonomy (NCBI): domain Bacteria; kingdom Pseudomonadati; phylum Pseudomonadota; class Gammaproteobacteria; order Alteromonadales; family Pseudoalteromonadaceae; genus Pseudoalteromonas; species Pseudoalteromonas sp. 23_GOM-1509m. Next base: position 13,588 of record NZ_JADO01000025.1, read on the forward strand.
CTTAACTCATAAATTGAATTTTCGTACTTATCATCCGTAAACACATTAATAGTGACTTTTACAAAGCTCTTGTCGGCAGTGGGCACAACATCTTGGCGCCAAAACCATTCAATACCCGCCATCATCTCACTGCCGCGGGTACCATTTTTACCTTGCCATTTTTCGCCTTTCGTTCGTTGTTCTACCAATACATTCTCAGCGACCCATGAGCCATACGTTTGTTCTTCAATACTTGATAAGTGATGAATATGCTCACCGGTTGCTTGCATTGCAGCAATACCCGCCATGGCACAAATACTCAGTGCAACTAAGACTTCTAATAATGTAAACCCGTGGTATTTTTTCATTATTGGGGCTCTCGACGAAAATCGACTGGGGCTGCAAATTTACCTTCAATAAAGTACACCGGCTCTGACTGATCTTTTAATTCAAGCATGAGCTGAAACGCACTTACATCGGCAGAGGATAAAATAAGCACTTGCGGTACTTTTAACTTTTTAAGCTCTAATAAACTGTCTTCATTGTTACCACTCATTAGCTCACGCCAATTTGACTGCTCTAGTAAGTTATCTTGTGCCCAAGGTAGGTCTTCAAGATTAAGTGTTAATTTAAATTGGGGTTCGATCTCAATTGGCTTAAATAAAGCTTCACGATCAAAGCTAATCCATTTTTCGCCATCAAAAACTAAAAATTCAAGCGTATTTTGCTCAACTAAAAGGCCTAATTCTATTTGATTAAGCACCGCAAATTCCGATGCGGCATTAATGGTGGTATGCAGCCTATTTGCTTGCTTGTCTAACGCTTCTTCAGCGCCGCCATCTAAGCTGTATACCACCATTTTGGTGGCAAAGGCGATGATCACCAATACCACTAAAATTTCTATTAAACTAAAACCATAATGCTTTGCACTCAGGTGCTTAGGGCTTACCTGCATGGCAAGCCCCAATGTATTATGTTTAAGTGCATGGTAAAGTTATTGGTCATTACTGCTTATCTTCATCCCAATTACCAATGTCATCTTCGGTGGCTGGTTCGCCATCTGGACCCATCGAAAAGATGTCAAATTTACCTATTTCTCCAGGGCTGATTAATTGATAATTATTACCCCATGGATCTTCTGGTAACTTGCTAATAAAGCCACCATCAGGAAAACGCTTTGGAATGGGCTCAATACTGGTTTTAGTAACTAATGCCTCTAAACCTTGCTCTGTACTTGGGTAGCTTTTATTTTTAAGCTTGTACAAACTCATAGCATCTTCTAACTGCTGAATATCTAAATGCGCTTTATCAATAGCCGCTTCTTCTTGCTGGCCCATAATATTAGGTGCCACAATCGACATGATCATACCGATGATAACCAGTACCACCATGACTTCTAATAAAGAAAAACCTGATTGTTTATTCACGTTATTACCTCGTTATTCTAAAAACACTAAGCAAAAATGATTTGTTTAAATCATTAATATAAAAAATACTTAAAGACCTACGGCCTTGTTCATTGCCATAATTGGCTGCAAAATTGCCATTACTATGAAAAGCACAATCACTGCCATAGAGGCAATCATTGCCGGTTCCAATAATTTTAATGACACATTAACCATACTTTCAAACTCGCGATCTTGATTGTTAGCAGCACGCTCTAACATTTGCTCAAGTTCACCGGACTTTTCACCACTGGCTATCATATGTAGCATCATTGGTGGAAACAACTTAGTTTGCTGTAGTGAAGCACGAAGACTCGCCCCTTCACTGACTCTTTCTGCGGCATCTGCCACTGCTTGCTTTATTTTTTCGTTAACCAATACCCCGCCTGAAATACGCATTCCTTCAAGTAGCGGCACTGAGCTTGACGATAAAATACTTAATGTACGGGCAAAGCGCGCCGTGTTAATCCCTCTGGCAACCTTACCTATGCCTGGCATATGTAATACTTTTGCATCCCACCAAAACCGTACTTTAGGTTTTTTAAGTGCGTATTTAATTCCAATAGCAATCGCCGTGATCGCTAATAAACTAACAAACCAATAATTTTGTACAAAATGACTACCCGCCATGACCCATTCGGTTGTCCAAGGTAATACTTGTTTGGTTTTTTCAAACGTTTTTAGTATTTTAGGCACCACAGTACCTAATAATACTGAAACAATACCAATAGCGAACACGACCAAAATAATGGGATACACCATAGCTTGCGTAATTTGGCTACGCATGTGTTGGCGTTGCTCGGTGTAATCAGCCAATCTGTTAAGTACTTGATCTAAGTGACCTGACTTTTCACCTGCGGCCACCATTGCACGGTATAAATCGTCGAATACATGCGGAAATTCACTCATCCCATCAGCAAGCGTATACCCTTCCACCACTTTAGAGCGCACAGACATTAACATACGTTTTAGCCGTGGTTTTTCACACTGCTCAGCAACCGCCATCACGGCACCCTCAACGGGCAAGGCTGACTGAATTAGGGTCGCAAGTTGACGTGTAATCAAAGCAAGATCTGACGTTGATATTGTCGGCTTAAATAAAGAGCCTAATAATGGCGCTTTTTGACCTCGAACTTGTTTATCATCTTGAGCAGCTGGCACCACCTCGAGGGGGGTTAGCTTTTGATCCCGTAAAAGTTGGCGAACTTGCTTTGCTGTATCCGCTTCTAAAATTCCTTTTTTTTCTTTTCCCCGGCCATCTAATGCACGGTATTCAAACGCCGCCATTGTTAGCCTTCCTCACGGGTTACGCGTAATACTTCTTCAAGCGTTGTTTTACCCGCAAGTACGCGGCTGCAGCCATCTTGACGAATACTTGGGCTGCGTTTACGAATATATTTCTCTACGCTTTGCTCACCTTTACCGCTGTGGATCATTTCACGAATAGTTTCATCAACGACTAATAATTCGTGAATACCTGTACGACCACGATAACCGTTAAAGTTACACTCTTCACACCCTACTGCGCGGTAAATCGTCGGAGCATTATCAAACGGTACGCCGAGTAATTCACATTCACGCTCATCTGCAATATGCCCTTCTTTACAGCTATTGCATAAGGTACGTACTAAGCGCTGTGACAATACGCCGAGTAATGAAGACGATAATAAGAATGGCTCAACACCCATATCTTCCATACGGGTAATTGCACCTGAGGCGGTATTGGTATGCAATGTAGACATAACTAAGTGGCCAGTCAGTGATGCTTGCACACCAATTTGGGCTGTTTCTAAATCTCGTATTTCACCGACCATAACTACATCAGGATCTTGACGTAAAATAGCGCGCAGACCACGGGCAAAAGTCATATCAACCTTGGTATTAACCTGTGTTTGGCCAATGCCAGGAATTTCGTACTCGATTGGATCTTCAACCGTTAGAATATTGCGATCCCGCGAGTTAATTTGGCTCATACCTGCATAAAGCGTGGTACTTTTACCAGAGCCTGTAGGGCCTGTAACTAAGATTATACCGTGAGGCTTACTAATTAAATCAGCAAATAGCTCTCGGTTTTTCGCGGTCATGCCTAAATCTTCAAGGTTTAAACGCGCATTGTTTTTATCAAGCAAACGCAATACGACTCGCTCACCAAAGCTCGATGGCATAGTCGATACACGCACATCTACTGCACGCCCTGCAATACGTAAACTAATACGGCCATCTTGCGGTATACGTTTTTCTGCAATATCGAGTTTGGCCATTACTTTAATACGCGATACCAGCAAAGAGGCTAATTTACGATTAGGTTTTAAAACTTCTTTAAGTACGCCATCCACTCGAAAACGAATAACCAGTTCTTGTTCAAACGTTTCAATGTGGATATCAGATGCGCCTTCCTTAATGGCCTCACTCAACATGGCATTAATGAGTTTGATAATAGGCGCGTCGTCATCACCAGCAAGTAAATCTTCAGTTTGAGGAAGCTCATCAGCTAGTGAGAATAAATCAACCTCGTTACCAATGTCTTCCATCATTTGCTGAGTTTCTGAGCTGTCACGTTGATACGATGCTTCTAGTAATAACTCAAATTTATCATCTTCTAGTTGCTCAAGTGTGAAGCCATGTCCTGCAATGCGGCGCACTTCTAGCAATACATCAATATCCAACTCGCCACGGTAGTAAACAACTCGGTTATCCTTATGTTTACTAAGTAACGCACCCACCCGCCTTGCATATGAAAACGGCAAACGCTTTGCAGGCAGCTCAATTAAATCCTCTTGTTCAAGCATTTCATCGTTGTTATGTGCAGCTGGATGAACAACGTCTTGATTAATATCTTCTATCGCATTAGTCATTGTTACGCTCTTGTGCATTTTGTTTGCGTAAATGCTCTTCGTACGTAGGTGGTAACACTAATTCGTCATTCCACTCAGGTAAAATAGGCGTATCAGACATTGGCATCAAGTTAATGCCATCTTCACGCTTTTTAAATTGCTCACCGCGAATAAAGTTATATTTACTAAAGCTGAGCTTATTCATACTAACGCCATCGCGAATAATGGTCGGTCTAATAAACACGATTAGATTACGTTTTCGCTTTGTTGTATTAGTTGACTTAAACAAGTGGCCTAAAATAGGAATGTCGCCTAATAGTGGCACTTTTGAAACGCTCTCTTGTACATCTTCATCAATCAAGCCGCCCAATACCACCATACCGCCATCATCGGCCATTACAGTAGTTTTAATTGCGCGCTTGTTCACCGAAATATCGACTGCTGTTGCGCCACTAACACTTGAAACTTCTTGCTCTATGGTCAACTGCACCGCTGAACCATCATTAATTTGAGGGGTTACTTTAAGTTTAATACCCACCTCTTGACGCTCAACCGTTTGAAATGGATTTTCATTGTTACTACCTGTTTGTGAACCGGTAATAATAGGCACTTCTTGACCAACTAAAATAGATGCTTCTTCGTTATCCATAGTGGTAATAGATGGAGTCGCTAGGATATTAGAGTTAGTATCGGTTGAAACCGCTTGAACAATTGCGCCCCAGTCGTTTTTTATCACTCCCATGGCTAAACCATTAATACCACCAAGTAATGAGGCTAGTGGGCCGTAGTCACCTTCAGTTGTTTCATCATATTTGGTGACAGTACCTGATTCAGTACCAATGATATTTTTAGTCACCGTTTTATCACGGGCTTGTTCTGCCGCTACGGCTAACGAACCAACAGGTACTGTTGTACCATTATTAAATTGTAGCATCCCACCTTGCTCTGAAATCCATTGCAGGCCAAAGTTAACGCCATCACCTTCCATCACTTCAATAATAATGGCTTCTACTAATACTTGTGCGCGGCGAATATCTAAACGCTCAATAACCGATTCAAGTGAACGCATCGTATCTGGCTGAGCGGTGATCACTAAAGAATTTGAATCAGGATGTGCTTCAATACTCGTGTCGTTTCTATTACTACTACGCGCATTGTTGGTTGCTCCGCCTTTTGAATCCTCTGCCAGCGATTTACTCACACCTTGAAGCACTTTGACTAAATCTTCTGCCTTTGCGTAGTTTAGGTAAAATACTTTGGTATTACCTTGGCTTTCAAGTTCGCCGTCGAGACGTTTAATAAGCTCAATGGCGCGGGTACGAGCTTGACCTTCACCACTCACAATCACGCTATTAGTTCGGCCATCAGCCACAACTTTAGGAATTAAAAACTCAGGAACGCTGCCCTTGCCACTGTCTTTATAAATATTATCAACTACCGATACCACATCATCAGCTGTTGCATATTTAAGTTTTACAATATCAACGCGCTTATCACCCGCTTGGTCAACAGAGCGAATAATTTCTACCAAACGATTAACTGAGGCTGCGTGTCCTGTTAGCATCATCACGTTAGCGGCATTAAAGTTAGCAACATGACCGCCATCTTTTTGGTCACTAAACTGGCGAACCAAAGGGCCTAACTCTTGTACGCTGACATTTTTAACTCGCACAACCCGAGTGATCATCATATCGCCAGCTGCATCGCTGTCCGTTGTAATTAACGGTACATTGGATTTTTTAGCATCTGAACTTTTTTCTATTTTTATAATGTTGTTATCCATTTCAACAGCTGAATAGCCGTAAACTTCTAATACATTTAAAAAGAATTGATAATAAAGTGCCTCATCCATTAACTCATAACTGCGCACATTAACTTTGCCACGCACGTTAGGATCAATAATGATGGTTTTATTAAGGTTTTTGCCCACAATATTAATAAACTCATTAATATCTGTGCCCTTAAAGTTAGCAGCATATTCAACAGCAGCAACCGACATAGAAAGACTTGCCGCTAAAAAAAGTGCCGCATACTTAGCTAACCCTTTTTTAATTTTTTTGAGGTGTAGCACCTGAACCATTATGTTAAAACTCCAAAGCTAAGTTATTGCAGACTAAAAAGTACATCGATTTGCTCACCATCACGCTCTATGGTGATAGTTGCATCGGTACTATTTCGCAGCTCATTCATTGCTGCCATAGCCTGTTTTAAATCAGTTAATTGATAGCCGTTAATTGCCACGGCCAAATCGTTATTTTGTAATCCCATTTGTTTAAATAATTCAGGCTCTTTACCTGGACTCAAACGGTAACCTATAAGTTCCCCATCATTCATAGCTTGGGCAACACGTATGTAATCAAATAATTTACCAGGCTCTTCTAAAAGCTCTTCGCGGGTTTCTATTAATGCTTCTTTTACTTCAAGGTTGGCGGTTGCATCTATCTGCTCTTCACTTTGCGATGAAGGTGCTAACGGTCCCATTTCAGGCTCATCTCGCGCGGCTAGTACCGGCATAGACACCGTTTTGGTAAAGTCGAGCCCATCAAGCATTAAGGTTTCAAAGCGGCCGCTTACATCTAAAATGACGCGGTCTGGGAGTATTTGCGATACCTTTGCACGTGTCCCTTGAATAACATCTTCAACTAAGTAACTCGCCTGGCGACCTTGCGATTCAATAATGGCCATCCCCGCTTTATCATCATTACTCACAGCAACAATACCGGTTAAATTTATACTTAAGCGCGTTTCAGGGGCATTATTAATAACTTTGGCTTGAGGGGCAGTATTGGTGTTTTTTGTTACATTTACTTTACCAAATAAAAATTGCCCAATAATCGAATCGACAGACTGGTTATTGCCGCCCGTGACTTGACTAGAGTAGCTACTGGGAGCAAGAGGAGTTGTTACTGGGTGCGGCCATAAAAGCCAAACGAGCTTTGATGACAAAAATGCAATATAAACAATAACTAAAACCATAACTAACACGCTTAATTTAGCGTGTGGCAAACGGTTTAATAGCAGTTTAAATTGTTGAACGTGCTGTTCCATAAGTAGTGTTCTTATTTTAATTTATAACGAAATCACCTAGCCATAGTACCTTTTCATTTTTCATTCAACAAGCACGCTAATATTAAACTTTGTAAACAGATTAATTTATCTTCCTCATTAGTTACAGAATCAAGCAATAACTTCATGGCATACCTATTTCATGGTAATTTAGCTAATAACCGAATTTACTAGAGATGTTCCATGACAAAGAAAACTAAACTCAACGACAACTCAGAAAACTCGAGCGAACTTAAAGTCAGGTTAGATAAATGGTTATGGGCTGCTCGATTTTATAAAACGCGAGCAACAGCACGCGAAATGGTACAAGGCGGCAAAGTACATTATAATGGTCAACGTAGTAAGGCCAGCAAAATTGTAGAAATTGGCGCAGTTATAAAGCTAGCCCAAGGCGTTGATGAAAAAACTGTCACAGTATTAAATATACTTGAAAAGCGCCAAAGCGCCCCCATTGCACAGACCTTGTATCAAGAATCTGATGCAAGTATTGCTAAGCGTGAAGAAAATACTATCGCACGCAAAAATAACAGCTTCTTTGCACCTCATCCGGTTAAAAAGCCTGATAAAAAGCAAAGACGCGAACTTTTAAAAATGAAATCAAGTTAGGTATAGCCGCTCATGCAACAAGATTTACTTCATCGCTATTTATTCGACAATCTCGATGTTCGTGGCGAACTCGTACAAATAGACAACGCTTACAATGAAATGATTGCTAAACACAATTACCCAGAGCCCGTTAAAGCATTACTAGGTGAGCTGCTTGTTGCAACCTGTTTATTAACAGCAACATTAAAGTTTGAAGGCGAAATTGCCGTTCAACTACAAGGTGATGGGCCGGTAAAATATGCCGTTATTAACGGTGACGACCAACAAAATATGCGTGGCATAGCACGACTTCAAAGTGAAGTGACAGGGTCAACAGTTAGAGAGCTTATAGGCCAAGGTTACATGGTTATCACTATTACTCCAACGCAAGGGGAGCGTTACCAAGGTATAGTGCCTTTAGAGCATGATACCTTAAGTGAATGTATAGAAAGCTATTTTGAGCAATCTGAACAATTAAAAACGCGCCTTTGGTTTGCAACCGACACCACAGAGGGAAGCGCCAAAGCATGTGGGCTATTTTTACAAGTGCTACCTGTTGATAAACAAAAGTCGATTGAAGATTTTGCTCACTTAGAAGCACTCAGCAATACCATTAAAGATGAAGAGCTATTAGAGCTCGATGCCAATACTATTTTAACGCGTCTTTATCATGAAGATAATCCGCGAGTATTTGATCCTCAACCAATTCAATTTAAATGTGGCTGTAACCGCGAAAAAACGATGACGGCTTTAGTTAATGTTGGCCAACAAGCGCTTTTGGACGATGTTGAAAAAAATGGTGAGATTAAAATTAGCTGCCATTACTGTTTAAAAGATTATGTGTTTAACGAGCAAGATATAAAAAGTATATTTAACTAATCTACTTTTATAAAACACAGCACAAAATAGCCATAATTTTTTATGGCTTTTTTGTGCCTAAAAAATGACACCGGTATCACAAGCTGAGCATTTTTCATGACACCGGTATCATTGAAATTATTCATGTTTTTTCCTTAATTTATATGTTTTTACGGCGTTTATAAGCTCGAATATCCTTAATCCATCTGTTACTATAATTGCAGCTTAAAGGTTACTAAGACCCAGAGCTATCCCGTTCAATCTCACACAATTTAGGTATAAACATGACTTCAAGCGCTACCCGTTTTGTCGATCTAACTGCAGCTGAACTTGTCGAACACGCTATCAGCCGTGGCGAAGGGACTTTAGCCGCCAATGGTGCTTTTGTAGCTAACACTGGTCGTCGTACCGGTCGTTCTCCAAAAGATCGTTTTATTGTTCAAGAATCAAGTACTGAAAATGAAATCCAATGGGGTAATGTAAATCGCCCATTCGATGCAGATAAGTTTGACGCGTTATGGGCACGTGTAGAAGCACATGTGCAAAGCAATGACCACTTTATCTCTCACCTTGAAGTTGGCGCTGATCCAGAGCACTATCTTCCAGTGGTTGTAACAACAGAAACTGCTTGGCACCATATCTTCGCTAAAAACATGTTCATCCAACCAGAATCATACAACAAAGCAGACTTCCCTCAGTGGCAAGTAATGAATGTACCTTCGTTTGTATGTGATCCAGAACGCGATGGTACCAATAGCGATGGCACAGTTATTATTAACTTTGCACAACGTAAGGTGTTACTTGCTGGCATGCGCTACGCGGGTGAAATGAAAAAATCGATGTTCTCTGTGCAAAACTTCCTACTACCAGCGAAAGGTGTATTACCAATGCACTGTTCTGCTAACGTAGGCGAAGCAGGCGATACTGCGTTATTCTTTGGTTTATCTGGTACAGGTAAAACAACGTTATCAGCCGATCCAACTCGCTTCTTAATCGGTGATGACGAGCATGGTTGGGCACCTGGTAGCGTATTTAATATCGAAGGTGGTTGTTACGCTAAATGTATCGACCTTTCACAAAAGAACGAACCCGTTATTTGGGATGCTATCCGTTTTGGAACCATCTTAGAAAATGTCGTACTTGATGAAAATCGCGTTCCTGATTTTAATGATACCAGCCTAACTCAAAATAGCCGTGCAGCTTATCCACTGGAGCATGTTGAAAAACGCAAAGTTGAAAACCGTGCAGGCGAGCCTAAAGCGGTTGTATTCTTAACATGTGATGTAAGTGGTGTCCTTCCTCCAGTATCTGTACTAACCGAAGAAGCTGCAGCATTCCACTTCTTAAGTGGTTACACTGCAAAAGTAGGCTCTACAGAAATTGGCTCTACCAGTGATATCGAATCTACATTTTCAACCTGTTTTGGCGCACCTTTCTTCCCACGTCCTGCAGGTGTCTACGCAGAACTTCTAATGAAGCGTGTACGCGAGTTCGGCGCTAAAGTTTACTTAGTTAATACAGGCTGGACAGGGGGTCCTTACGGTATTGGTAAGCGTTTCGATATTCCAACAACACGTGCTGTTGTTGACGCAATCGTATCTGGAAAATTAGCTGGTGTTGAAACTCAACACATTGACGTGCTAAATCTAGACGTACCAGTTGCAGTACCAGGCGTAGATAGTAAGCTACTTAACCCAATCAATACATGGGAAGACAAAGCTAAGTATGCTGAATATGCAGCTAAACTAGCCGCTGATTTCACAGAAAACTTCGCAAAATACGACGTATCTGAAGAAATTAAAAATGCAGGCCCTAAAGTTTAATAATCACCTTTAGCCTCATAATTAAAACGCCAACCTTGAGTTGGCGTTTTTGATCCTACTTGTTTTTACTCAATAAATATCATTTCTATAATATATTCTGCAAAATCATCTAATAGCTAAAATAAAGACCATAGTCACTTTTCAGCCCAGCTTAAATAAGTTTTTCTATATGCATACAGCGATCTTATAAGGCCTTAAAAAAGCCTTAGCTGATTCGTTTAAACATTATATATTTAGGCTAGCAATATATGCGTACATTAGACTTGATAGCGATATGAAAGACACGCTTCCCCTTCTATATTCAAGGTCACACACGACTATGACTTCACCAACAAAGTAGATTAGTATTGTACACAGTCCTAAGTAATCACGTTGGGCTTAATCGCTGAACTCCCTTAGCATTTTACTCACCACAGGCCTTTAGTGTGTCATTCCTGCGTACGTAAAAGGCCCGACGATTGCTAATCGGGCTTTCTAAATTTGGAGCCATGGTGCGCTACTTCGTAGCAACAACACAATAGAATATCGTGGTGTCAGCTCTGATCAACTCTCTTCCTTTAACCTATTACCTTTTACCTTGACCTGCATTTTCACTTTCCTACAGACGTAAAAAAGCCCGAC
>NZ_JADO01000026.1:0-23528 GCF_000518425.1 Pseudoalteromonas sp. 23_GOM-1509m
ACCTTTAACCTTTAACCTTTAACCTTTAACCTTTAACCTTTAACCTTTAACCTTTAACCTTTAACCTTTAACCTTTAACCTTTAACCTTTAACCTAGCTCTTAAGCTACTTTATTTTCTTCGCAGCTTGCTAGGTATTCGTCAAACGTACCTTGAAAGTCAATTACCTGCTTGTCTTTAATATCAACAATACGGGTTGCCAGTGACGATACAAACTCACGGTCGTGGCTTACAAAAATAAGCGTGCCTTTAAAGTCTTTTAGCGCATTGTTAAGTGCTTCAATGGCTTCCATATCCATGTGGTTAGTTGGTTCATCCATTATCAGTACGTTAACGTCTTGCATCATTAACTTACCAAATAACAAACGGTTTTTTTCACCACCTGAACAGTTACGGGCTTTTTTATTTGAATCGTCTGCGGTAAACAATAAACGGCCTAACATACCACGTACCATTAAATCGTTGTGCTTAGCGGTACGCCATTGCGACATCCAATCAAACAAGGTTAAATCGTTATCAAAGTCTTTGGTGCTGTCTTGTGGGCAATAACCAAACGTGGCGTTTTCTGACCACTTAACTTCGCCCTCGTTGCTTTTAAGCTCGTTAACTAAACAGCGTAAAAAGGTGGTTTTACCCACGCCGTTTTCGCCGATAACCGCCAGTTTAGCACCGGCTTCGAGTAGTAAATTACCACCAGTAAATAACGTTTCACCGTCAAACCCATGGCCAAGCTTGGTTAGCTCAAGCGCTTGGCGATACATTTTTTTGCCCTCATCAAAGCTCAGTGATGGGCTCATACGACTCGATGACTTAACTTCATCAAGCTTAATTTTATCCATTTTTTTAGCGCGCGAGCTGGCTTGTTTCGCTTTAGAGGCGTTAGCACCAAAACGGTTAACAAAGTCTTGTAACTCGTCTATTTCAGCGCTCTTTTTCGCGTTTTCAGCAAGTAATTGCTCGCGTTGTAAGCCTGAAGCTTCAAGGTACTTTTCGTAGTTACCTGGGTAAATACGCAGCTCACCGTAATCAATATCGGCCATGTGAGTACATACCGAGTTTAAAAAGTGACGGTCATGGGAAATAATGATCATGGTGCATTTACGTTGGTTAAGCTCATTGGCAAGCCACGTAATAGTATGAATGTCCAAGTTATTGGTAGGCTCATCAAGTAGCAAAATATCAGGGTTTGCAAATAACGCCTGTGCTAACAGCACACGTAATTTCCAACCTGGGGCTACGTTTGCCATTAAGCCATAATGAAACTCTTTATCGATACCCGCATCAAGCAGAATTTCTTCTGCGCGGCTTTCTGCGGTGTAACCGTCCATTTCAGCAAAAATGCTTTCAAGCTCGGCTACTTTCATGCCGTCTTCTTCGCTCATTTCAGGCAAAGAGTAAATACGGTCGCGCTCTTGTTTTACTTTCCAAAGCTCCACATCACCCATAATTACCGCATCAACCACGCTGTATTGTTCAAACGCAAACTGATCTTGGCTTAGGTTACCTAATTTTAGCCCCGGCGTAATAGACACATTACCTGCACTAGGCGTAAGCGCACCGCTTAAAATTTTCATAAATGTCGACTTGCCGCAGCCGTTAGCGCCAATTAAACCGTAACGGTTACCGTTACCAAATTTAGCTGAAATGTTTTCAAACAACGGCTCTGCGCCAAACTGCATCGTAATATTTGCGGTGGAGATCAAAAAAAGTAATCCTAGAAAATTAATGGCAGGGTTAAGCTGCAGCAAGGCGCCGCATAAATAAACAAGCAATAGAGTAAATAATAGGCCGCGAATTATACAGATCCGCGCTTCAAGATGAAAGGTAAAAGAATAATCTACGGGTTCAGTAATGTGGGTAAATGGCTTGTATTGCGGATTTATTTTGCTTAATTAACTCATTTATAGCTTGTAACTCTATTTGGCTAATGGTTTTTTTACTTAGCATTAAATGAATAGAACTCTTATTGATGGCCGCCATATTAGTAACCGCTTCTATTGCTGGGTATTGGTTTATAAAATATTGCGCTGCTAGTTCGTCTTCAATTGCGTAATCAACTCTGTTTTTATTGAGCATTGCAAAACGTTTTTCGGCGGTAGGCATCATAATAACGTTAGCGGGGTGGTTCTGTTTAAACAGCTCAAACGCAACGCCATAATAACTGCCACGGTTAACCGCCAAGGTTAAATCTTTATAAAAAATATCGCTAATGTTATTTAAATCAGGCGATTCGGTGTATTTATACAGGCGAACTACTTCATCACGATAGGCATCGCTAAAATAGGCAAAATCAGCTCTTGCTGATGTTTTACTCGCGGCAAAAATAACATCAATACGGCCTTCTTTTAATTCTTCAAAAGCGCGCGATGAGGTAGGCAGCAACATAAATTTTAAACAAAAAGATGAGCCGTTAAAAATCGTGTTTAACACGTCAATTTCAACGCCCGTCAGGTTACCGTTAACGGCAATTACATAGGGTGGCCAATTGTTTTCATTTGTGCCTACTTTAAGTGTTTTAAAGCAAGCAAATACGTTACAGCTGCTAAGCAGTAATACAACAAAAGCGACTTTAAGCATTTTATTACTCGAGGCTACAGCGTTATCATTACTAAAGTATAAACTAGACTGCAAATTTAGCTCGTTTTACATCAATTAAGCAACAATGCTGGCTTCCTATGTTTTACTAATAATGGCAAGTACGTTAAATAACGCTATCGTGTGTTTAGGGGGTTGGCACTAGCCCTAACGACGCCCTATAAGCTTTTAGCTGTTTGTCGCGGCCAATTTCATCGGTTAGTTTATTCCAGCCTTGTTCTATATTAATCACGGTTTGCTCAACAGACTGGGTGTGCCTTAGGTATTTAGCCACTTCAGTGTCGAGTATGTCTCTAAAGTAGCGGTTGTTTTCAAAAATTCTCAAATCAAGAATAATATTGGCGTTATTAACGGTTTTAGAAATAGAGCCCAAGTAAAAATGTAGCGTACTTTTACTCATGCCTTGTTTAAGCCAGTTTTTGTGGTTAACTAATTGAGAGGTGCGATACGGGTTCATACCGGTGGCACCTATGGTCACATCTTCATTCGATTGCAAAGGCTGAGTAACATACGACAAGTAGTTATAAGCGAGGTTTTTTTTGTGTTTTGAGCTGGCATTATTAATTGAGCCTACCCAACCACCAAAAGCTGCATAAGGAGCATAATTAATATCGCCAATGGCAAACGGGCATAAGTTAGCATTGCAACGTTCAAGCTGGCCTGTTTTACGGTTTAATACCTCAGTAGCTCCGGGCAATATACTCACCCCTGTTTTGTTTTTCACTTTAGACTCAGGTAATACGGCCATAGTACCAATGTCGCCCCATTCAATGGCTAAGGCGCAGCGACCGCTTATAAACGCATACCTTACATCATTGGTATCAAAGTTAAGCTCATCAGCAGAGCCAAATTCAGTGGTTTTTTTATAAATTTTTAAGGCTTTTTTAAAGGCATCGTTATTCACTAATGGCGCCATAGTTCTTGTATTAAAAAATATGCCTTGAGAAGTGCCTTTGCTTTGCAAAAAACTGCCCGCAATCGAAAGCAAAGACCAATACGATTGCTCATTGGCTTTTTTAGAAATGCACGAACCAAAATCGCCCTCGCCATCCCCGTTCATATCAACGCCATTTAATTGCTTAGCAATAGCAAGGTAATCATCCCAGGTTCTAGGTGGAGCCAAACCATATTTTTCTAAAATATCGAGGCGGTAATAAAGTAAATGTATATCACCATCGAGTGGAATCGAGTAAATTTGGCCGTTATATTTAGAGCTAAAGTCTCTAAAAAAACGCGATACATCATTCCATTCAATTAAAGAGTCGGAGGCTATGTAATTATCTAAACGCGCTAAGTAATTATTTTCTGCAAAATCCACCATCCAGAGTGAGGCGTAGGCAATAATATCGTATTGGCTCGTTGGCGAGCTTAAATCTTTGTTTATTTCGTTATATAACTGGCCAAAAGGCACTTTGGTGACATTAACTTTAATACCAGTTTGTTGTTCAAACTCTAAGCCTCGTTGAATTAAAGGTTTACTAATGAGGGTGCCTAAATCAACTGTAAGCACATTGAGCTGGGTAGTGGCTTGTTGTGGTGTGCTTGGTTGGCTTTCTATTTTAGAGTGGGGCAGGGTAATTTGTGCAACGCATTGAAAAGCCAACATTAAGCTTATAACTAAAGCAAATACAACTCTCATAAAAAACTCAACCACAGCAATATGTAATTACTACTCTAGTCTATATTTTGCGGAAAGGGAAAAGGCAGGTAATTGTAAGCAATAAACAACGCCTCTAACTCACCACTGGCAAGTAATTTCGCAAATCCGGCGTCAAAAATTTGTGCTAACTCGCGGCCTTTGGCGTTATCGGTAAAGGCAATGTATTGTTTTACAGGCACAATGTTTTCGATTTGATACTGTTGTGGGTCAAAATTCATTTTTGATAACTCAGTGGCGTTAGCAATCAGGGTTTGCTGCAGCGCTTTACGGTTATCTAAAAAGAAATCAAGCCTATCGAGCTTAAGCATTTTAACCCCTTCAATTCGCTGGGTAACCTGCTGCAAATCAATCGGCACATACAAATAATTATTGTAGTTAGCGCCCCTTAACGTACCCACCGATCTGTTTTGTAACGAATACTCGCCTTGCCAATTTTTAAACCGATCTTTTTTAAACATCGCCGACACAAAAGTAATATCGTAATGCCACACCGGAAAGTACAAGCCTTCTACCTCATTTTGCCTTGCGCTTAACATGGCATCGGCATTGCCATTGGCCGTCCATCGATAAGCACGAGACTGAGGTACAATCATAATATTGAGTTCAATCGATTGCGCAGCAAAAATTTTAGTAAGCATATCAACATAAAGGCCAGAGCCGTCTTTTTCTACCAGCCCGTCAATGGTGTCGGTAGCCAGTACAATTTTTTTAATATCGCTCGACGCCCAACCACTGCTAGGCACGCCTAAACAAAGCGCTAAAAGTACAGCTAAAAACCACCTAAACCTAACATTCATTGTAAGTAACACCTCGGTACTTAAACACAGCAACACCAACAGTATATTCATACTAGAAAAAGTTGAATAACGATCTTATGGGTAAACATAGCACACTATAATGACCAATAAGTGAACGGTGTAAAATAGCATCATTTTAACTCTAAAGTGGTTAATTAATAACTCTGTTTTTAAGGGGATTAAAGCAAGTGTTTGCAGAGTTTAACAAGCGATAATGATTCAAACAGTTGCGCGTATTTTTTATACAACCTAAACCTTTTCAAAGGTGTAGAGCTATTAGGTAAAAGTGTAAATAACATGGATTTATAAGGTTAAACAGTGCTTTTTTGTAATAAAAACATACTACTTAGGGCGTATATATTGCTGTGGCTCTATATTTTTAAATGTTGATACTGTAGATTAGTTATAAATGAATACCAGATTAATAAATAAACCAAGGAGCGGTGAATTTAGTGCCTACTAAAACACTCAGTTACTACAACCAAAACGCACAAAGCTTTAGCGACTCAACGCTTAATGTTGATATGTCGGCGCTTTACGCTGAGTTTTTACCGCTTATCCCTAAACACGGCCATATTTTAGATGCAGGCTGCGGCAGTGCCCGCGATGCCATGTATTTTAAACAGCAAGGTTTTACTGTTAGCGCGTTTGATGCAAGCGAAAAAATTGCAAAGTTAGCCAGTAATTACTTACAACAAACTGTAGAGTTTAAAGCCTTTCAGCAGCTTAATTGTACAAATATGTACGACGGTATTTGGTGCTGCGCCAGTTTATTGCATGTGCCAAAAGTAGAGTTACCACAGGTGTTTTTAAAGCTGCAAAATGCCCTAAAACCAAACGGTGTTTTGTATGTGTCGTTTAAATACGGCACGCAAGAACGCGTGCATAACGGCCGTGAATTTACCGATTTAAATGAAGACGGCCTAACCGCGCTCATTACCCATCACACGGAGCTTAAAATACTAAAACAATGGCAAACGGTTGATCAACGCCCAGAGCGCGAAAGTGAAGTGTGGCTCAATGCCCTAATTAAAGCAGTGCCCGTTTTATGATTGGCGCAATGCAGCAGCAACTCGACTTTATCGCCTATATTCAGCGCATGCTGGTTGAGGGCGAATTCACCGCAACTTATAAATATGCACTATTACATGCTATTGCTGATATCTGCGTAGAACAGCAAAATGAAGATCAGAGTGCTCCAATGGAAATAAAAATCGACACATTAGTCGATAAATTTATTCAACTTTATTGGAACCACTCAATGCCTTACGCTGCGCACTCTACCGATATTATTACTAATACTGAAGACATGCTGTTAAAGCAAAATAGCCAAGGACAGGCAAAGTTCATCACCGAAATATTTAAGCTACAAAATTCGGGTGTTAAAAGCTATAACGCGTTTAAAAATTGTCAGCAATATAGCAACGTAATTCGATCTTTAAGAGAAACATTCACTAAGGGCCCTCTTTGGCGGTTACAGTTACTTTCGGGTAAAGCAGAGTGTTTTTTATACCCCCATATACTTTTAGGTAAAGGCAGAGAGCCCAAGCGAATTGTTTTAAATGCTGGTATAGCTCAGTGTTTTAGGCGTTTTTACGATTTAGTTGTGCATCTTAGTGTTACTGAATGGATAGAAAAAGTACAAACTATAAAAGCGAACCAAACACTATTAGGATCGCAAAGCCAGCTTCAAGAGTTCTTGTTTGGCAGTAATAGAGCTGCGTTAAAAGTGGTCACTCCACTATTAATAGATATTCAAAACGGGCTTTGCTTTTACTGCCAAAAGCCAATGAATCTCAAAAACGAAAAAGAAACTAAAAAAACGCCAGAGATCGATCACTTTATTCCTTTTAAGCGCTATCCAAACGACTTAGCACATAACTTTGTTGCTGCGCATGCTGATTGTAATAACAATAAGCGAGACCACCTCGCAGCTTTTGCTCACCGCGACCGCTGGCTAGAACAAAACCTTGATATTCATAAAGCCGAAATAACTAATAAACTGCAACCTTACTTTTATTGCGATGCAGATAAATCGCTTGCAGTAAGCAACTGGGCGTATCAGGTTGCCGAATCAAGCAGTGCTAAATTATGGCTTGGCAAAAACAGTTTCGAACAAGCAAAACCAACTGCTGAGTTGTTTACGTTTCCAAATGCACCACAACCTGAATTAGATCAAGTCGCTGAGCCCGAAGTTAGCTTAAAATCAATTGATGATGTATTAAAGCTGCCGTACTTCCCCAATATAAAAATAGCCTGTGGGCATTTTAAAACAGGGGATGAAAGCGATATGGAGTTGATGGATGCACCACTTGGTGCAGGCAAGCTCGACCCGCAAGTGCATTTTTTAGCGCACGCATCGGGTAACTCTATGAATGGTGGTAAGCACCCAATACTTAATGGTGATTTATTGCTACTTGAACTTATAACATCCGACAAAGCGGGATCGCTGCGCGGCCAAATAGTGGCTATAGAGCGAGATGATATAGGCGGGGAAGGGCAGTATTTACTGCGCAAAGTTAATAAATTACCTAATGGGCAATATGAGCTAATTGCTCAAAACCCAGATTATGAGGTAATTATTGCTGATGAAAGCATGCGAACTTTCGCGCGGTTTAAACAAGTGGTTGCAGAGTAGTTTGTAGTCGCGCTTTAACTTGTAGTCGCTGAGCTTGCTCGCGCGAAAGCGCAGCTTTTAAATTTGTAGGTCGTGCCGTAGGCGGGAGTTTACCTCGCGCTTTTAAAGTGTAGGAATTGGCTTGAGCCGTGATTTTTACATGGTTTTGGGAAAAGGGATTTAATAACCTCTATTCGAGGTTTTATCGCGTTGGCGATGGCAACCAAAGGGCGGCTGCCGCCGACCGCCCTTTGGAATCCCACGGCGCACCCGAGGATCACACTGTGTCCTCAAGTTAAAAATTGATGTGAACGTAAACGCCGTGTATTCGCCGTCCATGGCGAAGTCTCGGCTTAACTTGCATCCATGCAAGTGATTACTCATCAATTTATACCTTTCGGGTGTGCTCACGGGGAGTTGGAGTGTGTTGGTAGATTGGTGTTTATTTCTTTAAGGGTTGGGAATCAAATGGAAGAGTGCGAATGTTTAGCTTGTGGGTTTATTGTTGAACTAGAACATGGAGTTAAAATTAAACAATGCCCGAGTTGTAAAAGATTCTATGATAAGGTGAAACTACAGGTCGAAAATGGTAAGAGTTTTACTGAAATCACAGTTAGTCCAACAAGTAATAAAACAGAAAAAGTTGAACTTAAAGAGGCGTGTACTTTTGAAAAAGAGTGTCCATTTTGCTCCGAGTCTATTAAGAATACAGCAAAAAAATGTAAGCATTGCGGTGAAATACTTGATGTTGTGCTTAGAGCTGCGGATGAATCAAAAAATGTTAACAATGTCTTTATGAATTCATCTTCTGCTGCGGTAGCAGTTACTGAGCCAAAAGCATTTCCACATCTATTACACTTTGTACTTTCCTTGATCACAGGCGGCCTTTGGATCATTGTGTGGATAATACATTACTTAGCCAGAACAAGATAAAAATCTCTATTCAAGGTTTTATCGCGTTGGCGATGGCAACCAAAGGGCGGCTGCCGCCGACCGCCCTTTGGAATCCCACGGCGCACCCGAGGATCACATTTGTTCCTCAAGTTAAAAATTGATGTGAACGTAAGCGCCGTGTAAGGCACATCCATGTGCCAGTCACGGCTTAACTTGCATCCATGCAAGTGATTACTCATCAATTTATAGCTTTACGGGTGTGATCACGGGGAGTTGGAGCATTTTGATAGATTGGTGTTTATGAACAGGGGCTGTTCGTTGTTAAATCTAATATTAAAAGTTAATGCTAGCTGAACAGTAATTGCTCTAGTGATTATAAACTGTTACGTTAGTAACCACATAATAAGAAAGGACTCTATTAAATGAAACTCAACCAAGTTTTATCAATCGTCAACCAAGTTGAAAAATCTAAATTCATTTCATGCCTTGATCGTCTTTGTTCAGACGCCGCTAAAAATAATAAAACACTTGCTAAAACAATCGACAATATTGACGGCCAAATTAAAAATGCATCAGGAAGTGAAATAACACAACTGTTTAATACCGTAAGAGATTTCTTTAAAAGCTCAGTTAAAGATCAAATTTTAATGAGCACAGCACAGCTTAATTTATTGGTGAACATATTAAGTCGAGATGGCAATGGAGTCGCAAGAATTAGCTGGATAGAGTCACTTTATGAAAAAGAATGGGCAGAGTTATCTAAGCTCTCAAAGGAGCTAAAAGAGTGTATTCAACAAGGCTCTGCCGAGAGTGTTTTAGAGCGAAACCGAGCGTTGAAGATTTATCATGCTTGTATGAAAGAAGCATACTTTAATGATGAAAAAAATAATCGAGAAGCCAAAGTTACTGATGACGAGCGCAGTATCCTTAATGTACTGGCTGATGAGCTAAACCTCACTACTGATGAATGTGCAGCTGTAGAGCATTTGGTTGATGTTATCCCTAAAAACGGTGTGCTAGATGCTTTAAATAGCCTCAGAGATATGGGGTTATTATTTATAAGTAAAAAGCGCCAAGAAGTGTTCATTCCTGATGAAATAGTAACCTTACTTAATGCAATACAAGGTAAAGATTTAGCTGATAAATATGTACTGAGAATACTCAGAACGTTGGCAGATGCCGAACTTTCTAATGCACTCAAAGCCCATGGTCGTAAAATTAGAGGCATAAGCCGCACTGATAAAATTCAAACAATTATTCATTCAGGAATTAGCGCTGCTAAATTATTATCAGACGATATTCATAACGTTGAAGATAACCAAAACCAGCGCAAAGATAGATTAAAACAGCTCATACAAGATTTAGAAATTGATACAGATAAACTAGGTACAACCTTAGATGAGCGCATTGGTCTAATATTGTCATCGTTATCAGGTGCAACAGAGAAAGAGTTTGATTCCCTTAGTGCCAGTGGCTTTAAGCAGCTTCTAAAAACATTAGAAGAACACTTCCCAACCATGCAAGCAGTGCTAAAAGAAGCATTTGAACTTGAAGCGAACGAAATAATAGACACTGAAAAACTACGTGCGTTAAGTATTACTCCTCACGATATTCTATATTTACTTTCAAACGATGAGGTTAGAGAAGTTCGCGATAGCATGGGACTATCCAAGCGAGGCAATGCACGATTTGCAATCTTAGAAAGCTTTGCAAACGCAACAGATAAACTGATTGAAAATTACGACGCTCTAGCACGCCGTGATATTAACGCACTAAGAGAGGCGGGCGCTGATGTAATTGAAGCTGACATTGGCGTTAAGTTTGAAGAAGTCACAAAAGCTATTTTTGAAATATTAGAACTTAATATTGACGAAGACCTACGTAAAGACCTAAACACCACTAAAGATAAAGCGGATATCGTAATTTCACTCAGCGATAACGACATAATTATAGGTGAGGCAAAAACCTGTAAAAATGGTGATTTTGCAAAGTATTCAACAACCTCACGCCAAGTAAAAGCCTATGTAACACGCGCCGAAAACCAAGGTAAACGTGTAGCACAAGTATTGATAATCGCCCCCAGCTTTTCAGATGATTTTATCGAATCAGCCGAGATGGATACAGAAGTTAATATTTCACTACTTGAAGCACATGGCCTTAAGCTAATACTTGATGCATACAAATCAAAGCGTAACCCAAGTTTTGCGCCTAAATTGCTAACAAAAGGTGGCTTGTTGAAAGCTGAGTTAATAGCTAAGAATATTTAAAGGGTTGTAGGAGTTTTAGTTGTGGTTCTAATAGACTTTCAACCCTCTATTCGAGGTTTATGCCAGATTGCTGGCGGCAACCAAGGGGCGAATACCGCCGACCGCCCCTTGGAACCCCTCGGCGCCCCGAGGATCACACTGTGTCCTCAAGTTAAAAATTAATGTGAACGTAAGCGCCATGTATTCGCCATCCATGGCGAAGTCACGGCTTAACTTGCATCCATGCAAGTGATTACTCATCAATTTATAACTTTCGGGTGTGATCACGGGGAATTGGAGTGTGTTGGTAGGTTGGTGTTTATAGTTGAGGGCGAGGGTTTTGCTCTGTGCTATGGCGTTGTAAGTGCGAAAAGTAAGTTTTGGATAATGTAGTTATTTTGCTCTTTTTGGAAACAAGGCTGTTTTGCTTTTGTCGGTAAAGAGCGAAAACCGGACATTGAGGTTGGATAAATATAAGGGTTCATTTTTTGCTAAACTGTGTCGTTAGTGCATATATTTAAGAAAATGAGCGTGCGTTGGCAGAATATGCGCGATGAGCGCACTATTAAATTGTTAAAAATCAGAGGAAATAATGGAGCAGTATCTCGGAATTTCGGCCGCTATTTTGGGATCGCTTAGTGGCGCAGGCGTAATTGTTATTGGGCTCTCCAGTTGGCTTGGAAAAGTTTGGGCCACCCGATTGATGGAAAACGAGCGTCATAATCATCAAAAGGATTTAGAAGCGCTGCGTGCCTCATTAAAATCTCAGAATGATGAGCAGCTGACTGCAATCTCAAGTGACTATGAAATTTTTAAACAAACCCATCTCCGCGAATATAACGATAAGCTCGCAATCTATCGTGCTGCGCTCGACACTATCGTTCCCATCCTAGCAAAAATCGAGCTTTTAGTTGTCGGAGAGAGGGAGGAACTTTCGATTGAAGAGAAAGAGGCATTTGAAAACGGCAGGCTGCGGATCTATGGATACCTTGCGATGTTGGCTCCACAGTCTGTAATGGATGCAAATGATGCTTTTACTGGTCTTTTGCTAGCCCTGATTTATGACGGTGAAGAAACGACTTGGGAAACAGTCAGGAATTCTGCGTTGCGGCTGACCAATGCCATGAGAGCCGACATTGGCCTCAATAAGGAACCGGTAACCTATAATGGCAGCCGCTGAGTTTTTAACAAGGCCGGGCATGGCGACGGCTTTTCTGTTGCGGCTTCGCCTCCACTACAAAGCCGCGCGTGCCGGCAGCGTTAGGTTTTAAAACTATGAAAGATCCGTGGGAAGATAGGACTAAGCCCTGCATAGAGCACATAACCTCTATGTTTGAAAATGAAGTGCTAGGAGCATTCTTGATCGGTCATCTGGTTCTTGAGTCAGTGTTGGTGTTAATGCTCGAAACAACCCCTAATGATTCCGATAAAGGAGGGTATTTCGATTGGAGCTTTTACAGAAAAATCAATGCTGCTGAAGCAAGAGGCCTAATTCATAACGGAATGGCGTGTTTTCTCCATGAGGTAAATGGAATAAGAAACCGGTTGGCACACAAATTAGATACACCAATATCATTTGACGAAGCCTTTTGTCTTGCTCAGAAGGCAGCTGCTGGCGGTATAGATTTTTCTGATGACACGATTCATTCTGATCGTGTGAAGTCAGAAGAATGGTATGGGATTCATGGAATAGTCCAAAAAGTTTTCCAAAATGCTTCTCAGGATTTACTCTTCATGCTAGAAGGTGATGAGCATATAACGAACTTTGTGTCTGCCAATGAAACCTAACAAATCAATCAACAGCGCTCCTGTGGTGCCGGATAGCTTAAACTTCGCTCCGTTTCAGCTGCCGGTTATTGAGGCATTGAGGCTGTAGAATTACTCTTTTTTAAGAAAAACAGTCCGTTTTATGGGTTCCAAATGCATTACCTAAATGCTTTAAAAACGCTTAGCGTTGATTTCAGGAGCTCGTTTTTTAAATGAACTTGGGTGTTGGAGTTATCTTACAGCCTCGTTACCAAAGACTATATATGGCACTTACCAGCCAGCTATTAGAAATAGTATTGCTGTAAACCTACTAGTAGATTAGGCCCATAACATTCAAGCTATTAAATTTAAATCTATTACCCAACTGCTAATTTTCCTGCCTCATGCCACATTTTACTTGGCATGGGGTTGGTTAATTCCCACGTTATATTCATCGGCTGACTGCCGTTGTGGCTTTGGTATTTAACCTCGCCGTAGTTTACAAACCCTATGGTTCGGCCGTTTTCGTCTTTGCCTTGTTCGCGCACAAACAACAGGATGGTTTTGCTTGTTTGTTGGTGTTGAATATAGCTTAGGCCGCGGCCGTGTTCTGGGCGGGCGCTATTTTGCGTTTGCCAATGGAACAGGGTAGGGCTGATTGCGTAGTCGTGATACAGCGTGGTGGGCGAGTAGGTTTTTTCACATTTGTTGAGTGTTACAAATAACAGCTCTAGGTTTTGGTTTTTAAATTCTAAAACACCTTCGCGGGCGGTCGATTTTTTATCAAACGAGTGTGCGCCAAACGCGGCGAGTATTTGTTGACGCGTATAGCGGCTGTGTAATTTTATTGGGTGATTAGGTAAACACGCTAAATCACTTTCTTGTTGGTGAATGCGGTTTATTAAAAGCGCGATCACTTGGGCAAGTTCGTGCTGTAGTTCTTTGTGTTTAAGTGCCTGTAAGCTTTGTTTGAGGGTTTTAAACCTTAAACTTGTGCCTGTGTTATCCCAAAAGTTGTAGTGCACCATAAGCGCGTACTGTTGATTTTGTGGCGTTGGGGTAAAGCTAAAGTCGTTATTACATAAATCACGTAAAAAGCATAAGTAACTGAGCGAGTCGCAGCCGAGTAATTGGGTGTTTATAGCGCGGTAATACGCGGCGTAAATGTCGGCTTGGTCTGCGAGTATTTCATCGCCTTTTAGCCAATGCCAGCCACCTATCTTGCCGTCTTTTGGTTTGTAAATATCTTCCAGTGTGACTTGCGGGTTTATGCGTAAAAAGTTACACAGCGTAAGGGCGTCATTGGTGTGTTGCGAGTAGCTATTTATCAGCTGCTGTAAACGGCGTTTAGAGTTTATGGCTTGCTGAATATTTTTTAATATTGTTTTTTGCGTGCGCTTTTGTAGCTCTATACGACAACCCAACGGTAAATGCGGGAAGTTGTTTTCGATTTCGGCTTTTATTGGTTGGTTACTTTTACCAATCAATGCGCGGAATTTACTGGCAAAGTCGTATTCTGGGCGAGCGTTGCCTACAAAGTCGAGCACGGTACAGCACTGCTTTTGACTGTTGTCGGGCAGGCGCAGGCCACGGCCGAGTTGCTGTAAAAACAGCGTTAGGCTTTCCGTTGGGCGTAAAAATAACAGTGTATCGACTTCTGGAATATCGACACCTTCGTTAAAAATATCTACCACACACAATATTTGTATTTCACCTTGACGAAGTGCTTGCTGTTTGGCCGCGCGTTCATTGGTGTTTTTACTGGTCAGTACATCGGCGTTTATGCCTGCTAAGTTAAATTTAGACGCCATAAACTCTGCGTGCTTTTGGCTTACGCAAAATGCCAACGCTTTTATATCGTGAACATTAGTCACTATATCAGCCAAGCTGGATATAATTTTGTTAGCGCGGCTGTTCTCCCCTGTATAAAGGTTACTTAGCTCGGTTATATCGTAACGGCCGCCTCGCCATGTTATTTGACTTAGGTCGGTATCGTCATCTAGTCCAAAGTATTGAAAGGGGCATAAATGGCGCTGGTTTATTGCCTCTGGCAAGCGAATTTCAGCGGCTATTACCCCACAAAAATCATCGAGTATATTTGCGCCATCTTGTCGCTCTGGTGTGGCGGTTAAGCCAAGTAATACAGTGGGCGTAAAGTGATTTAATATAGCGCGATAACTTGCAGCGCTTACGTGATGTACTTCATCTATAACTATGTAATCGTAATAGTCAGGAGTTAAATTAAGCGATTCAATTTGGCTGTTTAATGTTTGGATTGACGCAAATAATTGGTTGTAGCGCTGTGGTTTGTAGTTACCTACCCACAGCTCACCAAAATCGTTGTTTTTAAGCACGCCACGGTAAGCGCTTTGCGCTTGTTTGAGTATTTCTTCACGGTGGGCTACAAACAAAAAGTGGGCGTTTGGGTTTTTATCGTAAACGCTTTTAAAGTCGAAAGCAGATATTATTGTTTTACCAGTTCCCGTTGCAGCAACCACTAAGTTTTTAAAGCGATCATGAACGCTACGCTCAACGCTTAGTTTTTCTAAAATAGCGAGCTGGTGCGTTTTTGGTGTTATATCAAAATAAAACTGGCTACTTGCTTGGCCAACACCGCGTTGCTCATTAAGTGAATTTATGAGCTTTTCTTTACATTCAGCTTTGCCAGTAAATAACTCGAAATCTGGCGATTGCCAGTAGGTTTCAAAGGTACTTTTGGTTTTAGCTATAATGTGCGGAATTTCTTGCGCGGTAATTTTTAAGTTCCATTCAAGGCCGCTGGTAAGCGCTGAATGCGATAAATTAGACGAGCCAATATAACCGGTATGAAACCCCGTATTACGCATAAACAAGTATGACTTTGCGTGTAAGCGCTCTTGCTGGTTGTTATAACTAAGCTTTACCTCAGTGTTTGGTAAGTTTGCTAAAAACTCAACCGCTTTAGCATCCGTTGCGCCCATGTACGAGGTGGTAATTACTTTGAGTTTATTGCCACTTTTGGTAAATGCTTCAAGCTCATTTTTAAATATGCGCAGCCCCGTCCATTTTATAAATGAGACAAGCCAGTAAATTGTATCGGACGATTTAATCTCGCGTTTTAGCTCGCTGTCGAGCGATATACCTTTTTTTGCGCCGCTAAACAATTCGCTTTGGGTAAGCCCTGTTAGGGGAAAAATATCGTGCGAGTAATCTTTAAGATTTGCCGCAATGGGGTTTTGGGTATTAAACAGTGCGGTGAGAATACGTCCTTGGCTGTCGATAAGATTTTCGTTGATCAGCTCGTCATCGCGAATATGATCTTTAAGCCAAAGCACAAGGCTGTTTGCGAGGTTAATTTGCTCTTGTAAACGCTCGCTTGAATTAGGGATTGTATCGATTGCATGTTCAACAAGCTTGCCTAAAAAGCGCGAAAGCCACGTTGCCGCCTCAGCCGATTCTAGCTGGCGTTCGCCCACATAAAATTGGTCACGATTTAAATTTTGCTCAATTACTTGTGTAATTAACTGCTCGTAAATACCAATCTGTTGCATTAAATCGCTCCCTGTTTGCGAGCACTCAGTTTACTAAAAAATGCAATGTAAACAAGCATTAACTTATTATTGAATTAAAGACCGCTGTTAAGATAATTCCCCCGTCATTTTGCCCGAAAAACCTCAATTGATGAGTAATTGATTGCATGGATGCAATCAAAGCCGTGACTGGCACAAGGATGTGCCTTACACGGCGGTTACGTTCATATCAATTTAGGCTTTGAGGAAATAGCAAAATGCTCGGGGCGCCGTGGGGTTCCAAGGGACGGTCGGCGGTATCTGCCCCTTGGTTGCCGTCGCCAACGCGACATGTATAAATTAGTACTTATTTTGCTGCGAGCCCAATAATTAATGCTGTTAAAGCTGCACCAGCAACAAACGCGCCTAAATTAGATTCTGTATTTTTTGCATTTGATGCATTACCTCTCGGAGGCATTTTTACTTGTACAACTTGGTTTTTTTCTAAGTTTTTAACTGTCTTTTCAACATCAGCAATTATGTCTAATACGCTCACATTCATTGCTTTTGAACAAATAAACATCTGATCGACAGAAAATGTCGATTTACCAGACTCCAACCTGCTGTAACTAGCTTGTGTTAGTCCTAATGCTTTAGATAAGTCTGTTTGTTCAATGCCTAATCCCTTTCTTTTATTTGCTATCACCACACCTAAAACAGATGAGAAAGAAGTTAATTTATCATTCATAAATTTATCCTTAACTAAATTTAAGAGTTGCACAAAGAAAAAAATACGGTATATTGCTCTAACGCAATAATATACGTTTAAAGTATTTTTGTTTTAATTTTGTATTATTTTAACTTAAAAGAGGTTGTATGCATAGTTTTAAAGTGGGTGACATTCTGTATCGTAGTAAATCGTTGGTACAGCATGTGGGAGTTGTTCTTGGGGATAATGCTGTTTTACATAACCTTCCTTCAGGGGTAGAGATATGCTCATTAGCTAAGTATGGGGAAGGAAAAGATATTAAAGTCATTTCGTCTAAGTTGTCTGAGCTAGATAAAATGGAGTTTATTAAAAAGGGATTGGAATCAGTTAAAGAGGGTAAAAAATATCAATTATTTAATTTTAATTGTGAACATTTAGTCTCTTCTGTTAACGGCTCAAAACCCACTAGTTCTCAAGTTACAGGTGCAGCTATGGGATCGGTTATTGCAGGCTTATATAGCCTTTCTCAAGGAGGTGATAAAGTAATCACTGCCATGGGGTTAGGTGCAATCGCGGGGCTGATAATCATTAATTGCTCAAGAAAGTATGATTATAAAATACAATCTTGATTAAATATTGATGTAAGCAGTAACTTTTATTGAGAGATTCAAATTACTGCTGCTTTTACAAATGAGACATGTAACTGTTTTTAAGGTATAAAGTACAAGTTGTTATTATAGGAACTCGTCATGGATGATTTATTAAACCAAGGTTTAAGCCTTTTAGTTATTGTTGGTAGTGTTTACTCATTACTTGGCGTTTTATTTTTTCGTATTTGGTCACATCAACGTAGCGCTAAACTTCCTATCGAACGTCATAAATTAAAGCGAGTCGCAGCTCAAACGCTAAGTGATCAAGTCAATGATAATATTGTTGATGTTATAGGCTTAATTTTCTTGTCTGCTTTAATTGTTACAATGCCTTTTGCTATCAAAGGGATTGCTGAAGTTTTTGCCAGCGGTAATGTTAATTACTTCCTAATTGTTTTGATTATTTTAGGTTTATCTTATGTAGCAAGAAAGCTGTGGATTAAATCTAATTATTTAATAAAACTAAAGCTTGGGCGTGATGCCGAACTTGCTGTTGCCTCTGAACTTATAGAATTACAGTCACACGGATATCAAGTATTTCATGATATACAAGCTGCTGGTTTTAACATTGATCACTTAGTTGTTGGGGCAAATGGTATTTTTGCTATTGAAACTAAGGGCAGGCACAAGCGAATAAAAGACGATAAAAATTACAAAGTTAAATTTGAGAATAATCATTTAGCATTTCCCTCTTGGTTTGAAAGTAAGCCGCTAGAACAAGCCCAAAAGCAGGCTAATTGGGTGAACAAATGGCTACAAGAGGCAACGGGTTTTAACACTCAAGTTTTCCCTGTTTTGTGCTTTCCAGGTTGGTTTGTAGAGCTTAAACAGCGCCCACTGTTTCCAATTGTTTCGCATAAACAAATAGTGAAAACGATTCTTTCGATGCGACAAGTAAATTTAAACCAAGAGCAGCAACGTGCGATTTGTTATCAAGTAGTTCAACGTTCACTACATGAAAGTAAAGCAATTTAAAAGCTGCGCTTTTCGCGTCAGCAAGCTTAACGCCTACGTTAATACAAGGCGCTAGGCTGTGTTCGCTGCCCGTCGCTCGCTGCTCGAAACCCGCTGTCTTCTCTTTGTGCAAATATGCTTTTAAGTGATTTATTCACAAAGAGGTTATGAGGCGCTGGGCTGAAGAGGTAATGCAAAAGGGACTAGGCGCTTTAAGCTCGCTGCTTTAAGTTCGAAGCTCGAACCTCGAAGCTCGAACCTCGAAGCTCGAACCTCGAAGCTCGAACCTCGAAGCTCGAACCTCGAAGCTCGAACCTCATTTCGTATCTATTTAAATAATATTGCAATCATATTAAATACCGCTAAACTAATCATTAGTATATTAATGACCGATTAGGTAGTCATTTATGAGATCTGAACAAGCATTAAAACTGGCGCGTCGATTGGGTGATTTAATTCGCCAGCATCGTACTTTACTTTATACCCAGAGCACGTTCGCTAAAATGATTGGTGTATCTCGCTCCACGGTACAAAAGCTTGAGCAAGGGGAGGTAGTAAAAAGCGATATATTGTTTGAAGCCCTTGTTGTACTTCAATTGCAAGGCTCATTACTGGATGAAATTAACGAGCTTGCCGCAGATGTGGGCGGTTATAATGCAAGACAGCGTAAAAGCAATAAAACTCAGGTGATTAACGATGACTTCTGAAGCTTATGTATTTATTGACGGTTTAGAAGACAGCCCGGTAATTTGTGGTTTTTTTAAGTTAAATACACAAACAGGCCGAGGTGAGTTTAATTATGGTAAAAGTTACCTTGCGCGCTCTGATGCGTTTGCGCTCGATCCGCTGCATTTACCATTACAGCCTGGCATCGTTAGTTATTCTGCCAATAAAGGTGTGTTTGGGGTGTTAAGTGATGCGGGAGCTGATTCGTGGGGGCGTAAGCTTATACTGTCTTTACATAATACCAAACCAAAAAATGAGCTAGAATTTTTACTCGCAGGGTCTGGGTATGGTGTTGGCGCCTTGGTATTTAGTTTGTCGCGCAGCGCATCAAAACATAAAGCGAATAAAAATACATTAGCCGATTTAGCTTTGTTAGATCAAGCAAAGGACGATTTGCTCGCCAATAAAGCGATTTCACAAGAAGCAAAAAAAGCCTTTGAATTTGGCCAAAGTATGGGGGGAGCAAGACCTAAAACCTCTGTGAAAATTGACCAAAAACTTTATTTGGCAAAGTTTAATCGTCAAGACGATTTGTTTAACTTAGCTAGGGCTGAGCATGGCGCTATGTGTATGGCTAATGAATTGGGGATTCGCACTGCAAATACCCGTATTCATGAAACAGAAAATGGCGATGTTCTGTTAGTTGAACGTTTTGATGTAAGCGATGACTTACCAACTCATCACTTTTTAAGCGCCAATAGCTTATTACAAAAACCAAAAGTCGCGATAAACGACTTAGCAACATACTATAGCTACGGTGAATTGGCTGAATTTATTCGCCACCACACAGGTGAGTTCGCTGCTGATGCTACAGAGCTCTACAAGCGAATGGTATTTAATGTATTTATTGGTAATACTGATGATCACAGCCGAAATCATGCATTTTTGTATCACTTTTCAGGGCAAACGTGGCGTATGAGCCCCGCTTATGATATTACCCCTATTAATAACTCAAAGCAGCATGGCATAGGGCTTGGTGATGATGGCCGATATGCTAGTATCGATAATTTACTGTCGCAAGCCAAACGCTTCGGCCTCAACAAGGCTCAAGCAACAAAAATAATTGCCGAGGTTGAGAGCTATACTCGCCAGTGGCCAGCGCACTTTAAACGTTTTGCTAATATCAGTGATATTGACATAAAACGCTTAGAAAGCGTAATACCCTCTATAAGTTAAAGACTAATAAAGCAGTCATTATTGGTTTAATGACTGATTAAGTGCTCATTTATTAATTGGCGCTTATATGAACCTCAAAGCGGGAATGAGAAGACAACGGGCTTCGAGCGGCGAGGCGCGGGTAAAATGCAAAAGCCTATAAATACGCGATATAAAATTGCTGCTACAGAATAATATTTGGCTTTTTTATTTCCTCTAAAAGCGCAGCGTCTCATAACCTCTTTGTGAATAAATCCTTAAAAATTATTTGAACACAGAGAAGCGAGAGAAGACAACGGGCTTCGAGCGACGAGTAGCGAGCTTTACAAACAGCCTGATATCAGCCCTGAACCTAGAGCCTACTCTTTTAGCGCAGCGTCTCTTTGCCCTCTTTGTGAATAAATCACTTAAAACATGTTTGCACAAAGAGAAGACAACAGGCTTCGAACGACGAGTAGCGAGCTTGTACAAACACTAGAACCTAAAACCTAGCTCGTTGCCCGAACCCCGCTTTTCAAACATAAAACGCGCTGCATAAAGCCCTGCCTACAGGTTAGTCGGCCAGGGCGCTATTTGTGGGTTGATAAGCGCCATTATCTAACGCATCAAAGTAGGCTTGATAACGGCCGTTTTGTTTAAATTTAAGTAATTGCTGGTTAAATATTTCAAGCCGCTGTTCACTGCGTGGGTTATTTTTAGGGAACATCACAAAGCTTTTATTGATTAATAGTGGCCTTGGGTGGTGCACAATGCCATTTTTTATTGTCGGTTTTTGCCCTGCTAATATGTGATAGCCAACGCTTTGTTCTTCGGCAAAGGCGTCGATTCTGCCCATAGCTAAGCGTTTAAAGTTTTGCTCTGTGGTACTTACTCGCGACATATCGAATAAGCCTTCATCGGCTGCTTTATCAAAGTCTTTGCCGTAACTGTAGGCAAGCCCACCACCGAGTAATAAGCCTTTTAAATCGTTTATATTTTGCCAATCAAAAGGGCGTTGTTTATGATAAAAAAATACAAAACGCTCGTTTAGCACTGGCTCACTGTAAAAATAATCCTCAGTACGTTGTTGTTCAAACATCCATACGGCAGTGGCTGCGTATTTATCATTAATGGTGTCGTGGTAGGCACGCGGCCACGGTAAAAAGGTAAAGTTAACTTTAATGTTAGCTTGTGCAAATATATCGGTAATTAAATGCGCAACCACGCCTTTGTGAGGCAGCGATTCGCTTAAAAAAGGCGGCCATTCGCCTGTACTTATATTTAAAGTAGCATGGTGATTAGGCGCTTTGCTTGAGGGTTGTATTGCTTCAATTGCGTGCGTGTAATGACTGGTAAAAGCCATCAGCAAAAAAGATGCGATATAAATACGGTATCTTAATTTAGCTGATAACATAACATGCATGTGTATAAGTCTCTCCTTCTATTAAATATACCCTTTTTGGATATAAAGCGGCTTTGATCGTTGCTTAAAAAACAGGCTATTTTAAAGGCGTTAACTGAATGTAGGCTTAAGGGCTATACCGTCGCTTTACAGACTTATTTTAAGTATTTTTATGTTACCGCGTTATTCTTTTGTTTGCATGTTTTTTGCGCGTTCTTCTGCATCGATGAGTGCTTGTGATTTAGGCGCGCGTTTTTTTTCTTCTATTTTTGGTTTTTGTGGTGAATTTGGATCCCAGCTTTCATCAAGCGATAAATTAGCAAATGGATTGCTGCTTTGTGGTGAGTTATCGGGCTTACTCGGTTCTTCAGGGGCAAACTTTACTTGCTCAGGCATTACTTTTATTTTTTTAGTTGGTAGTGGCGCGTCGGGATCGAAAGTGCGTACTTCTGGCTCTTTAAAGTCGTGTTCAGTGGTTGAGTTTAATGATGAACGCTGCGTTTTTGCAGGATGGAAATCAGCTTGTGGCTGATGGGGTACAATGGGTTCAGGTGCGCTGTGTGAAGGCTTTATAGGCGCTTCTTGTTGTACCTTTTTGATTGGCTGATTTATAGGATTACGCTGAATTTTGGTTTGTTTGGCTTCGGGGTCAAAATCTCTTACTTGTGGCTCGGCAAACTCTGTTGCATTTTTTATCCGCTCTAAGGTTGCTTTAGCAGCTGCTTCAAACTCTGCCGTGTTAGGCTCCGGCTTTATTTTCACTGTATTAACTCGACTAGAATCAGGCTCTTTACCCTTGCTTTCGACAGCTGGGTTTTGCAGATCAGAGCCAGTCACCATTGGCTCAGTAACAACACTGTGAGTTTGATCATTGTCGTTACTGGGGGGCATTTGCAATGGTATGCCAGTATCAGCCGCTTGTTTATTTTGCTTAATATTGCGCAGGCGCATTAATACCACAACCGTAATTACCACAATTAACAATAGTGCCACACTTGGTAATACTAGCGAGATTATATTAGCCCCTTTGGGCATTGAAGAGGCAATAACGGCTGTTTGCTCGCTGGCTTTTATAGTAATAGGTACGGCGGTTTGTGCAGGCTCAACGGTGGCTTTTTTTACCTCTGGTTGCGTATTTTCCTCAGTGTTTGATAATTCACTGGCCGGTATTTTGCTGGGCTGTGCATTTTTTTCAGAAGCGCCGCTTTGTTCAGCCGCTGCTGTTACATTGACTTGTGACTCATCAGGTGCTGTTGTGGTTGATGCTACTGCTACTGGGACATTTTTTTTAGCTTGCTCTATAGTTTGAGTGGCGCTTTTTTCGATTACATTATTTTGGGGTGGAGTTGCACTTTGCTCAGTTGCAGCGTCTGGCAACGTTGGCTGTAAAGTGGGTTCTGTTTGTTGTGGTTTTACAACCTCCGGGGTCGATTGTTCAATAACCGGCTGCGGTTTAGGCTTTGGTACTGGCAAAGTGCGTGCCGCTTGCGGATCACTGCAGTTTTTTTCAAAGTCTCGCGCAGCATTACGGTATTTACGGCTGGCTTTATTATTGCTGTGTTGCTGCATTTCTTGTTTTATAAGAATACACATAGCTTCGTTATAAGCGGCACTGCTGGCACTATAAAACAAAGCAAAACAAAAAAGTAAGCAACTCAGTAACGGTTTCATAAAACTCAAAAGTGGTTAAGCATCAATGCCCTAATCTTAAGCGTAAAGTGAAAAATTATCTAGAAGCGCCTAGCGTTAATTAGGGTCTGTTGACCTTTGCGGATTACAATTTGTTCAAACTAGGGGCGGTTTAATCGCGGCGCGAGGTTTGTAACCTAGTGGGCTAAGTAAAAACCGAGCAAAGCTTCCGCGTCCTGCTCACGCCCCTTACCTACATCCATGTAGGCAACAAAGAGTAAA
>NZ_JADO01000027.1:0-13487 GCF_000518425.1 Pseudoalteromonas sp. 23_GOM-1509m
CCCGTCTCAGTGGGGTCGCATTATAGGGAGATCCGAAAACAGATCAACCCTTTTTTGAAGAAAACTTGAAATAAATGACTGTTCGCTGGATATTTGAACGATAGATACTAAAAACACAACATAACTATCAATTTATTAACAATAAACGCGGTATTTAAGCGTTTAACTGTGAGGTAGCCCTTAAATGTGTAAAGAATGATCATCATGATCACCAATAGGAGAGTAACCGCTGCAGATCTTATATCTTTAGCTTGATCCGATGGAACATTAATCTCTGTACTTATACGATCTGCTAATGCTTTTATGGCTATAGTTGGATTTAATCACTCGACTATGAGAATTAACTCGCTTTAACTATTCGTGCGAGTTCTGCTAAATTTTAAACAAAATAAAGCCCCGCTTTTGCGAGGCTACTATTTATGCTACACCGTATTGATCCCGGTAAGCTTTTACCGCGGCTAAATGCTCATCCATGGTACCTTGGATCTCAAGGTAACTAATTAAATCAGCCAATTTAACAATAGAAGTAACTTGAGTATTAAAGTCACGTTCTACTTCTTGTATAGCAGAAAGCTCTGCTTTACCTTTTTCTTGACGATCAAGTGCAATTAAAACACCACTTAAATCTGCGCCATTATCCGCAATAATTTCCATTGACTCGCGAATAGCTGTACCGGCGGTGATCACATCATCAACTAACATGATCTTACCTTTAAGCTCAGATCCAACTAAGCTACCACCTTCACCGTGTGCTTTTTTCTCTTTACGGTTAAAACAATAAGGTACATCTTTATTATAATGATCAGCTAATGCAACTGCGGTTGTTGTTGCAATTGGAATACCTTTATAAGCAGGACCAAATAGTACATCATATTCAATTGCTGCATCTTCAAGTGCCGCTGCATAAAAGCGACCTAAGCGCGCTAAGTCACGACCTGTATTAAACAAACCCGCATTAAAGAAATAAGGGCTTGTACGGCCAGACTTTAAAGTAAACTCGCCAAACTTTAATACCTGCTTTTCTAAAGCAAACTCAATAAACTCTTTTTGATATTCTTTCATTGCCAGTTACCTATTTATGCTAGTGCTTGCTTTTGTACATCAATAATTTCACGAATTGAATGCTTAGCGAGTGTAAGTAGCTCATCAAGTTCGTCAAACGAGAAAGGCTCGCCTTCAGCAGTCCCTTGTACTTCAATAATTTTACCTGTTTCAGTTAAAATTACATTCATGTCGGTTTCAGCGTCAGAGTCTTCAAGGTATTCTAAATCGCTAATCGCTTGGCCTTTATATATACCAACTGAAATAGCCGCGATCATATGCTTAAGTGGATTTGAATTAATCATCCCTTTTGCACGCATGTAAGTAAGTGCATCAACGAGTGCGACACATGCACCACTAATTGATGCAGTACGTGTACCACCATCAGCTTGAATTACATCACAATCAATAGTAATTGTGTTTTCACCGAGTGCTTTTAGGTCTATTGCTGCACGTAAAGAGCGAGCAATCAGACGCTGTATTTCCATTGTACGACCGCCTTGTTTACCTCGCGTTGCTTCACGACTATTACGTGTGTGTGTTGCGCGCGGTAACATGCCATATTCTGCGTTTACCCAACCTTTACCTTGGCCTTTCATAAAGCGTGGTACGCCAGCCTCAACTGTCGCAGTACAAAGTACCTTAGTGTTGCCAAACTCTACTAATACTGAACCTTCAGCATGCAAAGTATAATTACGTGTAAACGTAACCGGTCTAATTTGATTAGGTGTTCTTTCGCTTGGACGCA
The DNA here is from genome assembly GCF_000518425.1 of Pseudoalteromonas sp. 23_GOM-1509m. Lineage (NCBI taxonomy): Bacteria > Pseudomonadati > Pseudomonadota > Gammaproteobacteria > Alteromonadales > Pseudoalteromonadaceae > Pseudoalteromonas > Pseudoalteromonas sp. 23_GOM-1509m. Next base: position 1,790 of record NZ_JADO01000027.1, read on the forward strand.
TTGACGATCCCCTTAATTCTGAATTTGCCACATTATATGTTGATGTGAATACAGATGCCATGTTGATTTATATTAAAGTGTGTTTAAAAAACACTCAGCAGTGTTAAATTTTCTTTAGAGCTTGAGCAGTGTTACGGTATAATAATCGTAATATTGTATTTAAAAATGTAGGAAAACATCCATGATCCACAGTATGACAGCTTATGCGCGTCGCGAAATAAAAGGCGAATGGGGCACTGGCACGTGGGAAGTTCGCTCAGTGAACCAACGTTATCTTGAAACCTTTATTCGTGCACCAGAGCAATTTCGTGGCATGGAACCCGTTATCCGCGAGCGTCTACGTAAGCATTTACAGCGTGGTAAGGTTGAAGTTTTCTTAAAGTTTGTCGCAAACCCTGCACATGTTGGTGAATTATCAATTAATCAATCTCTTGCTGAGCAGTTAATTAATAGTGCTAAGTGGGTACAACAACAAAGCAATGGTGATATTAATCCTGTTGATATTTTACGTTGGCCTGGCGTTATGGAAGCGCAAGAAATTGATATGGATAGTGTAAATACGGCACTCATTACTGGCCTTGACCAAGTAATTGAAGACTTTAAATCTGCACGTGGTGATGAAGGTTCAAACCTTGAAGAAATGATAGCTACACGATTAACCGCCATTTTAGAACAAGTTAATATCGTTGAAGCACACATGCCAGAAATTACTAAATGGCAACGTGAAAAGTTAGTACAAAAACTTGAAGATTTAACAACAAATATTGATGAGTCACGCCTTGAGCAAGAACTGATTTATCTTGCACAAAAGCAAGATGTTGCCGAAGAGCTAGACCGTTTAAAGTCGCACGTTAAAGAAACTCGCAAAATCCTAAGTAAAGGTGGCGCTTGTGGTCGTCGTTTAGATTTTATGATGCAAGAGTTTAACCGTGAAGCAAATACCCTAGCTTCTAAATCAATCAACAGCGACATCACCAATGCTGCAGTTGAGCTAAAAGTACTGATTGAGCAAATGCGTGAGCAGATCCAGAATATTGAGTAACTTTTTTTGGCTTTACCACTCACTTGAGCATAATTAGCTAAATAAAGTACAATATAATAATTGAAGGCTTGAGCTGTTTATAGTTCGAGCCTGTTTATTTTTAGATAGAGAAAATAATGGCACACTCTCGCGGAAACTTATTTATTTTATCTGCGCCTTCTGGGGCGGGTAAATCGAGCTTAATAAATGCATTACTGAAAAAACATGCTGATATGAAAGTATCGGTATCACACACCACCCGCGCACCGCGCCCTGGTGAAAACGATGCGGAACATTATCATTTTGTATCGGTTGATGAGTTTAAGGCACTAATTGCCAAAGATGACTTTTTTGAATGGGCACAAGTATTTGACAATTATTACGGTACTTCTAAGCAAGCTATTGAAGAGCAACTCGCCGCTGGCATTGATGTGTTTTTAGATATTGATTGGCAAGGTGCTCGCCAAGTTCGAGAAATAATGAAAGACGTAAAAACTATCTTTATTTTACCGCCGTCAAAGCAAGAGTTAGAGCAACGTTTAAATAACCGTGGCCAAGACTCAGCTGAAATTATTGCCGGGCGTATGGCACAAGCTCAATCAGAAACCTCTCATTACGATGAGTATGACTTTGTTGTTGTGAATGATGATTTTGATACTGCTTTAAGTGAGATAGAAAGTGTTGTTATTGCACAGCGATTAACGCTAAAAGCGCAAACAACGCGTCATCAAACTTTAATTAATGAGCTACTCAAATAATCTAAATTAAGATTAATTAGGTGTTCATGCCCTAAAACAGATAAAAATTAACCACTGGCTATTGGCGAAACCTGCTGCGTGCAGTAAACTATGCCTTTGCTTTTAAATTATTTTGGAGTGCTAAGATGGCTCGCGTAACAGTTGAAGATGCAGTAGATGCAATTGGTAATCGTTTTGACTTAATTTTAGTTGCGGCCCGTCGTGCCCGCCAAATTGCTGTTGGTGGTAAAGACCCACTAGTAGATCCTGAGAACGATAAGCCAACAGTTGTTGCTTTACGTGAAATCGAACTTGGTTTAGTTGATAATTCTTCAATGGATGTTATTGATCGTGAAGAACAACAACACCAAGAAGCGGCAGAACTAGCTGCTGTTGCTGCCATTGTTGGTGGCAACCAATAATCAACCGCCCGGTTTGATTTAGCTAACGGCATAGTATTTCAACTATAGCCGTTGGCAATCCTTTGTTTTCATCGTATATTCGTAACTTATCCTAACTTATTTGCTTCACGAGAACATTGGAGTGTGAATGTATCTTTTTGAAGGTCTTAAAAAGAAAATCTCAAAATACTTGCCAGCAGACGATGTTGAGCTAGTCCAAAAAGCCTATGTGGTAGCCCGAGAGGCCCACGAAGGTCAAACTCGCTCAAGTGGCGAACCTTACATTACTCACCCCGTTGAAGTAACTCAGATACTAGCTAGCATGCACCTTGACCATGAAACGCTCATGGCAGCACTAATGCACGATGTGATTGAAGATACCGATTTTAGCCAACAAGATTTAGCTGAAATATTTGGTGAAACGGTGGCTGAACTCGTTGAAGGTGTGAGCAAGCTTGATAAGTTAAGCTTTAAAGATAAAAAAGAGTTTCAAGCTGAAAACTATCGAAAAATGATTATGGCAATGACCCAAGATATTCGGGTTATTTTAATCAAGTTGGCTGATAGAACGCATAACATGCGAACATTAGGCGCACTTCGCCCTGATAAACGCCGCCGTATTGCTCGCGAAACTCTAGAAATTTATGCGCCGATTGCTAATCGTTTAGGTATTCACGATATAAAAAATGAGCTAGAAGACTTAGGTTTTCAAGCGCTGTATCCAATGCGTCATCGTGCACTTAAATCTGAAGTGGCTAAAGCGCGTGGAAATCGCAAAGAAGTTATTTCAAATATTCAAACAGAAATTGAAGCACGCCTTGAGGAGTCTGGCATAAAGGCCACCGTATCAGGTCGTGAAAAGCATCTATACAGTATTTATAAAAAAATGCTCAACAAAGAGTTACTATTTAACGAAGTCATGGATATTTACGCTTTTCGTATTGCGGTAGATTCTATGGACACCTGTTATCGCGTACTCGGCGTTGCTCATAACTTATATAAGCCAATTGAAACCCGCTTTAAAGACTATATTGCCGTGCCAAAAACTAATGGCTATCAATCACTTCATACTTCTTTGGTTGGCCCGCATGGTATTCCTGTTGAAATTCAAATCCGTACTCACGATATGGATCACATGGCAGACAAAGGAGTCGCGGCTCACTGGATGTATAAAAAGTCTGGCGACAATGCGGGTCACACTGCGCAGCAGCGTGCTCGCCAATGGATGCAAAGCTTACTAGAGTTACAGCAAAGTGCGGGATCATCATTTGAGTTTGTTGAAAACGTTAAAACCGAACTCTTCCCTGAAGAAATTTATGTCTTTACCCCAGATGGTCGCATCGTTGAACTGCCAATGGGCGCGACTGCGGTCGATTTTGCTTATGCCGTTCATACTGATGTTGGTAATACTTGTGTAGGCGCACGCGTTAATCGTAAACCTTATCCTTTAAGTAAAGCCATTGATACTGGGCAAACAATAGAAATTATTACTAGCTCAGGCGCTCATCCTAACGCAACATGGCTTAACTTTATTGTTACTGGTAAAGCGCGACTGGGCGTACGTAACTACCTTAAAAGCCAACAGCATGAAGAAGCATTATTATTAGGTCGTCGCTTACTTGATTCAGCCCTAGGTGAAAACAAGTTTGATAACCTGCCAGCTGAAAATATTACGCGAGTGCTTGAGGAGCATGAACTCTCTTCAACCTTAGAGCTACTGGTAGAAATTGGCTCAGGTAATTTAATGAGCATGCTGATTGCCAAACGCTTATTACAAAACGATAACGATGACTTAAACGATATTGCTAAACGTGCAAAAGCAACCATTATTGGTACAGAAGGCATGTTAGTTAATTATTCTAAATGTTGTCGTCCAGTGCCTGGAGACGCTATTACAGCTCATGTCAGCCAGGGTAAAGGTTTAACGGTTCATCGCCAAGAGTGTAAGAACATTCGTGGCTGGGAAAATGATCGTTCAAAATACCTAGTCGTAAAATGGGATGATAATCCAGAAAAAGAATACATTGCGGCTTTACGAGTAGAAATTATTAACCACCAAGGTGCGCTGGCTAAATTAACCAATGTGGTCGCCACTACACAGGCCAATATTGTAGAAATAGCTACCGATGAAAAAGAAAGTAATTTATACGTGATAGACTTAGGGATCACAGTTAAAAACCGTATCCACGTCGCTAATATCATGCGTCGTATACGTGTGATGCCGGATGTACAAAAAGTCTATCGTAAAAAATAAAATAGGAACATCATGAATAAAGCATTTATATCAACGGATAAAGCACCTGCAGCGATTGGCACATACAGCCAAGCAGTAAAAGTGGGCACAGCGGTTTATTTATCTGGGCAAATTCCACTTGTCCCTGAAACAATGGACGTTATATCTGAAGACTTTAGCGAGCAAACACACCAAGTATTTAAAAATATTTGTGCGGTTTGTGAAGAAGCTGGCGGCACCATTCAAGATTTAGTAAAAGTAAATATTTACCTTACTGATCTTTCAAATTTTGCCATTGTTAACGAAGTAATGAGCCAATATTTTAAACAGCCTTATCCTGCTCGCGCTGCTATTGGCGTTCGTGCACTACCTAAAGGTGTACAAGTAGAAATAGACGGCATTATGGAACTTCCTTCAACAAACTAACCTCTATAAGCTATGAGCGCCGCTCATAGCTTTTATTCCAATCTGTAACTACACTTTGATGAATTCTTGACTCAAAACTAAAATTCTAGCACTCTGTAATCACGTTATTTTATTAAACCTTACTTTAGTAGTAGAAAAGGATAACTTGTGTTTAAGCTTGCTCATAATGGCAATGTATTGCTCGATACGAGTAAATCTGCACCCGCCAGTGCTGCTTTTATCATTGAAGCAATTGAACAATCGCCTTACAGCGAGTGTGAAATCAATCATGACGCCATAAATAACTATTTCAGCAGTGCAACACCTGAACGTATATTAGTTGTTGCAACACGTCATGATGCCACCTTAAGCGTGGAGATAAGTGATGATAAAATGCTAGCCACGGGCACGCTCACTCTTGCTAAAGGGGGAGCAACACTGAGTTTTGATGAAGCTAAAAAAGAATTAGTTAAAGCGCACGTCGCAAGAGGTTATAAACAAGCATTTTTAGAGCAACTTTTACAAAAGCAATCTGAACTCCCACCTGGCTCCGTAGTCAGTGGTCCACTCGCCAAAGGGCGCTTACCTATAGACGGTAAACCAACTAAATTTAACGCAATGGTTCAAACACTTAAAGATCGTCTCAAAGCCCCTAAATTAAAAGAAGATGGCAGTGTAGATATGCGTGACTTTGGTAAGTTAGCAAGTGTAAAACCAGGTGAGTTACTAGTACAGCAACAACCCGCTACACCAGGCCAAGAAGGGTTTACCGTGTTAGGCGATGTATTACCTGCAAAACCCGGAGAGGTTCATACTCTAATTGCAGGTGAGGGCACTGAAATCTCAAAAAATAATCCGATGGAATTACTCTCTACGATTGCTGGCGTGCCGGTTGAAATAAATAATGGCATGCGTGTTGACGATATTTTTACTGTCAACGATGTGTCGGTAAAAACAGGGCATATCGACTTTGAAGGCAGTGTGATAGTGAGTAAAAATGTAGAGCCAGGAATGCGTATTAATGCAACGGGCGACATTACCGTTTTTGGTACGGTTGAATCTGGCGAATTAACCGCAGGAGGCGATATAACTGTAAAACAAGGGGTAATTGGCCATCAAAAGCCTGAAGATAAATCACTGTCTTGTAGAATAATATGCGCAGGCGATGTCCATGCCTCACACTCTCAATATTGTTACATTGAAGCTAATAACATTCTGCTTGAACGTCAAGCTAGCCACAGCTCAATGAAAGCAAAGAGTACAATACAAATTGGTCAATCAGAGTTACCTAAAGGAAAGCTATTTGGGGGTGAAATTCTAGATGCCACTAAACTGATTGCCGGCGAGATAGGTAATGAATCTGGTGCTAAAATGGTAATTAATTTAGCGGCTTCAGCCACTGAAATGACCAAAGAGATTGATAAATCTTTTAGTGAACTAACAGCAACAAATGAACAAGTTGATAGTTTACAAGCGGCTTTAGAAAAAGCAGATTTAATTAAAGATGCAGATAAAAAAAATGAACTCATAAATAAAATTGGCACCACGCAGCTACACCATAGTCAGCAAGCAGAACAATTAGAAAAGCAGGTAGCAGGTTTAGAGCAAAAACTGAATACGTTACTCGATGAAGCCATGTTGACTGTGAATAGCGTTTTACATTCGGGTGTAGAGATCCATATCTTCAATAAACTGCTTAAAACGACCCGTAACTTCCCACCGAGTAGTGTTAAGTTAGAAAATAATAAAATAGAAATTGAATTTAAAACTTAATAATAAGGGGCTGTTAGTAACAGCCCCAACTTTTTATAGTAAACCGTCTACACTTGTATAGGTTTGCGCTGGCCACACACCTACCTGCACTTGCCCTATATGTTGTTTTTGTAATAACAGCATCGCTAAACGAGATTGACCAATACCACCGCCAATTGTCTGTGGAAGCTTACTTTCTAGCAATGCCTTATGCCAGTCAAACTCTAAACGGTCTTCGTCTCCCGTAATACTTAATTGAGTTTGCAATACTTCAGGGCTTACACGAATTCCCATCGATGAGATTTCGAAAGCGTCTTCAAGCACTGGGTTCCATACTAAAATATCACCATTTAATCCCATGTACTTCTCGCATGTCGGGGTTGACCAATCGTCGTAATCTGGCGCTCTCACATCATGAATTTTGCCATCACTCAATGCTCCCCCAATACCAATTAAAAATACAGCGCCATATTCTTGAGTAATCGCCTTTTCACGCTGCTTGGCTGTAAAATCTGGGTACATTTTACGTAATCCTTCACTATGTACAAAAGTAATCTCTGTGGGTAAAAATGGTGTTAAACCAAAGCTGTCACTAACATATTTCTCAGTAGCTTTAATACCTTGGTAAATAGTTTCAACCGTTTGCTTCAAAGTAGATAAAGAACGCTGCGTACTTTCACAAATAACTTGTTCCCAATCCCACTGATCAACATACACAGAATGGATTGGACTTAATGAATCTTCATCAGGTCGCAACGCTTTCATTTGCGTGTAAATTCCTTCACCTTTAGAGAAACCATACTCGCCCAAAGTTTTACGTTTCCACTTTGCTAACGAATGCACGACTTCATAACGGCTATCTGTAATGGCTTTAACATTCACCGCAACAGCGTTCTCGTGTCCACTTAAGTTATCCTGAGTACCGTCACCTACTTTAGCTAAAATAGGTGCCTGTACTTCAATTAAGCCTAACTTTTGCTCTAATTGCTGTGAAAAAAACTGTTTAACTTTACTTATTTGCTGCTGCTGCTGCACATAGTGTGAACTCATAATAATTGGCCTCATTCCCAGTTATTGTATTGACGACTCAGCGCTTAGTAGCGCTTCAATATGGTTATCGTAACAATTAAACGGTTTAATTCAATAACCCATAACAAAAATAGCTTTACTATATTAAAATCATTAAAAAAATGGTATAAAAACATTAAATACAACAATACAAAGCAACAAAACCTATGGAAAATTATCAAATCGATAATCTAGACAAACAGATTCTGCATGCATTAATGGATAATGCACGTACACCCTATGCTGAATTAGCAAAGCGTTTCGGTGTCAGTGCAGGAACAATTCATGTGCGGATTGAAAAAATGAAACAAGCGGGGATCATTACAGGTACCCAATTAACCATTAATACCAAACAGCTTGGCTACGATGTATGTTGTTTTATCGGCATTAATTTAAATAATGCCAGAGACTACCCACAAACTCTGATTAAGCTTGAATCATTAGAAGAGGTTGTTGAAGCATATTACACCACCGGTAATTACAGTATTTTTATTAAAGTAATGACTCGCTCAATCGATCATCTACAAGATGTGTTGATCAATAAAATACAAGCAATAGAAGCTATTCAGTCAACCGAAACCCTGATCTCATTACAAAACCCGATTAGCCGAACAGTGGTGCCTTAAGGTGAAAAATCTCGTATAATTTGCCGAAAAAGAGGACTCCCATGCAGCAAACTCGTTATCAAAGAATTGAAAGTGTACTTTCACGTCGTCAAACCGATCTTACCGTGTGTTTAGAAGACGTACATAAACACCATAACTTATCTGCCATAGTCAGAACGGCCGATGCTGTTGGTTGCCATCATGTGCATGCAGTCTGGCCAGAAAAGCAAAAGTGGCTAACCAATAATACCTCAGGTGGCAGTAAGAACTGGTTAGACACACACCTTCACAGAAATATAGATGATGCCGCAGCCAGTATCCGTGCTCATAACCCCGATGTACAAATTTTGGCAACTCATTTAAGTGAAGATGCCGTCGATTTTAGAGAAATTGATTACACGAAACCCACTGCAATTATTGTCGGCCAAGAAAAAACGGGGATCTCAGAAAAAGCGCTCGAATATGCAGATCAAAACATCATTATTCCAATGCAAGGCATGGTGCAATCGTTAAATGTATCCGTTGCAGCAGCATTAATCTTATTCGAAGCACAACGTCAACGTGAGTTAGCTGGGTTATATAATAGAAATATGCTGAGTGAAGAAATAAAACACCCAATGTATTTTGAAGGCTGCCACCCAATTATTGCAAGGCAGTGTAAGCAAAAGAACTTACCTTATCCCGCACTTGATGAGCATGGCGAAATCGTTGCAGATGAACAGTTTTGGCAGGCATTAAAACATACTTGATGCATATACAGTGTATAAGTACACTTAACTCACTAAATAACAATAATTGAGCCTACTTTGTCTAAACCTAGCTTAAGCCAATACCCAATCACAGAACTTAAAGGCGTAGGCCCTAAAATGGCTGAACGACTTTTAAAGCTAGGCATCACCACAGTGCAAGATATGCTTTTTCATTTACCGCTAAGGTATGAAGACAGAACGCGTATTTATGCTATTAGTGAGCTTACGGCACATAGCCATGTAACGGTTCAAGCAACCATTGAAACAAGCCAAATTACCTTTGGTAAAAGGCGTATGCTGGTTTGCCAAATAAATGATGGGACAGGTAGGTTAACACTACGATTTTTTAATTTTACCGCAGCACAAAAAAACGCATTTAGCGCGGGTAAAATAATTCGCTGTTTTGGCGAAATACGTCGCGGACGTGTTGGCTTTGAAATGAGTCATCCTGAATACAGTATTAGCGACACTTTTGAACAGCAACCAACATCATCAACACTTACGCCAGTCTATTCAACAACCGAGGGGTTAAAGCAACTCTCTATCAGGGCGTTGAGTGAACAGGCAATAGAATTGCTTCAAAAATACGCAGTAGAAGAGCTACTACCTCAACAATGGCAACCATCGCAACTACCGTTAAGTGATGCGTTATTGCTACTGCATCGCCCCCCTAATGATGTTGATATAATTGCGCTTGAACAAGGGACTCACCCAGCACAACAACGGCTCGTTTTTGAAGAGTTGTTGGCTCAAAATCTCAGCCTCTTAAAAGTAAGAGAGCAAGGACAACAAGTTAAAGCTATTGCCCTTGAGCCCACTAATCAATTAGAAGCGCAATTTCTAGCACAATTACCCTTTGCGCCAACCAATGCACAAAGCCGTGTAGTATCAGAAATTAAAACAGACATGCAACACGCTTACCCTATGATGCGACTTGTCCAAGGGGATGTAGGCTCTGGTAAAACATTAGTCGCAGCCCTGAGCGCCTTAACTGCGATAGCACAAGGCTATCAGGTCGCATTAATGGCGCCAACAGAGATATTATCAGAGCAACACGGGATAAACTTTTCCAGCTGGTTTGAAAACCTTGGAATATCGGTTGCTTGGCTAGGCGGTAAAACAAAAGGAAAAGAGCGAGTTAATACCCTTGCAATGATCGCCTCTGGTGAAGCGCAGATGATTGTGGGTACCCATGCTTTATTTCAAGATGAAGTAAAATTTAACAATCTCGTACTTATCATTATTGATGAGCAACATCGCTTTGGGGTTCATCAACGTTTATCACTGCGTGAAAAAGGGCGCTTTGGTGATTGTTATCCACATCAACTAGTAATGACAGCAACACCTATACCACGTACGCTCGCGATGACTGCTTATGCCGATTTAGAAACCTCAGTGATCGACGAATTACCACCAGGAAGAACACCAATTACCACTGTTGCCATCCCTGATACCCGCAGAGATGACATCATTAGTCGAGTGAAACTTGCCTGTAATGAACAAGGTCGACAAGTTTACTGGGTATGTACTCTTATAGACGAGTCTGAAGTATTACAATGCCAAGCAGCTGAAGACAGTGCTTTACAATTAAAAGAAGCCTTACCTGAACTTAATATTGGTTTAGTCCATGGGAGAATGAAAGCCACTGAAAAGCAAGCCATTATGAGTGAGTTTAAAACGGGGAACATTCATGTACTTGTCGCAACAACCGTAATCGAGGTCGGTGTTGATGTCCCCAATGCGAGCCTAATTATTATTGAAAACCCAGAGCGCTTAGGTTTAGCACAGCTTCACCAATTACGAGGCCGTGTAGGACGTGGGGCAACCGCATCGCATTGCGTTCTTTTATACCATGCACCACTTTCTCAGACTGCACAGAAGCGATTAGGAGTACTGCGCGATAGTAACGATGGCTTTGTTATAGCAGAGCGTGATTTAGAAATACGCGGCCCAGGTGAAGTACTTGGAACTAAACAAACCGGTTTAGCCGAATTCAAAATCGCTGATTTAACACGCGATAAACAAACACTCAATCAAGTAAGGCCCATCGCACAACAAATGCTTAAGCAATATCCTCAGCATATAGACCCACTTATTCACCGCTGGTTAGGTAATAAATCAAACTACGCACAAGCATAGTCGGTTTTTAAACTTTACTTTTCACTTCATCATCCAGACTTATACCAATACGCTTAATTAAGCGGTCTATTTTGAGGAAGGAAAAACGGGTTGATAGCTAGGCAAAAAATTCGCTATTTAGTTGTTCTAAATGAGAATTTTTTAACACAGATAGCGACATGTTTAGCCCCGCAAAATGATTGAGTATTATTGCGGATTGGTATTATTCCCTATACCACAGCTATTTCCCTACACCTTGCGCCTGTACCTGTAGACGTAAAAAGCCCGACTCTTTTGAATCGGACTTGCTTGTATTCGGAGTCGGTGTGTTATTTTGCCCATGGGTTTCGAATACTCAACCCAGGCTACGATGGTCAGGTTAACGCTGTGCAACTGATAGCTGACGGCTGATAACTGATATTTTCACTTTTCTGCAGACGTAAAAAAGCCCGACTATTTCTAGTCGGGCTTTCTTTAATTTGGAGCCTGGTAATGTCCTACTTTCACATAGCAAATGCTACACTATCATCGGCGCTGTTTCGTTTCACTGCTGAGTTCGGCATGGGGTCAGGTGGGTCCAAAACGCTATTGTCACCAAGCAAATTTGGT
>NZ_JADO01000028.1:0-11661 GCF_000518425.1 Pseudoalteromonas sp. 23_GOM-1509m
CCAGTTCCATCTGACGACTGTGCAAAAGCATCATGATTTGTAGTAAACCCAACTAACAGGCTGCTAATTACTACGGCTAAAAATTTTTTACTAATTACTGTATTCATTTTTGTAACCTATATTTTTAATAAATTTAAGATTTCGTTTTTCGCTACTGAAAAAACAAAGCGCTCAAATCTCAAATTTGGATAACTGACCCATACTTAAAATGAAGGATATTTCTGCAAGCTTGAATTGATTTTCCAAACGTATTCCTGCATGAAGCCCTTCCGCACGTTGATTTAATGCAAGTAAGTAGTCAGAAGTATTAATATCACCAGCTTCCCAGCGCTTATTTAATAAGTTTTCGCTGCTATCTAATCTGCCTTTTGTCAGTTTTTGCCATTGCTCATAATATTTTCTACTGACATTAAGCGATTCATAATTAGCTTTTGCTTCAAAAGACTGCTTTCGATATACCGACTGAAAATTCGCCTCGGCTGCAATGGCTTCTGAATAAGCGGCTTTAACATTATCTGTATAGTTATTTCTGATGTTTAAAGGCATTGAAAAAGTCACACCAACCAAGTCTTCATCTCCACTTTTCCCTGCGCTAACGCCAATGGTTGGATTAGCTTTAGATTCCATAGTGGTTAGTTGAGCTTTAGATTGTTGTCCCTTCCATTTCGCTCTAGCAAGTTTAACTTTTGGATGTTCCTCAACCCACTGGGAGTTAAATGAGTAGCTTGTTGCTCCAAAAGTAAATGAAAACAAATTGGTAGTATTAGGCGTCCAATCAGGCAATAACTCCTGAACCTTTACCTCTGCATTTTTCAAAGCAATTTGAGACTCAGATATTTCACTAAAAATTTGCGACAAGTTTAAATAGACTAGCTCAGCGTCAAGTGGCTCTAGAAGTCCAGCTTTTCGTTTGTCTTCAACAATTCCAACGAGCGTTTGCAATTGCTCTTCTCTTTCTGAAAGTAACTGAGCAGCTTTTTTTGCTGCTTGCCAATTAACTAATGCAGTTAAGGCATTAGCCTTTTTAGAATCGAGTAGAGATAACAATTGTTGCTGGTTTGCATAAACATCAATTTCACCAATGGTTTTATTTGTTGATTGCTTATCCCAAAAATCTATCGTTTGACTGATACCAATAGAGTAATTATCAAAATCACCTTCTTTTTCATAGCTTGCTTCAAGCTCTGGGTTATATACGGCTTGAGTTAAGCTTTTGGCTCTATGATTACTTGCATTAAGTAACTCTTTAGCCGCAACAACTTCGGGATCTTTATTTATTTGACTATCTAGCCATGAAATACTTTTCTGTTTGGCATAAGTGGCAACTGAAAAACTCACAGCCATACATAAAGACAGGACTAAACCTGCATTTTTTAAATATATATACATAAAAATTCTTAATTTTAAAATTAATAAACACGAAACCTTTATCCATTATTAAAGGATAAATAGGTCATTAAAAATTAATCTAATTAAGAAATGGGCGGACGAAGTATCGCTTCAAGAAAGGTACTTGTTTGATCAATTTGATAAGGCGTTTTATTGATAATGTTTAGTTTGCCCGTGGTATTTGAATTACTGACTAAAATCCAAGATAAGTGGCTGCCACTGCAATGACCGCAGTGATGACAATCTTTTTCATTATGCTGCTCATCACCTACATTATCATTTGAGACATTTCGATCATCTGCATGATCATGTTGAGTTTGAAGGTGCTCTATATCTATTTGGTGATTCTCAGATGTTGAGGATGCTACAGCAGTTAACGATTGTAAAACAATCGAAATAACCAAGAGCATTTTTAGTACAACATTAAGGTTCAAAGTTATCACCAGTTAAATATAGTATTTAAAATACTAGCAGAAACTATTTTCTTAAACTAGCTTTTCAATTCAGTTTCCACGCTTTTACATTAAATAATTTTTTATTTGACTCTATAGCCACTATAGATTTTATACTTATTTTAATATTATTACGGAGTGTTAAATATGTCAGAAAAATGTAGTGGTCAGTGTCAATCATCTTCTACCAATGAAGATGTAAAAATTGATACACAATTAGATAACTATAGTGGCGCGTTTGTCAGTACATTTAAAGTACCTCAAATGGACTGTCCTTCAGAAGAGAGATTGATTAGGTTAGCACTTGACTCAATTGAGCCTTCAGTTGGGTTGCAATTTGATATTCCTAGCCGTTTAGTCAAGGTTTTTCATGATGAAAATTTAGATGAGATAACAAAAAAATTACAACAACTCAATCTCGGTGCAGAGTTGGCATCAACTAAAGAAAGTTGCAGCACCGAAGCTGCAAAAGCAAAAGATCTAGCCCAAAAAAATGAGATGAAAGAAGCATCAACGCTAAAATGGTTGTTAGCCATTAATGGAGTCATGTTTTTTATAGAAGTAATTGCTGGGATTATTGCGCAATCTGCTGGCCTTATTGCCGACTCATTAGATATGTTTGCTGATGCTGCTGTTTATGGTTTAGCTATATATGCTGTCGGTAAAAGCATAAGCATGAAACTTAGAGCGGCACATATATCTGGTGTACTTCAAATTATTCTAGCGCTAGGTGCTTTGAGTGAAGTCGTAAGACGCTTTATTTACGGTAGTGAACCTATCTCTTCTTTAATGATGATATTTGGTGGAATAGCACTAATCGCTAACATTGCTTGTCTGTTTTTAATATTTGGCAACAAAGAAGACGGCGCTCATATGAAAGCGAGTTGGATTTTTTCCGCAAATGACGTAATCGCAAACGTAGGTGTAATCTTAGCTGGCTTATTAGTTACAGTAACTAGCAGCCGTTATCCAGATTTAGTGATTGGTTTGATTATTGCTGTTGTCGTTTTAAACGGTGCTCGCCGCATCTTACAGCTAAAGTCTTAAGTAGAAAGTAGTTAAAAGAATGCACCCGTCATATTTTAAACCATATATATCATACGTGATAATGATTTTAATCGCGGTGCAGTCTGTGTTTTTTTCGCAAGAAGAGATTGAAGGAAACTTAATTGAAAGTTCTTTTAATATATCACTAACTGAGTCTATTACCCCGCTAAAAGCTCCTGAAAGCTCTAATTTATTTGAGGAGGGTAATAGCCAAACTTTAATTGATAATTGTAATTTTTGTTGCTGCTGTCAGTTATTTTTAAATACAGATTCTTCTTGTAATATTTTACAAGCAATAGAATATTTCCCTACCTACGCCTTAGTTTCCCCTGAGCTAAAAGGCTATATCTCGGTGCCATTCCGCCCACCTAAATACGCCTAAATTTTATAGAAAATTAAGAAAGGTCAAATGTTAATGACCTAAATATCACATATAAATTTATAGGAAAGTATACATGGCACTTAATACCTGTGTGCATCGCAAGATAGCAATTTTAAGGTGTGTAACACCTCGGCTTAAATATATCGCGTTTCTCGCTTTGTCACTTTTTACATTTAATGTTTATGCCTTTGAGAAGCAGTTAAACCTTCAAGAGGCAATTCAGTGGACGCTTAAACAAAATCCAGAACTTAAAATATTTGATTTCAAGCAAACGGCATTAATTGGACGAGAACAAATCGCAAGTTTAAATCCTGCTTATGAACTAGAGCTTGAAGCTGAGAACTTTGCAGGCTCAGGTGAATTTAATACATTCGACAGTGCTGAATTAACAGTCGCTCTATCTTCGGTTATCGAAATGGGAGATAAACGCTCAGCGCGGATTGGAATTGTTTCAAAATCAAGAACACTACTCACTGCTGAAAAAGAAGTCTCTGCGCTTAATTTAATGGCTCAAGTCACTGAGAAGTACGTGGAAGTACTTGCAGCCCAACAAAGAGTTATATTGGCAGAAAATGCTTTGAGCTTAGCACAAGAAACCTTAGAGATTGTATCTCAGCGTAACCGCGCAGGTGCTACTCCTGAGGCTGAAGTGAAACGCTCAAAAGCAGTTATTGCTCAGGCTAACCTCACCCTTCAATCTGAACAAAAGCGCTTGGAATATCTAAAGCTTTCTTTATCAGCTTACTGGGGAGAAACATCAGTGTCATTCTCTAGAGTAACTGGAGATCTGTTTCAGTTTGGCAATGATAGTGATTTTAGTAGTCTCTTTGCGAAATTAGAGAAAAACCCTGCTATTCAAGTTTATGCAAGTGAGCAGCGACTAAAAGAGGCCGAGTTACAGTTGGCTAAAACAGAGTCAACGGCCAATATCAAATGGTCTGTTGGTGTTAGGCGCTCTCAAGAAGCCAATGATACGGCACTGGTCGCTGGCTTTAGCTTACCTTTGTTTGCTGAAAAGCGAAATTCTGGCGCAATCGCTAGTGCGCTAGCAGAGCGTGACCAAGTTGCCATAGAGAAAGAGGCGACTAAGTTAAGATTTAGAAATCACTTACTACGAGCATACTCCAATAGAAAACAAGCCATATTAACAGCTAATTCATTAAAGCAGTCGGTTATCCCAATGCTTGAAGATGCACTGGAAGATACTCAAGACGCCTATCAAAAAGGTCGATATGGATATCTTGATTATGTATCGGCTAGACAAGAGCTGTTAAATGCTCGGCGAACCCTTATTGACGCGGCATCTGCTGCCCTAATTTATGGCGCAGAGATAGAAAAACTAACAAACGAAGCGCTGTCACTCTAAATAAACATCACTTTAAGTTTAATAACAATTTATTGATTCAGTGATTAACTGAATCGTTTAGGAATTCAAAATGAAAAACTATTTACTCGCACTATTGATTTTTATTGGGTATCTATCACCCATTCAAAGTGTTTTCGCTAGTGAAGATGAACATGAAGGCGAAGAAGGCATAAGCAAAATCGACAATAACATGGCAAAAAAGGTTGGTGTTGAAACAGCCTATTTAGCTTCAAAAACGTTGAACCAAACTATCCCTGTATACGGCTCTACGACGATAGGCGCTGAACAATTATTTCAAGTTAGCGCTAGATATAACGGCGTTATAAAGACAATAAACTTCACTGTTGGTGATACGGTAAAAAAAGGCGATCTATTAGCCGTTATTGAATCTAATGAGAGCTTAAATACTTATAAAATAACATCGCCTGTTTCTGGGACTGTTTTACAGCGAAATGGAAATATTGGCGGTATCACGCAAAACACTAGCTTGTTTGAAATCGTCAAATTTGACACCTTGTGGGCTGAATTTAAGGTGTTTACCAGCCAATATAATCAAATCAAAGTCGGTCAGCATGTTGATATTGAGCAAGGTGAACACGCATTCAGTTCAGTCATCACTAATATTATTCCAGCTAAAGATCAGCCTTATGTTTTAGCACGGGTACGATTAAACAACACTGAGTTAAAGCTAACGTCAGGTCAATTATTAAAAGGCAACGTAAAGATAAACCAATTTGAGGTGGATTTAGCGGTCGAGAAAGTTGCCATACAAGAGCTAGGTGGACAATTAGGTGTCTTTGTAAAAGAAAATGAAGAGTACGAGTTTGCACCACTTGTCCTTGGTCGTTCAGACAAAAACTATATCGAGGTCATTGATGGCCTCAGTAAAGACGCTGAATATGTAAACAAAAACAGTTATCTGATTAAAGCAGATATCTTGAAATCTGAAGTAGAAGACGACGATTAGGAGACGCAATATGATTGAATCAATTTTGCGTCTTGCAATAAATAGGCGCTATTTAGTATTAAGCTTGCTGATGGTAATCATCGGCGTTGGTATGTGGAGTTATCAAAAACTTCCCATTGATGCTGTTCCAGATATAACAAACGTACAGGTACAAATAAATACCTCTGCCCCCGGTTATTCACCTTTAGAAGCGGAGCAAAGGGTAACTTTTCCAGTAGAAAACGCATTAGCTGGACTACCAAAGCTGTCTCACACCCGCTCTCTTTCAAGATATGGTTTATCCCAGGTGACCGTTATCTTTGAAGAGGGAACCGATATTTATTTCGCACGCAACTTAATCAATGCAAGATTAGCTGCGATAAAAGGCGTTATTCCCTCTGGCTTAGAGCCAGAGATGGGTCCTATTTCCACAGGGCTTGGTGAAATATTTATGTATACCGTACAAGCTTCTCCTGACGCTAAAATGCCTAATGGAGAGCCTTATACCGCTATTGCCTTAAGAGAAATACAAGACTGGATCATTAAACCGCAATTGGCTCAAGTTAAAGGCGTCATTGAGGTCAACAGCATCGGCGGCTATAACAAGCAGTATCATATAACGCCGAAACCCGAAAAATTACTTTTTCATCAGGTAAGCTTTGAAGACGTTTCTGATGCATTACGTAAAAATAATGATAACCGTGGCGCGGGTTATATTGAGCAAAACGGACAACAAGTGTTAGTGCGCTCCATCGGGCAACTTGCGACAATGGATGAAATCCTCAATGTCATCATCAAAAAGAACGATGGTATTCCTGTAAAAATAAGTGATGTTGCCAATGTTGCTATAGGCAAAGAACTTAGAACAGGGGCTGCTACTCGTAATGGCATTGAGACAGTGCTTGGTACAACCATGATGCTGATTGGTGAGAATTCTCGCACCGTTGCTTTAGAAGTGGAACATAAGCTCAGCGAAATACAAAAATCTCTGCCAAAGGGCATTACCGCAGAGCCTGTTTACGACAGAACAACGTTAGTAGATAAAGCGATTGCAACCGTTACCAAAAACCTCGTTGAAGGTGCGCTTTTAGTTATTGTTGTGTTATTTATTCTACTTGGAAATTTACGTGCAGCTCTCATTACCGCTGCTGTTATCCCTATTTCCATGTTAATGACAATCACAGGTATGGTGCAAGCAGGAGTATCTGCCAATTTAATGAGTCTCGGCGCATTGGACTTTGGCTTGATAGTGGACGGGGCTGTAATCATCGTTGAAAACTCTGTCCGTAGGTTAGCACAGGCCCAACACAACGGTCATAGGCAAGACTTAAGAGAACGCCTAAATACCGTTTTTGAAGCCACTTCAGAAGTGATACGTCCAAGCTTGTTTGGTGTGGCAATTATCACTGTTGTTTACATCCCCATTTTCACGCTAACTGGCGTTGAAGGGAAAATGTTCCACCCTATGGCGGCAACTGTCGTTATGGCGTTAATTTCCGCAATGATCCTTTCAGTTACACTGGTTCCTGCTGCTGTAGCTGTGTTTATGAAAGGTAAAATCAGCGAAAAAGAAAGTGTAGTTATTCGTTCAACCAAGTCTATTTATGAACCATTGTTAAAAATGGCGATGAAATTTCGTTGGATTATTGTTTCATTCTCAACGCTGTTAATGGGGTATAGCCTTTGGTTAGCAACTACGCTTGGGACAGAATTTGTTCCTCAATTAAATGAAGGTGATATTGCACTACAGGCATTAAGAATTCCATCGACTGGCCTAGAGCAATCAGTAGAAATGCAAGAAGTACTTGAGCAACGTATTAAAGCGTTTCCTGAAGTTGATAAAGTATTCTCGCGCATTGGCACACCAGAAGTAGCAACCGACCCAATGCCACCGAGTATTGCTGATATCTTTGTTATTTTAAAACCACGTAAAGAATGGGCCGAACCTTCAAAACCAAAAAGTGAATTAGTTGAAGAAATGGAAAAAGTACTGAAAAACATTCCAGGCAACAACTATGAATTCACTCAGCCTATTCAAATGCGTTTCAATGAATTGATTTCTGGCGTTAGAGCTGATGTCGGCATCAAAATATTTGGTGATGATTTGGATCGGTTATTACTTACCGCAAAAGATATTCTAAATATTGTGAAAACCGTGGATGGTGCCGCTGATGCTCGAATAGAACAGGTCACAGGTGTTCCATCTTTATCAGTAATTCCTAAACGAGAAGCGCTTGGTAGGTATGGATTGAACGTTACCGAATTGCAAGACTGGGTTGCCACTGCGATTGGCGGTGAATCTGCGGGGATCATTTATGAAGGTGACAGACGGTTTGAGTTAGTTGTTCGCCTACCAGAGCAAATAAGAACGGATATCGATAGCTTGAAGCATCTGCCGCTTCCACTTGAGAATGGTAACTATGTGCCAATTGAAGAAGTTGCAGAGCTTAAATCAGAGTCTTTACCCGCGCAGATTAGCCGAGAGAACGGAAAAAGAAGAGTTGTGGTTACCGTCAATGTTCGTGGTAGAGATTTAGGCGGTTTTGTAAAAGAAGTTAAAGCTAAAATTAATCAGGAAGGAGAAATTCCAGCAGGATACTGGCTTGATTATGGTGGAACGTTTGAACAACTAGAATCAGCAAGTAAGCGATTAAGCCTAGTTGTACCGATAACATTGGTTGTTATCCTAGGTATTTTGATTATAGCATTTGGTTCATTAAAAGATGCATTAATCATTTTCAGTGGCGTGCCTTTAGCATTAACAGGGGGCGTATTTTCACTTTATTTAAGAGACATGCCCTTATCAATTTCGGCAGGTGTCGGCTTCATTGCATTGTCAGGTGTCGCAGTATTAAATGGCTTGGTTATGTTGGCTTTTATTCGAGATCTTTGGCATGAAAAAGGCGACCTATACGTAGCGATCATTGAAGGTGCCATCATTCGTTTAAGACCTATTTTAATGACGGCACTGGTCGCAAGTTTAGGTTTTATTCCAATGGCGTTAAACACTGGAATTGGTGCAGAAGTACAACGACCACTAGCAACAGTTGTTATCGGCGGTATTGTATCTTCTACCATTTTAACTTTGTTTGTATTGCCTATTTTATATCAATGGGCGCATGGCGCTGAGAGTAACAAACAGCAATCCGACGAAATCTAAAAGCAAAAAAGCAGCTTAATTACTAAGTTATGCCTAATTAAGCTGCTTTTTATATTGTATGCTCCAAAATTTTATTGATAAAACTTACTCTGCTTCATCCCTACAATTTTCATTTAAAAACTCAAACTCTATCGTCGTATGCGATAAATGATAGGAAGATAATTTAGCTGCAACCTCTTGTTTAAGCTTAATTAATTCTTTAACGTCAAAGTTGTCACTCAGCTCAAGGTGCGCTGTTAAAACGTGACTTTCACCATCCAGTGACCAAAAATGCATATGGTGTATACCATTTACTTCAGGAAATTCAATTAATGACTGCTTAATACGCTCTTGGGTCTCTTTATCGGGTGCAGCTTGAAGAAAAAGCACCAATGTTGATTTAAGATTTTTGAAAACGTTAAATAAGATAAACAGCGTAAACCCTATTGATAATAGAGGATCTAATATCGGCAGTTCAACGAACAACAATACAATAGAGACTATAAGAACGGCAACCCAACCGAGTACATCTTCAAGTAGGTGCCATGTCAGCACTTTTTCATTTAGTGTTTCACCCGCTTTTAATTTGAATACCGCATAACCATTTACGGCAACACCGAGTATGGCTAGCCCTAACATCCCCTCAACTACAGGCATTTCAGGATTGGACAGCTTAGGTATTGCTTCAAATAAAACCCAAATAGAGCCGATAATCAAAACAATACTATTTACCAATGCACCAAAAAGTGTAAGTCGGCGATAACCATAGCTGAATTTGTCTGATGCTTCTTTATCTGAAAAACGACTTAAAATCCACGCAAAACCTATTGAAAGACTATCACCAAGATCGTGAACGGCATCCGCCATTATCGCCGTACTGTTTGTGAGCCAACCACCTATAAATTCGATAATGGTAAATATCACATTAAGGAAAAATGCCCAACCAATCCGGTCGTCTTTACCATGCTGATGACTGTGACTATGGTTGTGCATTTTGTACCTCCAGTACTTTTTTATTTCTTATTTTTGATACATTCATATTAATCAAATGTCGGATCACTCGTTGATACAACCAACGTTTTACACCTGATAGATTAGTACCTTTTTCGAGATAGAACTTATCTGGTGAATCATAAAGCCCAAAGTCGTCATGAATACCTTCTTTTTGAATATAGGTATCCTCTCCACGCCAATCCGTACCGGGTGAAGATAAGCACTTTGTTGCAACACCATAACCACAAAACTCATCTTTTGCTTGGCTAAATTTCTGCTGTAGTGAGCTTAAGTATTGCTCATCCAATATAAAGCCCTCTAAGTTTATCCAACGCCCTTCAAAGTAAACTTCTACCCAACTATGAATGATGTATTTAGGTGCTAACCAAAATACAAGCTTAGGATAGCACCTTTTTATAGTTGCTGATCAATGGTAAAACCTTGGAAACGACACTGGATACCTAGTCCACGCAATAGTGCCATTAACAGATTACCCTTAGTATTACATTGTCCATAACCATCTGCTAGCACATCGCTTGCTGAAATATCATCACTCTTGTTATAGCCAAACATTATTTCATCTTTTACAAACTGATAAGCGGCACCAATTTTGTTGAAATTATCCAAATTTTTCCACCCTCGTTGATCGATCAGGGATTGGATATCTTTGTGTTCAAAATTAACGATATTCGTATTGTTTAAATATTTCTCAGTCATTTTTATATATCCCTTTCGTTGCATACCTATACTATAGATCCTATAGTAACTATAGAGTCAAATGTCTGGGGGAAATTGATGAAAATAGGCGAATTGTCAAAAAAATCGGGCTGTTCAATACAAACGATTAGATATTATGAAAGAGAAGGATTACTGTTAAATCCAAACCGTTCAGAAGGTAATTTCAGGCTGTATGATAGTAAAGCACTTAAACAATTGGAATTCGTAAAGCATTGTCGCAGCCTAGATATATCACTCAATGATATTAAACGTCTTATCGAATTAAAAAATAAGCCAGAAGAAAGCTGCTCTAGCGTTAATGCATTAATTGATCAGCAACTTGCACTAGTGAATAAACGTATGAAAGAATTAAGGGCGCTTAAAGCTGAATTACAACAGATGGCAAGTGCTTGTGGTTCAGACAATACAATTGAAGCGTGCGGCATCATCAAATCATTGGATAGCTAAACTAAATATAACTTTAGATTAGTAGTATTCACAAAGGCAATAATGTAAACCATTGGCAAATTAGCACAATCATTAAATTTAAATGTAGAAACCATTCGTTTTTATGAACGAGAAGGGCTGATTACACAACCTGAAAAACCAATATCTGGTTATAGACAATATGACGAAACAATAGCAGGACAACTTAGGTTTATCACAAAAGCCAAAGCGCTCGGCTTTACGTTAAGAGAAATAAAATCGCTAATGTCTATGGACAGCAACTGCACTCAAGTTGAGCTATTAAGCCGACAAAAGTTAGCAATCATTCGAGACAAAATTAATGACCTTCAACGTTTAGAGAAAGTAATTGTGGATATGACAAATACCTGTATGCAAAACGAAGATCCAACACATTGCCCCATAATTGATTCATTAAAATGATTGACTCCGTACTTATATACGGAGTTTAGAATGATGGTAATATCAACCAATAGACTTTCAAATGATAAATAAAATATTAGACAGAGTAGGCTCTAGTGGCGTTTGGCTAGCGGCACGGCCTGCTTCCCTGCATTAAGGTCACTTGCATCGGCATTAGGACTAGGCTTCTTCTCTCACTTCGAAGGAATAGCTGTAAATACGCTTTTACCTATTTTTGCATCTTTGGAACTATTGGTAAACTTATACAACTGGCACAAAAATAAAAACCATACCAGAGCTGTCTTCAGCATTCTAGGGCCTGTAGCAGTGCTATTAACGCTTTATCCTCTTTGGCTATATGAT
>NZ_JADO01000029.1:0-5099 GCF_000518425.1 Pseudoalteromonas sp. 23_GOM-1509m
TATTAATGTCACCAGCTTCCCAGCGCTTATTTAATAAGTTTTCGCTGCTATCTAATCTGCCTTTTGTCAGTTTTTGCCATTGCTCATAATATTTTTTACTGACAATAAGCGATTCATAATTAGCTTTTGCTTCAAATGACTGCTTTCGATAAACCGACCGAAAGTTAGCCTCTGCTGCAATTGCTTCTGAATAAGCGGCTTTAACAGTATCTGAATAGTTATTTCTGATATTTAAAGGCATTGAGAAAGTCACGCCAATCAAGTCTTCATCTCCACTTTTCCCTGCGCTAACGCCAATGGTTGGATTGGCTTTAGATTCCATAGTGGTTAGTTGAGCTTTAGATTGTTTTATCTTCCATTGCGCTCTAGCGAGTTTAACTTTTGGATGTTCCTCAACCCACTGAGAGTTAAATGAATAGTTTGTTGCTCCAAAAGTAAATGAAAACAAATTGGTAGTATTAGGCGTCCAATCAGGCAATAACTCCTGAACATTTACCTCTGCATTTTTCAAAGCAATTTGCGACTCAGATATTTCACTGAAAACTTGGGACAAGTTTAAATAAACCAGTTCAGCGTCAAGTGGCTCTAAAAGTCCTGCTTTTCGCTTATCTTCAATAATTCCAACGAGCGTTTGTAATTGATTTTCTCTTACTGAAAGTAACTGAGCCACCTTTTTTGCTGCTTGCCAATTAACTATTGCAGTTAAAGCGTTAGCCTTTTTAGAATCGAGTAGAGATAACAATTGTTGCTGGTTTGCATAAACACCAATTTCACCAATGCTTTTATTTGCTGATTGCTTATCCCAAAAATCAATCGTTTGACTGATACCAATAGAATAATTATCAAAATCACCCTCTTTTTCATAGCTTGCTTCAAGCTCTGGGTTATATACGGCTTTAGTTAAGCTCTTGGCTCTATGATTACTTGCATTAAGTAACTCTTTAGCCGCAACAACTTCGGGATCTTTATTTATTTGACTATCTAGCCATGAAATACTTTTCTGTTTCCCATAAGTGGCAACTGAAAAACTCACAGCCATACATAAAGACAGGACTAAACCTGCATTTTTTAAATATATATACATAAAAATTCTTAATTTTAAAATTAATAAACACGAAACCTTTATCCATTATTAAAGGATAAATAGGTCATTAAAAATTAATCTAATTAAGAAATGGGCGGACGAAGTATCGCTTCAAGAAAGGTACTTGTTTGATCAATTTGATAAGGCGTTTTATTGATAATGTTTAGTTTGCCCGTGGTATTTGAATTACTGACTAAAATCCAAGATAAGTGGCTGCCACTGCAATGTCCGCAGTGATGACAATCTTTTTCATTATGCTGCTCATCACCTACATTATCATTTGAGACATTTCGATCATCTGCATGATCATGTTGAATTTGAAGGTGCTCTATATCTATTTGGTGATTCTCAGGTGTTGCGGATACAACAGCAGTTAACGATTGCAAAACAATCGAAACGACTAATAGTATTTTTAACGCAACATTGAATTTCAAAATAAACACCTACTTAAATATGAAAAATTATAATATCAAAAAAAGGTTTTCTAAACTAGCCATGCGCATGTTTTTCATGCTCGTCACGGCAAGTTTCTTGAGGAAACTCAAACTCAAACTCAATGGTTGTATGAGATAAATTATAAGAAGAAAGTTCCTTAGCCACTTGTTGTTTTAGCCTAATTAATTTATCAACCTCAAAGTTATGGGCTAACTCTAGGTGAGCAGTTAATACGTGACTTTCCCCGTCTAATGACCAAAAGTGCATATGATGAATCCCATTAATTTCAGGTATAGCCTTTATCGCTTTTTCAATATTATTCTGCACTTCTTCATCAGGTGTAGCTTGAAGAAATAGTGCCAATGTTGTTTTCAGGTTTTTCAAAACGTTAAACAATATAAACAGTGTAAAGCCTATAGAAAGCAAAGGATCTAATATTGGTAGATCTACAAAAAGCAGCACGATAGAAACAATTAGGACTGCAACCCAGCCAAGTACGTCTTCAAGCAAATGCCACGTAAGTACTTTTTCGTTCAGCGTTTTACCCGCTTTTAGTTTAAATACTGCATACCCATTAACAGCAACCCCAAGTAATGCAAGACCCAACATTCCTTCAGCCATTGGCATTTCAGGATTAGATAATCTTGGTATTGCTTCAAATAGCACCCAGACAGAACCAATAACTAATACAATACTGTTAATTAATGCGCCAAACAGGGTAAGACGACGATAGCCATAGCTAAATCTATCGGATGCTTCTTTATCCGAGAAACGACTCAGTATCCAAGCGAATCCTATAGATAAACTGTCACCCAGGTCATGTACAGCATCAGCCATAATAGCGGTACTGTTGGTTAGCCAACCACCAATAAATTCGATAATAGTAAATGAAACATTAAGGAAAAATGTCCAACCTATACGGTCGTCTTTTCCATGCGAATGGCTATGGCTATGATTGTGCATTTTCCACCTCAAGAACTTTTAAATTTCTTACATTGACTACGTTAAAATTGATAAAGTGACGGATCACTCGTTGATACATCCAACGTTTGATTCCTGATAAGTTAGTTCCTTTTTCGAGATAAAACTCATCAGGGGAATTATAAACACCAAAATCATCATGAATACCTTCTTTTTGTATATAGGTATCTTGACCACGCCAATCTGTATCTGGCGAAGAGAAACACTTTGTTGCAACACCATAACCACAAAATTCGTTTTTTATTTGACTAAATTTGTGCTGTAGTGAACTTAAATATTGTTCATCTAATATAAAGCCTTCTAAGTTTATCCAACGATCCTTGAAATAAACTTCAATCCAACTATGAATGATATATTTAGGTGCTAACCAAAATACATAAGTTGGAATAGCTCCTTTTTGTAATCGCTGCTCAATAGTAAAGCCGTGAAAACGACATTGAATACCTAATCCTCGTAACAAAGCCATCAGCAAGTTACCCTTGGTATTGCATTGTCCGTAACCATCGGCTAAAACACTGCTTGCTGAAATATCATCACTCTCATTGTAACCAAATAATATTTCATCTTTAACAAATTGGTAGGCTGCACCAATTTTGTTGAAGTCATCGAGTTCTTGCCAATTACGCTCAGAAATTAATGATTGAATTGTAGAGTGTTCAAAATTTACTATCTTGGTTTTTTCTAGATATTTGCTATTCATTGATGTTTCCTTACTTTGAACAACCAAAGGTTGATTGTTTATCTTCATTTGGTGTTTAACGTGTTTTCTCAGCAACAGCTAATTCTTGTTTAGCATCGCTTAGTATTCGGTAAGCGCCTCGAAGAATTAACATTGAAATGATGCTACCAATGACGATATCAGGCCAACGCTGTTTCAGCACCATAACGAGTATGCCTGCGATAACGACACCAAGATTTGCAATTACATCATTCGCTGAAAATATCCAGCTAGCTCTCATATGTACTTCATCGTTGTTGTGCTTTCGAATAAGGATGAGACAAATCACATTTGCAACTAAAGCAACCATGCCTACGCCAATCATAAACCAAGAGTGAGGCTCACTTTCACCATACAGCCTTCTAGCAATATCCATTAGAATTAGCACGCCTAACCCCAGTTGGAAATAGCCACTCACTAAAGCAGCATTAGCCTTATGTTGGATTGACTTTCCCACCGCGTATAGTGCAATTGCATAGACGATTGCATCCGCTAGCATGTCTAACGAATCTGCAATTAAAGCCGTTGATTCTGATAACCAACCAAAGCCAATTTCAAAAACAAACATCGAGGCATTGATAGCCAGAAGCCAATAAAGCACCGTTTTTTGCTGGTTATCTTTTAGCTCAACTTCACACCCACAATCGCTCATTTTCATCTCCGATTAACTTGTATGCTCTAACTATAAATCCTATAGTGACTATAGGGTCAAGTTTATTTGGAAATTTTATGAAAATTGGTGAGTTATCGAAAACATCGGGGTATTCAGTACAAACCATCCGATATTATGAAAAGGAGGGCTTGCTGTCAGATCCTGATCGCACTGAAGGGAATTTCAGGTTGTATTCTAATAAGGCATTTAAAGAGCTAGAGTTCGTAAAGCATTGTCGAAGTTTAGATATTCCGCTTAATGATATTAAGCGACTCATTGAATTAAAAAACAAGCCAGAGGAGAGTTGCTCTAGTGTAAATGCATTAATTGATCGGCAACTAACTTTAGTTAATCAACGAATGAAGGAATTGAATGCACTCAAAAAAGAGTTAAAACTAATGGCAAGCTCTTGCGGGTCTGACGGTACAATTGAAGTCTGTGGCATTATCAAGTCATTAGATAGTTGAACTAAATATAACTTTAGATTAGTAGTATTCACAAAGGCAATAATGAAAACCATTGGCAAATTAGCACAATCATTAAATTTAAATGTAGAAACCATTCGTTTTTATGAACGAGAAGGACTGATTACACAACCTGAAAAACCAATATCTGGTTATAGACAATATGACGAATCAATAGCAGGACAACTTAGGTTTATCACAAAAGCCAAAGCGCTCGGCTTTACGTTAAGAGAAATAAAATCGCTAATGTCTATGGACAGCAACTGCGCTCAAGTTGAGCTATTAAACCGACAAAAGTTAGCAATCATTCGAGACAAAATTAATGACCTTCAACGTTTAGAGAAAGTAATTGTGGGTATGACAAATACCTGTATGCAAAACGAAGATCCAACACATTGCCCCATAATTGACTCATTAAAATGATTGACTCCGTACTTGTATACGGAGTTTAGAATGATGGTAATATCAACCAATAGACTTTCAAATGATAAATAAAATATTAGACAGAGTAGGCTCTAGTGGCGTTTGGCTAGCGGCACGGCCTGCCTCCCTGCATTAAGGTCACTTGCATCGGCATTAGGACTAGGCTTCTTCTCTCACTTCGAAGGAATAGCTGTAAATACGCTTTTACCTATTTTTGCATCTTTGGAACTATTGGTAAACTTATACAACTGGCACAAAAATAAAAACCATACCAGAGCTGTCTTCAGCATTCTAGGGCCTGTAGCAGTGCTATTAACGCTTTATCCTCTTTGGCTATATGAT
>NZ_JADO01000030.1:0-1558 GCF_000518425.1 Pseudoalteromonas sp. 23_GOM-1509m
AATGGGATTCTTGCATTGATACCATCAATGGTGGCTTTAGTATTAGACCCCATGCGTTTTAAGACAATGCCAGAGACAACTTCACCTAAATTTTCGACTTTACCGTCTTCGGTTTTGCGCGTCATTGTGACAGCACCTTGACGAATTTCACTGCCCATTTCAACTTTAGCAATATCCGAAACCGTCACAACTGTCCCATCAACTGTTTTGACGGGAACTTGTTTGATATTACTAATACCAGCGTCACCACTTTCAAACCAACCTGCACCTCTAATAACAAGCTGCTCTTGCCCACGGTTCATATACCATCCGCCAACATTGGCATTGTTGTTATCTAGGGCACCAACAACGTCTTCTTGCGTTAGGTTATAAGAAAGAAGCTTAGATGGATCTACATTTACTTGGTACTGCCTAACAATACCTCCAAAGGAGAGTACATCAGTAACACCATCGACAGGCATAACGAGTAATTTTACTACCCAATCATTGAGACTCCTGAGTGCCATAGCATCATAGCCTGCATCTTTATCTGAAATAAGAAGGTACTGAAATACTTGGCCTAGCCCTGAGGTGTTTGGCCCCATTTCGGGTGTGCCGACACCTTCTGGTATCAGTTCTTTTGCGGCTTGAAGACGCTCAAATACAAGTTGTCTTGCAAAGTAAATGTCGGTGCCTTCTTTGAAAACAACCGTGACGCCAGACAAGCCTGTTTTAGAAATTGAGCGCACTTGTTCTACATCAGGTAAGGCATACATGACCGCTTCAATGGGGTACGTAATGAGTTGTTCAACTTCTTCAGCAGCTAGTCCTGGCGCTTCAGTATTTACAGCAACTTGAACATTAGTAACATCAGGAAAGGCATCTAAATTTAGTTTTGGTATAACCATAATTGCGCCGACAATTGTGGCAAACAGCGCAATCAAAATCAGGAGTCTATTATTAACAGACCAATCTATTATTTTATTAAACATAGTCTTGCTCCTTAGTGGTTATGCGGATCAAATCCGCCTTTAGCGATTTCAGAAGCAACAAAAAATGCGCCTTTGGTTACAATTCGCGTCCCACTATCAAGGCCAATGATTTCCCTAAAATCACCTAAGGCTCGGCCTAGTTCTACTTCTACAGCTTTAAATTCTCCAGGGTGGTCTTCGACAAATACGGTCCAATCACCATCTGCGCTGCGGATCAATGCTTCTTCTGGCACAGCCATCACTTTCTGCTTTGTGGCAAACTGAAAGTAAACTTTTACAAACATACCTGAATGAAGGTTATCATCAGCATTCTGTACCCCCAATCTAATAATTCTTGTACGAGTTACGGGATCAATTGTATGGGCTTCTTGGATAACTTTGGCATTGTAACTCTGGCCTTCTAATTTAAGTACCGCAGGAGAATCAATTGATAAATTTAGCTTTTTATTTGGAGAAACTTTTGCTTCAACCCATAGTTGTTTTTCATCAGCTAACAACATGACTGAATCCCCAGCATCAACACGTTGCCCTTGGATAAAGTCGTCTTGAAGCACGACACCTTCACGGTGCGCCGTTAATGCATATTG
>NZ_JADO01000031.1:0-1192 GCF_000518425.1 Pseudoalteromonas sp. 23_GOM-1509m
CATAAAACGCGTTTGGCGTTGTATGGTTAAGCCTCACGGGTAATTAGTACAAGTTAGCTTAATGGCTCACACCACTTCCACATCTTGCCTATCAACGTTGTAGTCTTCAACGGCCCTTCAGAGACTTTAAAAGTCTAGTGAGAACTCATCTCGAGGCCTGCTTCGCGCTTAGATGCTTTCAGCGCTTATCAGTTCCGAACGTAGCTACCGGGCAATGCCATTGGCATGACAACCCGAACACCAGCGGTTCGTTCACTCCGGTCCTCTCGTACTAGGAGCAACCCCTCTCAATTCTCAAACGCCCACGGCAGATAGGGACCGAACTGTCTCACGACGTTCTAAACCCAGCTCGCGTACCACTTTAAATGGCGAACAGCCATACCCTTGGGACCGACTTCAGCCCCAGGATGTGATGAGCCGACATCGAGGTGCCAAACACCGCCGTCGATATGAACTCTTGGGCGGTATCAGCCTGTTATCCCCGGAGTACCTTTTATCCGTTGAGCGATGGCCCTTCCATTCAGAACCACCGGATCACTATGACCTACTTTCGTACCTGCTCGACGTGTCTGTCTCGCAGTTAAGCTGGCTTCTACCATTACACTAACCGTACGATGTCCGACCGTACTTAGCCAACCTTCGTGCTCCTCCGTTACTCTTTGGGAGGAGACCGCCCCAGTCAAACTACCCACCAGGCACTGTCCGTAACCCCGATTCAGGGGCCAACGTTAGAACATCAAAACTACAAGGGTGGTATTTCAAGGACGACTCCACAAAAACTAGCGTCTCTGCTTCTAAGTCTCCCACCTATCCTACACATGTAGGTTCAATGTTCAGTGCCAAGCTGTAGTAAAGGTTCACGGGGTCTTTCCGTCTAGCCGCGGGTACACAGCATCTTCACTGCGATTTCAATTTCACTGAGTCTCGGGTGGAGACAGCGTGGCCATGGTTACACCATTCGTGCAGGTCGGAACTTACCCGACAAGGAATTTCGCTACCTTAGGACCGTTATAGTTACGGCCGCCGTTTACCGGGGCTTCGATCAAGAGCTTCTCCGAAGATAACCCCATCAATTAACCTTCCGGCACCGGGCAGGTGTCACACCGTATACGTCATCTTGCGATTTTGCACAGTGCTGTGTTTTTAATAAACAGTCCCAGCCACCTGGTCACTGCGGCTCCAATCAGCTTAG